>NZ_AP026801.1:1285000-1620000 GCF_033095965.1 Xylocopilactobacillus apis
TAACTTTCCTGAAAGCCGTTATGATGAACCTGTACCAAACTTATCTGGCGGCGAAAAATCTCGACTAGCACTTGCTAAAATCCTTTTAAAGCAGCCTGACCTTTTGTTCTTAGATGAGCCAACTAACCACTTAGATCTTAACACTTTAATCTGGCTGGAAGACTATCTTAAGTCATACCATAATGCGTTAGTAATCGTATCCCACGACCAATATTTTCTTAATCGGGTTACAACTAGAACCTTGGCGTTTCATCATGGCAAGTTCAAGTCCTATTCTGGAAATTATTCATTCTATTTGACTGAATCTCAAAAACAAGATGTCGAAGAAGAAAAGCACTACGAAGAACAGCAAAAGGAAATGAACAAGTTAGAAACTTTTGTTGAAAAAAATATTACTAGGGCATCAACTACCAAGAGAGCTCAAAGTAAGCGAAAACAGCTCGAAAAGATGGAGATAATGGATCACCCTGCTTCTGAAGATAAATCAATCCATCTTAATTTTAATGCCAAAAAAAGAAGTGGAAATATGGTACTCTCAACGCATGACTTAGCTGTTGGATACGATGGAGAAGCACTGGTTAAAAACATCAATTTTGAGGTAAAAATCGGTGAAAAGATTGCAGTGATCGGGCCTAATGGACGAGGAAAATCTACTTTAGTTAAAACTTTGATTGGTCAGATTCCGCCGATTAGCGGCAGTTTTCAATTAGGCTCAAATGTTGATGTTGGATATTACGATCAAGGATTTCAACAGTTAAATCCTGAAAAAACAGTAATTGACCAATTCTGGGATGAATTTCCGCTGCTTGAAAAAGGAGATGTTTTAAAGAAATTGGCTGGACTCCTTTTTACCGGCGACGAGGTCAATCTTAAAGTTGAAAGACTTTCAGGCGGTCAAAAAGCCCGCTTAGCACTTTTAATTTTGATGGAACAAGGAAACAATCTACTTATCCTTGATGAGCCAACTAACCATTTAGATATTAATTCGAAGGAAGTCTTGGAACACGCGTTAGATAAATATCAAGGGACTATTCTATTTGTTAGTCACGATCGATTCTTTATTAATGAACTAGCAGATAAAACAATCGACTTAACCCCTAATGGCTCCGTTACTTATCTTGGTAATTGGGATTACTATTCTGAGAAAAACAATGAACCCAATGAAAAGAAGATCGTTAAATCTGAAACAAAAGTTAAAAATAGTGCTCCAAACGATTCAGCAAAGCCAGTACTTTCCTTTGAACAACAGAAACAATTAAGAAAGTTAACCAAAGAACAGGCAAATTACGAAGAAATTATCGCCAAAAACGAAAAAATTCTGGCTGAGCTGCAAGAAGAAGCTGCTAAACCAGAAAATGGATATGATCTTGATAAATTAAATGATTTGACGAATGAAATTGAAAAAACTGAAGAACTGTTAGATGAAGCGATGACTGCTTGGACCGAAAAAGGCGAAGAAATCGATGAATTTAACTCTACGCTGTCCTAAAAGACAGACTCGGATTACTGTCAAGCGTTAAATCAGAAACTTCTTGATGTTTTGCAAGAACTGAACCAAACGCTGCAACCATTGCTCCATTATCGCCACACAGTCTTGCTGGAGGAATTGTTAACTGACAATCTGGAAAATCATTTGAAATAAGTTCAGTCATTCGACTCTTCAAAAGAGAATTAGCAGCAACTCCCCCGCCAATAATGAGTTCTTGAACATCAACTTGTTCAAGGGCTTTTTTAGTTTTGGCAGTTAAAACATCAACGACTGCATTTTGAAAACTGGCAGCTAAATTATTGACGTTGAGCGTATCTTGACGTTTTTCTTTCTCAACTAATTCACGAACTGCTGTTTTAATTCCACTGAAACTAAAATTCAAATCATGAGTGTAGAGCATTGGCCGCGGCAAATCATAAGTCAATTCTCCTTTTTGAGCAGCTTGATCAATTGTTTTACCAGCCGGATAATTAAATCCGATTAACCTTCCAATTTTGTCATAAGCTTCACCAACTGCATCATCTAAAGTCGTACCGAGAATTTCAAAACTTAGTTCATCTTTCAAATAAACAAATTCTGTATGTCCGCCGGAAACTAAAAGAGCTAAAGCTGGAAATTTAATCTCATGATTAATAGCAGCAGAATAAATATGACCCGCCATGTGATTAACTCCATAAAACGGCAGATCAAGACGAGCTGCTAACATTTTACCTGCAGTTAATCCAACCATCAAACACCCGGCTAATCCTGGCCCATAAGTAGCTGCAATTCCATCTAGATCAGAAAATTTAAGATCGGCATTCTTCATGGCTTGTTCAATACAGTAGTCAATGTACTCAACGTGGTGACGGCTGGCAACCTCAGGGACTACTCCCCCAAAGCGCCGATGACTATTGATTTGAGAAGTTATCACATTGGCCAGTAATTCATGTCCATCAGCAACTATTCCAACACTGGTTTCATCACAGCTTGATTCGATTCCCAATATAATTTGTTTATTATTCTTCATGCTCTTTGCGTTCTAAATCTAATTCCATATTCATTGCATCTCCATTGTTGAAATTGTAGTAAAACCTTTTTATATTTCCGTCCCGAAAGCCTACTGTATGATAAAGATGAATTGCAATATTGTTTTCCACACTGACCTCAAGCGTTAACTTTTTAGCCTTTAACTTTCTCGAATAATCAATTGCATAATTAAGCAGCCAGCGGCCAATCCCCTGTTCTTGATAAGATGTTAGAACCGCAAAATTAGTTATATGAGACTCTTCATGATTCCAATTTAAACCAATAAAAGCCACTAAATCATTGGTATTTTCAAGAATCAAATAAAGAGCATCCTGATGACGTCTGATTTCACGAGTAAAAGCACCCGCATCCCAAGGAGTACGACCTTCATAAAGCTCTTTTTCCATTTTTAAGAATCTATCAATGTCAGATTCATTGGCACTTCTTAAAGTAAAAAGCTGATTATTAATCAAAATTTGTTCAGATTGAAATTTGGATTCTGAGCCAGAATTATTTGAGGTCCAATCTTTAAATTTCTTCCACATAATTTATTTTCTCATGATCAGGATTATTTTTATCCCAAACTAACACTGCCTGCGGATCACGAATATAATTAGGGACAAAAAGCCCAGCTTCGACTGGTTCTTCCCCACTACTTAAAATAATTGTTGAAAAGCCACGCGGAATTAAGTTGTTTTCTTTTACATCGACAACTCTCCCCGCCACTTCTAAGTCTTCTTTAATTTCATCAAGTCCCGAACCAATGATAATTAAATCATTAAATTGACTTAAATTTTCTTTAATAACTGAAAAATTAGCATAAACATCCGGCATCAAATTAATGATTTTATCCCCCTGTTTCTGATAAATCCCTGCATAAAAATTGTTATGGCGAGCCGAGATCAGCGCTAAGACAGGGACCCTCGTCCCCAGCAAGGGATACGCCAAATTTTTTAGGCTTGAAATGCCATAAATTTGGGCATTATTAACTGCAGCTAACACTTTACCTGCGGTTACCCCAATTTTTAACCCTGTAAAACTTCCCGGGCCAGATGCAACTGCAATTTTTTCAACTTCAGTTAACGATCGACCAGTATTATTAAAAAGCTGCTGAATTTGAGTGATCAAAAACTTACTCGCCCTTTTATTTGCTGCCGTTGTATTTTCAACAATTAATTCATCTTGATAAGCCAATGCAACACTGACTCCAAAGTCAGAGCAATCAATTCCTAAACTTAACATTAATTTAACTTCGATTCTAAGTTTAATCTAGACATTCCTTCTAAAACTAGATATGTGATAATTATCCGCGGAATTATTACGACAAACTCCTTAAATACTCTTCCACCCAATGAAATCCAAAAAGGAGTTTTATACATCAGAGTAGTCCAAAGACCGTTCATTAAAAGATTAACGATCAATGTAACAAAAACTACTGCTAAAATTGCTCGCACAATGCTTATCTTATGCGGATATAAAAAAATTCCGTAAATAAATCCGCCTAAAACTGCAGATATGATGTAACCTACAAAAAATGGATCCCCAGTTGGAAAAACAAAAAACATTACAATATTTAAGATCCCATTAACTGCTGCAGTCCACAAAGGGCCATAATAATAAGCAATAATTACACTTACAATAAATACTAAAGAAAAACGGAGATCACGAGTTATTCTAATCGTACCTACTCGACTGATGACGATGTGAAGTGCCATTAAAATTCCTAATAATGCAATTGAATATGTGGTAACTTTTGGACCTTGCCAAATACTTTTTTCTTTTCTCATTGATCTCCTTTATATACTAGTGCCAAATTGTCATTGCTTGGCAGGCAATTTTATCACTTTTAAAAATTTGATGATAATACTTTAAACTATCATCTGGATCCTGATATAATCCAGCTTCTGCATAGTCACGATCTTGAATTTCTTTTTCGTATCGAATTTGTAACTCTTTAAGTTTGTGATTTTCCAAAAAATCAATCCCCAAGCTTTCAAACATCCAGGTAATATAACTCGTATTAGTAATATGGTTATTTGTATCGAGATCAGCATAGCGAATATTAAATTTCTGCAAATCGTTCAATTTCTCTTGGTCAATTGAAATTTTTGGTGTCTTAACAACTACATTTTTCTCTGCACCAAACGAATCCATCATTTCTTCTGAAAGAGGCGTTAATTTTCTCTGTTCCAAATTTAGCGTTACCCAAACTGACTTAAGAGTTACTAATCTTTCACCATCCATTGTATCGATTGCAAAATTTCGATATGAAAAAAACTTATTGTAGTTCTCAATCCAAGTAGAAATCACTATTTTTTCTTCATCAACCGGTGCTCGATCGATTAAAAGATCATACTGCGTAACAACCCAGCCAAGATTACGATCTCTCATCCATTTTTCACCGTAACCCATTTCTTCAAGTTGACGTGTTGAGACGAGGATCACGTTATCAATTATTGAAATTGCAGTCATATTTCTAAATTTATCACAATCAAAAAAAGGAACCTGATATTCTTGCTTAAAAACTTTCATTTTCTTTTCCTTTACTGTTTTATCATATGATATACATCATAAACGATTTTACGTTCAAGTTGATACTTCTTAGCAAAATTTTTTATTGCCGTATTAGGACTAATTCCATTATCAATTTCATGTTTAATTATCTCTACCCATTGATCTTTAGCCGGAACTGTCAACTTCTTAGTTCTCGGTGCTAAAAGAACGACAAATTCACCTTTTGGCGGAAATTCTTCATAATGTCTAAGAACTTCATCAGCCGATCCTGCAAAATATTCTTCGTGGATTTTAGTTAATTCACGGGCTGTACAAAGCTGCCAGATTGGATCAATTGTCTCGATTACCTTCACTGTTTTTAAAAGACGATACGGAGATTCATAAAAAATAATTGTCTGATCATAAATATGGTCAAGTGTTTCTTTAATTTCCTTCGCGTTGCGGGGCAAAAATCCCAAAAAGGTATACGGAATAGCTGGAAAACCGGATCCAACCAATGCAGTGGTTGCTGCATTAGCACCTGGTAGGGCAAATACCGGGATTTTCTGTTTTCTTAATGTACTGACGAGGTCGACTCCTGGATCAGAAATAACCGGCATTCCAGCATCACTTACCAAGCCTAAATTAAGACCCGATTTGAGTTTATCAACAACTTCCGGAATTCGCTGCTTTGAATTATGTTCGTGAAAACTTAACTTTGGAGTTTTAATTTGATAATGTTCGAGTAATATTTGCGTGTGTCTCGTATCTTCACACAACAAAAGATCTACTTCTTTCAAGGTGTCTAAAGACCTTAACGTTAAGTCTCCTAAATTACCAATAGGGGTTGGAATTAGAAATAACGTACCTATTTTCTCATCATTTCTTTGATTCATTTTTCATTCTCGTTAGAATTTCTAAGCAAAAAAGACAATCTCCTTCTCTTTTGTCACCGAAAAAAACACTGCAGATATGTAAACCCTGCTGATACATTTCTTTTAAGATTAAAGGTCTTGAAACATGTCCTTTAATCTTAATTTCTTTCTTTTCTTCGTTATTCAAATTTTTCCTCGCTTAAAACTTCCAGACAAAATTTTTCCATCAATCTCTGAAAATCGATATTGTAACTGACTTGAGGGAAATTGCTGCTAAATAATTTTAACTGTCTAGCTATTTGTGAATCAATTGGTACTTGATGATAAGCATTTCGAATGGCGTATAAAACAAAAGAGTCGCCTTTTTCTTTAATAATCGGCCTAAGTTCTGTTGTTAAAACAACATACGCCAGTGGATTTCTTTTAACTAATAGTCGAACAAATTTATCAATTACCGGATCCTCAAAATCTTTCTTTTCGGAAGAATCTGACGGAAAATATACCACTTCAGTTCTTGAAATAATCGTCGGCAGCAATAGGTGCATGTTTTGAGTTAATAAAAAGAAATAACGATCATCTGCCGGACTTTCTAAATGCTTCAACAAAGCATTTTGAGAATTTTCGTTCATTAACTCAGCATGATTAATAATAAAAAATTTTGCTTTCTGGCCTAAATCACTGTAATCTGCGCTATCCGTCATTTCTCTGATCTGATCAATTTTAATCATTTGGTCAGCATCATCAATTTCGGTTATCCCCGGAAAATCATGATTTTCAATTGCTTTACAATTGACACAATTATGACATGGTCCAGTTGCAGTTTTATTGATGCAGTAATAATAAAGAGAAACCCAATTTACAGCTTCTTTAATATTAGTTAGCGAAAAGCCATTCAACAAGTATGCATGACTGAGCTTTCCCTCATCAATCTGCTGCTTAAAATTATTAATATAACTTTTATTATCCATCAAAAGTGATAAGTTTCTTCAATTGGTAAAACAAAAACGGTTGCCCCGCCGACTTGAACTTTAATCGGTTCTTGAAAGCCGTCATCAATACTCTGAGGGCTTGGAAAAGGTGCCGTCATGAATTGAGAACGAGACTTAGAAATACTTTTAATTATATCAAGCACTTCTTGTTTTCGTTCATCTTCCACCCCAATCATAAAAGTTGTATTCCCAGATTTTAAAAATCCACCGTTAGAAGAAATTTTTGTTGCGCGAATATTTGCTTTAATAAAAGAATTACTCAATTCATTTGCATCCTGGTCTTGAATGACTGCAATAATTAACTTCAATGGATAGCCTCCTCAATTAATGGAACAACCGCTGCTTTTAAAGCTTGATAGACTTCTACAGGACTTTTGCCTGCATCAATTACTATAAAATGAGCGGGACTTTTTGCAATTAGTGTATCATAAGCAGCGCTAATCGATTGAAAAAAAGCTGCTCGTTCTTTTTCCAATCGATCAGTCTCTGCTCTTCTCTGCACACGGCTAAGAGCAACTTCGGGCGAGACCTTAAAATAAACAACCCGATCAGGCAGGATATCACCTGTCGCAAATTTATTAAGTTTTGCCACGTTCTCAATTCCCAAGCCTCTGCCTCCGCCTTGGTACGCAAGAGATGAATCAACAAAGCGGTCAGCTAAAACAACTTTGTTAGACTCCAGAGCAGGTTGAATTTTTTCAACTACATTTTGGCATCTCGCTGCTGCATATAGAAGTGCTTCGGTCCAAGGATCCATTTTTTCATAGTCATTACTAATTAAAATCTGACGGATTGCTTCAGAAATTTTAGTTCCTCCCGGTTCACGGGTAAAAACTATGCTTTCATTTAAATGTGAATCAATTAAAAATTTTTTTAACTGATCAATAGCTGTACTTTTCCCAGCACCATCAATTCCTTCAAATGATATAAACATTTCTACTTACCGCTTGTTCCAAAAACTACTTCAACTTGTTTTTCTTTTTCATTGATAACTTCTCTAACCATAACTTTTTCCTGCCGCAAATGACGAAGATAGAAATAATAAAGATGTTTATGCACTATTTCAACAGCTTGCATCTGTTCATTCTGGTCAATCGCCAGTTCGTCATAGTGTTCCAGTTTTTTGATAGCAGATAACTGCTGCTGAATTGCGGCAAAGAGCTGTTTATTATAAACTGCGTCAATATTTCTTATTTTTCGCAAAACTAGATCACCGTTCTTCCTTCTAAAGCTCTCATTAACGTTAAATCATCAGCATACTCAATATCACTGCCAACAGCTAGGCCATGGGCCAAACGAGTTACTTTAATCCCTACGGGTTTAATCAGCCGAGATAAATAACTTGCGGTAGCTTCTCCTTCAGGAGTGGCATCAGTGCCAATAATTACTTCTTTTACCACATCATCTCGAAGCCTTTTAATCAAAGTAACAATGTTAATGTCCTCTGGTCCGGTTCCTTCAAGCGGTGACAAAAGTCCATGCAAAACATGATAAAGTCCATGATATTCGTGACTGCGCTCAAATGAAATAATTTCTTTGGGCTGCGCTACAACCATAATTTGGCTTCGGTCACGGGTTTGATCTTGACAAATTTCACAGATTTCATCATCTGTAATATTGCCGCAAATCGTGCAATAATGCAGGTTACGCTTTACATCAAGCAGGTTACGAGCAAAATCTGTCACATCGTTATCTGACATATCAAAGATATAAAAAGCCATTCTAGCTGCCGTTTTCTCACCAATTCCAGGCAGTTTCATAAAGCTATCAATTAATTTTGAAATTTGAGTTGGATACTGCATAATTAATCATCAATTATTTTTACGTTTTCAGGTCCTAAAAACTTAATAATTGCCTCCATATTAGAAGTTAATTCTGAATGGTCTTCCTTAACAGCTGACTCTTTTTCATTATTAACCTCTTGATTAGTTTCTTCTGGTTTAACTTTACCTTGTTTTAAAGAAATAATGTAATTTTTACGATATTCTGGCCACTCTTCATCAGAAATTCCCATGATTTTAAGATTGCCCGTCAATTCTTGTAAATCTGCTTGTAAATCTGACCTTTGATCTAATTTTTGTAAAAATTGCAAAAATTTAAATGAGATAATGGCTCCATCGTTAGATGCAGCTACCGGATGAGTATACTTGATTAAAGCTGCTAACTCTCCGTCCGCTTCATTAATTACCTCTTCCCATTTCTCGTTCAACTGTTCGAGTGACTGACGAGTAGCATTTTTTAACACCTGATCCATTCCTTCATAGTTAATGAACGTACCAGTTATAGAAGAATCGCTCTCTTTTGTCTCAGCCACTTCAACTTGCTGTTCAATTGGCTTAAATTCAACCTTCTTCTCTGGCTGTTTTATCGTTATTTTTGGAATTTGTTCAACCTGTTTTGGTGGCTGTTCAGACTGTACTGAAGTTGTTTTCGCGATTGATGTTAGATCAGACAATTCAATTGTCATAATTTCAATCAAAAGATCAGCATAAACGGTCTTTTTTAAGCGCTGATCTTCATCGTTAAGAACTTTGAGTGCTTGATAAAACCAAGCTGCTGGAATTTCTTTAAATTGCTCTAGCTCCTCTGAGGTAAAAGAAACTGGATTAATATTGTTTTTTAAAAGTAGAATATCTTTTATTAAAATAATGAATTCATGAATGAATTGAGCTAAATCTTTTCCTTCATGAATAATTTGGTCAATTTCTTCAACTGCACTTTTTACATCGCCATCATGAATTGATTTCAAATACTGAAATAACAAATCTTTAGTCGTTGAACCAGTTAGTTCATTGACTAAATCTAAAGTGATCTTGCCATTACTTAATGTTACTGCCTGATCTAAAATACTTAATGCATCTCGCATGCCGCCATTTGCCAGCTGAGCAACTGAATCAATCGCTGATTTATCATATTCAATATTTTCTTTTTTTAAAATAAAATCAAGCTGATTGGTTAGATCTTCATTCGAAAGGCGATGAAAATTATATTTTTGAAGTCGAGAAATTATCGTTGCAGGGATCTTTTGAGGATTGGTAGTTGCCAGAATAAAAATCGCATATGAAGGCGGCTCTTCTAGTGTTTTTAATAAAGCATTAAAAGCACCGAGCGACAACATATGCGCTTCGTCAATAACGTAAATTTTATAATTTGCAACCAAAGGCGCATACTTAATCTGCGAGCGAATATTTCGGATTTCATCGACCCCGTTATTTGAGGCAGCATCAATTTCCACGTAATCAGCTAAAGTGCCATTATTAATTCCTAAGCAAGTCTCACATTCATTGCAAGGCTCACCATCTTTGGCAAATTGGCAGTTAATTGCTTTAGCGAATACTCGTGCGGTTGTAGTTTTTCCAGTCCCCCTCGGGCCTGAAAAAAGATACGCATGAGAAATATGACCCGTCGTAATCGCATTTTTTAAAGTCTGTACTAATACCGGCTGTCCAACAATTCCGTTAAAATCAACCGGTCGATATTTTCGATATAAAGCTTGATAAGACATAATTATTTCCTTTGGATACTAAAAAGGCACATGATACCTCCGCCTTAGTGCTGCTTCCTTCCGGACCTGACACGGTTCAACGGCATACCATTGCCCGTTAACTATTATATCGTAAAATGAATAATTTTCTACCCATAAGTGATAAAAAATCTATGAAACCGCTGTAAAATATTATTAGTTATTGAAAGGAGCTCATATGGAAACATATCAACTAAATGACGGGTTAATCCTCCCTAAAATTGGATTTGGTTCATATAAATTAAATGGAGCCACTGGAATTGAGGCTATTACTTCTGCAATCAACGCAGGGTATCGATTGATTGACAGTGCCTTTAATTATGAAAATGAAGGAAGTGTCGGACAAGCTATTAAGAGAACCGGCATTGCGCGCTCAGATCTAATTGTTACTTCAAAATTACCCGGGCGCCATCATCAGTATCAGGAAGCAATCCAAACTATTCAAGAATCTATTTACCGAATGGGACTCGATTATATAGATATTTATTTGATTCATTGGCCCGACCCCATTCAAGATCAATATCTTGAAGCCTGGCAAGCATTAATCGATGCCAAAAAATGGGGTCTTATCCGATCAATTGGGGTCAGCAACTTTTTACCTGAACACATCGATCGGCTGCAAAAAGAAACAGGTATTATGCCAAGTATCAATCAAGTCGAGCTTCATCCTTACTTTAATCAAGAAATTCAGCGTCAATACGATGAAGAACATCATATTTTGACCCAAGCATGGAGTCCATTGGCAAGAGGAAGAGCTGTTATTAATGAACCGATCATAACTGAACTGGCTAATAAATATCATAAATCTCCTCAACAAATTATTCTGCGTTGGGAGATCCAGTTAAATACCATGCCGATCCCGAAAGCATCAAGTTATGAACATCAGCTTAGTAACCTTCAGCTCTTCAATTTCGAAATTACTGATGATGAAATAAAAGAAATCAATAAATTAAGTCGTCCTGACGGTCGTAACAAAAATCAAGATCCCGCCGTCTACCAGGAATTTTAAAAGTGTTATTCTAATAAAAGAAAAAATTTAGGAGTAAATATGACAATCGTATATCTGATCCGCCATGGACAAACCTATTTTAATCGTTACAACAAAATGCAGGGATGGTCTGATTCACCTTTAACCGAGCAAGGAATCGCTGATGCCAAGAGAGTCGGTGAAATCTTTAAGAACACTCATTTTCAATACACCTGTTCAAGCGATGCCAATCGGGCCCGCAATACTGTACGAGTTATTTTAGAACAAAATAAAGCCAATTCACCTCGAAGTATTGAAATTCCTGATTTTCGAGAATGCTTTTATGGTTTTTTTGAAGGGATGAACGCTAGTGAAGCTTGGATCATGTCGGGACACCTTGCCGGATGTCATACATATAATGAAATAATTAATAAATTTAACTTAGATAAGACTAAAGATTTGATGCACGAAGCTGATCCATTCAAAGATGCAGAAACAGCTAATCAATACTGGCAGCGAATTGAAAGGGCATTTAAAACTCTAGCATCTAAAATAGATTTTTCTACCGCTGATCCAGTATTATTAGTGACTCATGGAACAACTATCCGCAGTATCGCTGGAAGATACGGAATTAATCAGGGCTTTGACATTACTGATTCTCCTAGAAACGGCAGCATCACAACCATAGAAATTAACAGCAAATCAGAAATCGACATTAAAGACTATAATAAATTAAATATTTAATAAGTTCTCTAAATAGAGAGCTTTTTTATTACCATTTTTGCTATACTTTTGTAAGTTATATAAACGCTTGTATTAAAAGACTTATTTAGCTATAAGGTTCACCTTGCTAAACAAAAATACATTGAAAGGAAAGAAAAAAAGAGACTCTTTCGAGTCAAAGTGAGGGCTTCCCTTTCAACATTTAAATGAAAAAAATTCAAGTTAATTTAAACAAGAACTTTTTCACTCAACTGCTGGTTATTTGTATTGCAATCGAAATTATTTCAATCAGTATTAACTTTTTCTATGCGCCGATCAACATTGCCGCAGGTGGAGCGACCGGGATCTCAATTCTTGTTTCCGCTGCTTTTGGCTGGAACCGTTCAATTGTAGTTTTACTTATTAATATCTTGATGATTATTCTAGCAGCCTGTTTTCTTGGAAAAAAAGTTGTTGCTAAAATTGCAATCGGCAGTTTCTTGCTTCCGTTATTTATGGCGATTACTCCCAGCTTTAAAGTCGTTGAGGATAATGTCTTAGCAATGGTAATCGGCGGAGCCGTCTTTGGTTTTGGAGTTGCTCTTTTATATCACGTTGATGCTTCCGCTGGGGGTACTTCAGTTCCCCCTTTGATTCTAAAGAAATATTTTCACATTAATCCATCAGTGACTTTATTAGTGATTGACACAATTGTAACCTTCTTCAATATTTTTGTTGACGGCAGCAATGCTTTCTTCTTAGCAACATTTTCCCTTGTAATAACTTCGATGGTAATGAATTATATTATGTTAGGCTTTGACCACAAAATCATGCTTAATATCATGAGTGAAAATCACTTAGAAGAAATCAAACAATTGATCGATCAAGCTAGTGAACAAGGCTACACGATCTTCGATGTTCGTGGTGGAAAAAACGGCGACGGAAAAGAGATGTTAATGGTGGTTACGAGCAATAACGACTATCCCGATCTTGTTAGTTCAATACTCACAGTCGATTCGAAAGCATTCTTAGTTACGTATAATATCTCTGAAGTTCGTAATGGATTTCTTAATTCTAATTAATAATAAATTCCTTGAATCGACCTTGAGATACTGGGCTTAAATTAGCAATTACTTCTGTTCCTTCGTTAAGGTACGAATAAGACACGACCTGATAATTGTTCATAACTTTAGAAACCATTTCTCCTTGATCAAAAGGAATAAAGAGTTTCACCTTTTTAAATCCTTGAAAAATATGCTTTTTAATCAGTTCTCCTAGTTGTTTTAAAGAATCCGAATCCAATGCCGACCCAAAAATTTCGTTTTCTTTAATGATTGGATAAGATGAATTAGCCAAAAGATCGGATTTATTGTAAAAAGTTATCATTGGAATCTCATTTGCGCCAATTTCACTTAAAACTTTTTTTGTAGTTGCAATCATTTCATCGCAGTTAGGGTCCGAATAATCAACGACATTTATTAAAAGGTCGGCTTCTTTTGCCTCTTGTAAAGTGGTTTTAAACGATTCAACCAATTGATGCGGGAGCCCTTCAATAAAACCAACGGTATCACTTAATAAGAATTCTTCTTTATCAGGTAAATGAACCGATCTTATTGTCGTATCTAAAGTTGCAAAAAGCATATTCGCCGCAAATACTTGATCTTGTAATTTAATTGATTCTGCAGCCATTGCCTTTGGTAAATTGTTAAACGTCGTTGATTTGCCCGCGTTCGTATAACCTACTAAAGCAACCTGTGGGATGCCTGACTTCTCACGATCTTTACTTTGAGTTTCATGAGTCGCTTCAACTTTTTTCAAACGGGCCTTTAACTCACTAATCTGTTTTAAAATTGTCCGCCGATTAATTTCAGATTTTGTTTCACCTGCCCCACGGTTATGAAGGCCTCCGCCTCCTCCGCCTTGTTGATCAAGTTTACTTGAAGAAGGGTGAATACGTGGCATCTCATATTGTAATTTAGCAATTTCCACCTGAATTTTTGCAGCTTTACTGCGCGCGCGACTTTCAAAAATTTCTAAAATCAGTTCAGTGCGATCAAGAACCGTAACCTGTAGAAACTTTTCTAAATTTCTAATCTGGGTGGGGGATAATTCATCATTAATAATAATTGCCTGAGCTTCTGTAACAGCTAGCTCATTTTTTATTTCAGCAAGTTTCCCTTGACCAAAATAAGTACCCGACAAACGATGATCTAGGTTTTGAACTACAACAGATACAACCTCAAAATTATCTGCCATTGCCAGTCCTTTTAACTCTTCCATTTTGGATTCAAAACGGGGATCACCAATATTAACTCCAGCAATAATTACTTTATTTTTTGTGTCTTCTTCCAAAAATTACTCCTATTATCTAGAGATCTCTCTCCCTTTAAACGAACTCTTTTCTATTTTGTGCAGCCGAGATAAATAATCAGTTTCATTAATTTTACCCTCATAGGTATCATTAATTAATAAGTCCATTGAATCCCAGAATTTCTTAGTTTTAAAATCATTTGGAAGCACTACGGCGTGTTTATTATCACTCATTACATTCGTTGTTCTTACCACTAAATCATTTTTTATGTTGGGGTCAGTTTGAGCTTTGTTATTAGATGGAATTAAGCCTAGATCATGAAAAACTTTTACTTCTGACTTCTTTGAAGTCAAAAAAGCTGCCAAAGTCATTGCCGCAAATGGATATTTACTCTGCTGATTAACTCCAAAAAGCTTAACTTCAACTAACGATTTGAAAGGCACCTTTTCTTGATTAGTGTTGATAGAAGGCATCGGCGCAACTGCAAATTTACTGTTTAACGCCTCTTTAACCTGATTAGCATTGTCTGAACTTCCAATAAAAGATTGAGCTTTGCCTGACTTTAGATCACTAAGTGGTTCATTTGACTGTAAAATTCCACGATTATTTTTTTGAGATTTGATCCACTTTAAAACATTAACTCCATAAGAATTATCATTAAAAACTGTATTAATTCGATCTTTATCAGCACTAATAAATTGAGGAGCAAAAATATAATTAGCACCCGTTTGATTAAATTTAACTGCTAAAATTCCCTGCGTGGTCAAATTACTCCACGATTTTAAATCATTAGAATTTATTTGTGTTTTATCATAATAAAGGACCTGTGCGCTAATGCTTGCTGGATATCCGTACAATTCATGCTTCCAGGTAATTCCTCTAATTGAAACATCAGAATGATCATTATTAACATCTTTAACTCGACGGTCTCTTAATGGGTATAAAAGTCCCACTTCAGCTAAAGACGGAACCTGATCACTGGTCGTCATAAAAATATCAGCTGCTTTAGAAGGATCTTTGGTTACATCATTTTTTACGTCAGTTAGTTTCTTACCTTCAACTGTAACTTTGACCTTCGGATAATCATTTTCGAAATCTTTTACCAAACTTTGATAGGTCGAAATATAGTTCGGATCGACCCATAAAGTAATTTTACCCTTTGGAGTTTTATTTAAAGTTTCATCTTTGGGTTTAATTGTTTGATTATTGTCATCTGAACATCCAACAAACAAAAAGGTAAAAGCAAAAATTAAACCAATGATCCCCCAAATTTTTATTTTCTTGATTCGCATTTTCTTCCTCCCAAATAATGGCTTGATGAATTACTTGGCTCTATTCTAACATTTATTTTAGTTGTTTTTTAAATTAAAAAACCGTTGACATAATCAACGGCAAAGTAAATTGTTTTAAATTATAATTTTATTAACTGTTTGCTTGTATGAGTGAAAGGTTCGACACCATTTTTTGTCACATGAACTGAATCTTCAATTCGAACTCCTGCGAATCCTGGAACATAAATACCCGGTTCAATCGAAAAACACATGCCCGGTTCAAGCATCATTTCATTACCTTCCATAATTGAAGGAAATTCATGAACAGAAGTTCCTAAGCCATGACCTAGTCGGTGATTAAAATATTCACCAAATCCATGTTTAGTAATAATGTCACGTGCTTTTTTATCAAGTTCAGCAGCAGTTATCCCGGGTTTAGCATAATCCATCGCTGTCAGCTGTGCTTCTAAACAAACATCATAAATTTCTTTTTGTTCGTCAGTTATTTCACCAACTGCAAAAGTTCTTGTCGCATCACTTACATAATTTTCGTGAACCGTTCCAAGATCAAAAAGTACTAAATCGTGATCTTTTACCTGATTAGTTGTTGGCTCACCATGTGGATTGGCTGCCATTTTGCCAGCTTGAACCAAAGTATCAAAACTAACGTGAAGAACGCCTTTTTCTCGTAATGCACTCTCAATTTGATTAACTAATTCAATTTCGGTAATTCCTGGTCGACAATTTTTTTGAGCAATATCAAAAGCAAAATCAGCTTCTTCACCTGCTCCCATCATTTTTTGAATTTCATCGTTAGTCTTAATGAGTTTTTGCCGTTCAATTGCTGCAGTAAGATCGAAAAAGTGATCGATTTGCGGTAAAATTTTTTTCAGCTGTTCAAAACGAGCAATTGTTAATTGGGATTTTTCGATTCCAACATTTCTAAATTTATCTGAGAGCTCTGTTAAGTGCTGAGCAATTATTTTATAAGGATCTTCCTGGTCAAGATAGCCATAAACTTGGCCGCTAAAACCGGCATCTTTCGCTGAAGAAACCTCAAGTTGAGGAGTGAAAAGAAAATTCTTTCTACTGCGAGAAACAAAGAAAGCAAGTGTTCTTTCATGAGGATCAGCTAAAAAACCAGTATAATAAAAAATATTTGTCGGGTCGCTGATATAAGCTAAATCAAGATCATTATCTTCTAAAACTTGGATTAAATTTTCTAAATGTTTATTCAATTTATGCACCTCTGATCCAATTTTATCACAATCTAAACCGATAAAATCAGATGATTAAAAAAGAAATGATAACAATATAATTCTTTATCTCCCTTAATTCAAAACAAAGATTTAAAAGTGCAGAAACCAATGATCATTAAGTTAAAGACATTTCAGGCTCAATATTTCAACTTCTTTTAAGATCTCAATTATTAATGAACTTATCTAAAACTAAAATACTGGCTGATCTAAAACCTTCCAAGTTTTAAAAACTTGATCATTCGTTTTAAAAATACCACCGTTTTGCAGATACTCTTTGGCTTTTAAAACAAGTGGAGAAGAATTCTTACTCGTTAAATCTGTAAGACTTAGCAACTCTGCCCCCAGAGAATCCTGACCTGAAAATTGTGCTGCTTGAGATACTAAATCACCATCAAATTTATTAATTTTATAAAACACACAAATATGCTGGTTAAATTCAAAGCGCTCATAACGCCAGGGATATTTAAAAGAAGTCACCCCCAGCTGCTCAAAATTAACTGCATTTAATCCAGTTTCCTCTTTAATCTCGCGCACAATAGCTTTACACAAAGATTCTCCATCTTCTAAACTGCCGCCTGGTAAATCAAACCGATTAATATAAGGCCCGCCATTCTTTTTAATAACTACCAATTGATTATCAATAGTAATAATGCCATAAACCCCAAACGCTCGGTGGTATTTTTTCACCATTTATTCCTCCAACTAAAAAAGCGTTGGTCAGAACCCAACGCCCAAATTAAAACGTAAATTAAGATAAATGATCATTTTTAACGTCATCAACGGCATCTTTAACGTGATCAACAGCTTTTTCAGCACCTTCTTCAACGTTTGAAGTCACCTGCTGAAACTCTGAAGTATCTTCTTTACCAGTTGGATGCATCGTGCCATCTTCGTCAAGATCAAACTCTAAATCAGTCACGTTGTTATCATCTAAATCTTCTGAATCGTCATTATTCTTAAAGCGATCGCTAAACTCATCCCATTTATTAAGAGCAGACTCTTTAATATCTTCAGCGGTAGAATCAGCATAATCATAATAATCGGATACACGATCTTTTAAATCGTCTCCCATTTCTCCCAAACGATCCTGAATTGCTTTTCCAGTTTCAGATGTTAAAAATTTGGTGGTAGCTACTACTGTTCCAACTCCCATCATAAATCCTAAGATAAAACTACTTGTTTTAGACATTTTAATTAAACTCCTTTTTTGCTGCGTCCTGAAAATAATGTTCGGGCAAACCTTAATGCCTTCATTCCAGAACTGCCTTTACCTTTTTTGTTTGTTTTTTTAACAAAGTTTTTTGTCGCTGAGTTAAGTTCTGAAGCAGACTTTCCAAGATCTCCGACAGCAATAAATGCGTCATTGACCTCATCCATTTTCAAATTAACATCCCCTACTAAAGTATTAGTTTTTGCTAAAATATCCTCTAATTCTTTAGACACAACCTGCAGCTCACTAGTTGCAATTTTAATTGTATTTTCAACTTGTTCAATTGTCTCTGAGCCTTTAGAAACTGCTTTTGATAATTTTATTAAAAATAAGACTACAAAAAGCGCAATCAACGCAAAGGCAACAGCAATAATAATCAGCGCTATTTCACTTCCAGACATAACGACCTCCGCACCTAAAAATATCATAAAAATGCTTTAAAGGCAATTAATCCCAACTCAATTATTTTAAAGTTCAAACTTTATAATATTTTTTATTTAAATTGAAAAGATTGGGCTTTCCCCATTAATATAAGATAGAATAATCTTTTAAGGAGGTTGACATGGATAATCGACCGATTGGGTACTTTGACTCAGGAATCGGCGGTCTTACTGCTTTAAAAGAAGACCTAGAAATTTTACAGAACGAAGATACTATTTATGTTGGAGACGAAGCTCATTTACCATACGGAACTAAAACTTCTAAAGAGATTACTTTTTACAGTCGAAAAATTGTTAACTTCTTAGTTCAGCAAAACGTAAAAGCAATTGTTTGTGCTTGTAACACCTCAAGCGCAATTGCTTTACCAACAATTAAAAAAGAACTTAAAATTCCAATTTTTGGAGTTATTGAAGCTGGAAGTCGCGCGGCGGTTAAAACAACCAAAAATGATCAAATAATTGTCCTAGCAACTAAGGCAACGGTCAAAAGTAAAAAATATGATGAAAATCTGCTTAAACTAAATTCAAATTTAGCAGTTACCGATTTTGACGCCCAAGATTTAGTTAGAATAGTTGAAAACGGCGATTATAAAAGTGAGCATGTTTTAAATCAAATTGAAAAAATTTTAATGCCTTTAAAAGAACAGCAAGCAGATACAATGATCTTAGGATGTACGCATTTTCCAATTATCGAAGATTTAATCTTTAAAGCTACTGAAGGGCGCTTTAAGATGGTTGATGCGGGCAAATCAGCGGTTAAAGAATTAGCAGATTATTTAGAAAGAGAAAATCTTAATCATGATTCACTTCCAAGGCAAGCTAAACACTTATTTTATACTACTGCTCAGCCAAACCATTTTGATCACGTGGCAAATCAGTTCTTGAACTCAAAATTAACAATAAAATCTGAACATCTTGGATTATAATAAGTAAGATGGAAAAGATTATTATTGCTACCAAAAACATTGGTAAGGCGCGTGAATTCAGGAATTTTTTTTCTCAGCTGCCGGAAAAATACGAAATTATAACCCTAAACGATTTAACTAATTTACCTGAAATATTTGAAAACGGTCATTCGTTTACGGAAAATGCAGCCATTAAAGCGCAAAAAATTTATGAAGCTACCCATCAAACTGTAATCGCAGATGATTCTGGTTTGGAAGTTGATGCATTAGGCGGTGAACCTGGAATTTATTCTGCGCGCTATGCAGGAGATCATGACGATCAAGCAAATAATCAAAAATTATTAAACAATCTTTCTAAAGTTTTACCGCCAGAACGAACTGCTCATTTTATAACGGTTTTAGTTGTAATGGGACCTCACGGAAAAATTGAAACAGCGGGCAGGGTTGATGGTGTAATTCTTGATCATTTACAAGGTAATGATGGATTCGGTTATGATCCTCTATTTTACTACCCCCCACTTCAAAAAACTTTTGCCGAAATGTCTCCCGCTGAAAAAAATAAAATCAGTCATCGCGGTCTTGCTATGAATAATTTAATTAAAGCTTGGCCTGATTATATAAAAGGAAAAAATGATGAAAATACTAATCTGCAGTGATACTCACGGCGACGAAGAAATTTTACTTGAAAAGCTTTCCAAGTATCCTGATTTTGACCATTATTTTTACCTAGGTGACTCTGAGCTTGCAGAAACAAATCTTCTTTTTGAAAAATTTATTGCAGTGAGCGGTAATATGGATTACGGCGAATTTCCTGCAACAAAGCTAATCAGTGATCAGGGAATTAAATTCTTTTTAACCCACGGTCACCTTTTTGGAGTCAACAGCGGTTTACAAAGATTGGTGTCAGAAGCTCAAAAATTAGAAGCCAATATTGTTTGTTATGGTCATACCCATCAGCTTTCAATCCGTTCAATTGATGGAATTCTTTTTATTAATCCCGGCAGCATTTCTCAGCCGCGAAATTTTATCTCTGAACGAGGAACTTATGTTATTTTAGAAATTACCGAAACTGAATATTTAATTTATTGTTATAATCGAAAAGACCAGCTTTTAGATATTGAAAAAAATCCACTTATCGTTAAGAGGAATAATGAATAAAAACCAAATTGAAACTTATTTAAAACTTACTCCCGAACAGCGCGATTCATCATTTTTAATTCGTGATATTCTTTTAAATAATATATTTGGTAATGATACCAAAAAAGTTCTTTATTACTTTGGTAAAGATTTAGCAGATAATTTCGAATTTAGTTCGATTAACGATATCATGACGATCTTTCAAAATTTGGGATTGGGCCAAATTTCCCTTTCTAAAGTTAAAAAAGATATTTATTTGTTTCAGATTGAAGGAAATGAAATTAGCCAACGTTTTAACCTTGATAAGAAGCCTGAATTCGCCTTAGAAACTGGCTTCTTAGCTAAATCAATTTCTGAAGCCATTGAAAGACCGGCAGAGGGGCAATTCACGGTTGACGACAAAAAACGAACGGTTTCGATTATGATTCAAACTATCCCCCAATAGCTCTTAATAAAGATAAAATTATAATGATGCCTGCTGCTGTCAGGTGTCTTTTTTTGTGCATAACCATCACACCAAGATATTCTCTTAAAAAAGCCGTTCCGCGATAATAAAGCGAAGTCCTACTGCCAATGCCGTTGGCTTTAATATTTAGTTCTTTTGCTAATAAGGCTGCCCGAAAAACGTGATAATCACTAGTGCAAAAAATAAAGGCGTTTTGCGTTAATTTAGAACTAAAAATTAAATTTTCTTTGGTGTTGCGCGAATTTGGTTCAATTAAACTCATTGATTCTTCAAGTTTATATTTCTTAACCGCATAGTTTCTCATTGCCTCAGCTTCACTGATCAGTTCATCAGAACCCTGCCCGCCTGAAAAAATAATTTTTGGTGGTTTCTTCATTTTGGAAGCTAAACGAACAGCTGCTTCGATTCTATTTCCTAATAATTTTCCAACTTTTCGTCCGTTGATAAGCCCTGAACCAAGAACAACTACCCAGCTGCTTTTTATTTGCTTAAAATTCAAATAAATTCCGTATATAAAACTGGAAAGAAAAAAATTAACAAAAGTTATTGTCAGATATGTTGTCGAAAGCGGCACAACAAATAAAAGTTTTCTCCCCCAAGTAGGAAGATCTTTATTTACAAATCCTACTAAAATTAGGAGAAAGATATAACTAGATACCGCAATGGTCAGCAAAAAATTACTAAAAGTATGAGCTTCGTGAATCCAAAGCTTTATTAACTGATAAAGTAGATACCAGGCCAAAATAAAAGGAAAAATCATAAATAGGCCTGTAATAATAATGGCTTCGATCCCTAAGAAAATATAACTTGATCGAAGCATCCCAATAAAAAGCTGAAATGATAAAAAGAAGCAGATAAAGCTCGTGAAACATAAAATTCCCAACTTAAGAGTTCGAGGCTCTTTTTTTAGCTGCCAAATTAAAAGCACAATTAAAAAAAAGGCAACGATTAACAAACCGCTCCCAATTAAACCCACATAAGATTTCATTGCTATTTATTAATATCAATACTTGGAATATATTCCATTGGAACAATTTCTAAAGTAATATCTGGATCATCTGATGCAATATTGATTTCGTCAAACTTTATGACGAACATATCATCAGATTTAATGTACCTAACTGAAGAATTACGATCTTTTTCAAAAAAGTCACTAGTCGGATTAGCCGGTAATCTACCGCAGAGGACATGAGCATCACCTTGAACATTTTTGTTAATATACCAAGCATTTAATTTTCGTTTAATGTATTCCACCAAGCTAGATTCATCGGCTTCAGCAGTTTGAACAGCAATGTCCCCACGGTGAGCATCAACAAATAAATATTTTTTCATACTGATAGTCTCCTTTTGTCTTTAACTCAATTATCCAGCTAAAGTACTTAAAGAGCAAACTATTCTTTATTTAAGTACGCCTTTAAATCTTTAGCAACTTTTTCAGGTAACCCTGCTTGATGCAGTTCTTCCACCGAAGCATTTGAAATTGCCGTAATCGATTTATATTTAACCATCAACATTTTACGTCTTTTAGGTCCAAGCCCCTCCACATTTTCTAGAATTGAGGCAAGAGAATTTTTCTGATGAGTCTTCTTGAAAAATGTTATGACAAATCGATGCACCTCTTCCTGCATTCGCTGTAAAAGGAAAAATGCTTCGCTCCTGCGATCAAGATGAATAATTTGATCGTCATCACCGATTCTAAAAATTAATTCACTAGTGTTATGTTTATCATCTTTTGCTAAACCGGCAATTGGAATATCTAGTCCTAATTGATTATCTAAAACATCCTTTGCTGCATTAATCTGTCCTTTGCCACCATCAACAATAATTAAATCTGGAAACTGCAGATTATCCCGTACAACTCTGCTATATCTACGATAAATTACTTCCCGCATCGATGAATAATCATCCGGTCCAATCACCGTTTTGATCTTGTATTTCCGATATTCTTTTTTCGCTGGCAGTCCCTCCACATAGACGACCATTGCCGATACAGGATCTGCACCCTGAATATTAGAATTATCAAAAATTTCAATTCGGTGCGGAGTTGGAATATTAAGCGCATCTCCCAACTCTTCGATTGCGCCGCTTGATTTTTGTTCCTTTTTCTCGCGTAGTTTAAACTTCTCAAATAATTCAATGCTGGCATTCTTTTCGGCCATTAACACTAAACCACGCTTTTTCCCCCGCTGAGGATTTGCAATTTTTACATTTTTATGTAAGACCATCTGAGCAGTATCTGCATCAATATCGGTTGGAAGCAAAATTTCTTTGGGAAATAAATGCTCCTTACCATCATAAAACTGAGAAAAGAATGTTAAGAAATCATCCTCTGGATCATTGTACGAAGGAAAAATAGAGACATCACGTTTAATAATTTTACCGGTTCTAACATAAAGAACCGAAACTCCAATCCATCCTTTATCGACTACATAGCCGAACACATCTCGATCCTGATCGTCTTCAATGCTGGTAATTTTCTGTTTGATCATGACTGAAGAGATTGCCCTTAATTGATCTCGCAATTCTTGAGCTCGTTCAAACTCTAAATTATCAGCTGCGGTCTCCATTTCCGACTTAATCCGATCTTGAATCTCGTGATATCCCCCGTTTAGAAAGCTTTTAATCTCACTGACCATTTTTTGATAAACCGCAGGGTCAATATTAAAAACACAAGGTGCTAGACATTGTCCCATATGATAATAAAGACAAACTTTATTAGGCAGTACTCGACATTTACGAAGCGGGTAAAGACGATCAAGCAGCTTTTTAGTTTCATTTGCTGCGTAAACATCAGGATACGGCCCAAAGTAAATTCCTTCTTTTTTATTAACCTGGCGAGTTATTAAAAGGCGAGGATATTTCTCTTTCGTGATTTCAATATAAGGATAAGTTTTATCATCTTTTAAGAGAATATTGTATTTAGGACGATGCTTTTTAATTAAGTTAATTTCTAAAAGAAGTGCTTCTTTATTTGAAGAAGTGACGATGTATTCAAAATCTGCAATGTCTGCAACTAGATTTTGAGTTTTTTTGTTATGGGCTCCTGTAAAATAGGATCGAACCCGATTTTTTAAATTTTTGGCCTTACCAACATAGATAATATGATGGTTTTCGTCATACATCTGATAACTGCCTGGAAGATCAGGCAACAATTCAAGCTTGTTTTTGATTATTTCTTTCATTACTCACTTATTGTAACAAAAAGCCACAACTATAAGCTGTGACTTTAATTATTATTTAGTATATTTATCAATAATTTGAGATAACTGTTCTTTGGAATGAAATCCAACGATCCGTTCCTTAATTTCGCCATCTTTTTTTAGAAGCAATGTCGGAATTGCTTGGATTCCCAACTCTTCGGGAGTTTTAGGATTTTGATCAATATCCATTTTTGTAAATTTAATGTCATCTCGTTCTGAGGCTAAATCATCAATAACTGGTGACTGCATCCTACAAGGTCCACACCACGTTGCCCAAAAATCAGTTAAAACTACCCCGCTTTGAGTTTCATTGTTAAAATCGTTATCTGTTATTTCTGTAACCATTAGAAGCCTCCTTGCTTACTAAAAGTAACTAAATTATAGCATAGATCTGCTAAAAAAGATTAAAATATTTTCCTAATCTCCATCTATTATAGTACGATAAGAATTAAAGAAATAACTATTTGTAATACAGCATTTTATAAATATGGTTATTAGACTAAATAGTATAATAAAGTGATATAAATAGAAAGCAGACCGGATAATTCCACATGGCAATAAAAATTTCTAATTCTCTAAAAGAATTAATTAAAGCAACCAATCTTGGCCTCAGCCGCGATCATCCATTAGCCGGCTGGAATATTTTGACCATTTTGTATCACGATGGAACTAGCAGCATTGAACCAATTACTATTGATTTTCTAATCAGAAAGTATAATAGTCAATACCTGGACTCAGATGACGACGAGACTCCGATCACTGATGGGATCATGAAACACGTTTTAGATGTGTTAACTGATCAAGCTAAATTAGTTGAAAGAATGTCGCGTAAAATCCGACAGCGAATGAAAAACGGAAATTATCACGTCAGTCATTCGGCAATTTATCGAATCACGAGCAGTGGCATCGAATACCTAAATATGATGCAAAAAGTTGTGGATGCTGAAAACACGATTACTTCAAATATCAATCAGATTAACGAGTATTGCCATTTAATCGATATTTTAACTGACCTTAATACCGATACTCAAACCACTAAACTCTATAACTATTTTGTTAGAATGCTAAATACCTATGATAGTGTCATGAAGGGAATGCACAAACTCGATGCCGATTTAGATGAAATTGCTAATGATCTAAACTTTAATCATGGCAGTGACGCTGCTAAACATCTGCAAGATATGTTAAATAAAAAAGCTATTCCATCTTTTCGCCAACTTTTAGATATTGCTCCTAAAATCCAAAGTCTTGCAAATTCCCCTAAGTTTAGTAACCGAGTTGCTCATAGCCAGCAGGGAACTGATGATTTAGATACAGCTCATGCAATTAATGATCAGCACGCAATGACCCAGCGTTTCCGTCAAACCCAATCCTATGTACAAAAACAGTTAACTCGAATTGCTAAAAGCCTAGATCCAAGTACTAGTGCAATTGATAGTAGTCTTGATTCTGTTTATTTATTATTTAATACAATTTTAAAAGCAATCGAATTATTAAGCCGTGAATATCAGCATATTAAAGGTCAAAGCATTGATCTTAAAGCTCTAACAGCTAAAATTGACCAACTTTTGATTGGTTATCAAAATCTAAAAATTGAAAGTTCGATTCCCATTCATCTACCGCAAGACCGTCTAATTGATGATCCCACCGATTTATTAGAAGCAGCGAGTATTGGGCCGGTACTATATCAAGCTAACAATAGAATCAAAAAAATTGCAACTGAAGCTGATAATCCTGCAAAAGCTAATGACCCAATCGATGATCTTACACCACAAAAAGCTTTTATGGAGTTTAAAGAATTGGTGATGAAAGGCCATGATCATGCTATTGTTGATCAAAATTTAGATTTTCAAACCAAAGTTGCACGTGACGAAGTAATCAGACTTTACAGTGCAACAAAATATGATCATTATGATAGTTTCTCACCGTTTGGACGACCAATTTATTCTGCTGAAATATTACCAGATACAGGACCAATTCGAATTCACTACACTAACGAAAAGTTCAGTGTCTATTTACCTCATGGATTTCAAATTAATTTTGAAGAGGGGGAAATGAAATGACCGAATTGAATTCATCTGAACGTTTAATTATCAATCAACTACTTAACCACGGTGTGTTTACAAGCAGTATTACACCTCAATCAACTCAAAATAATATTCGAGCAATTTCTGCTTTAAAGCGACCTTTGGTTCAACAAAGAATTAATAGATATCTTAAAGAATTGATCGGAGTAGTACCCGAAAATTATCAAGAAAATCTATTACTTCTAGTTGGCGGTGAAGTTCTTCCGTCAGAAACTGTTCATGTCCTTCTAGCTACCTTAAAAACTGTTATTAACTTACCAGAATTAAAAGATATCGATCACGATCGCGTTGTATCATGTCAAACAATTATCAGGCAAGTTCATAGTGAAGTAACTGAGTTGTCCGAACCTGAGATTTCTAGACAAATTACGGAAATTTTTGTAAACCGTTTTGAATTATTTAAACCTGATTTTCCTGAATCTAATTCAGAAGATGCAGTTGAAGAGTTGGATGAATACTGGGATGTCTCACCTGATTTCAACTACATTACAGAATGCCTTGTCGACTATCTATTAAGACCGAATGAAGAATTAAATTTAAATGATATTCAACGAGTTAACCGTGAACTTTTGACTAATCAATATCTTGATGCAAAACGTTCACCAGAATTATGGCAAATTTTGATATCTAATAAGGTCCTAATTTCAAATCAATGGTCTAAATTAAATCGTTTCGATCTTGAATGCGGCGAAGATTACGCTTTGTTATTAGATCGTGAGCGCCGAACTAGTTCTTCAAAACCATTTATTACCGCAATTTTAGTTGCTCAATCGCTAACGGGCGGAATTCCCGCTAATGAATTAAGCAGCCAGATTAATAAAATTGCTAAAAAGAACTTTCCACATCATAAAATTAGTAACAGCGAAGTAAAACATCTTTTGTTTGATAAATCTTTAGTGATTCAAAAGAACAATTTTATTACTTCGTCTCCTCTAATAGATCGATTCAAAGTTCAAGTATCTGCTTAACAAGGAAGGAACTTTTATGTCACAGCTAATTCCAACAAATTTCCATTTAAGAAATTTTAATAAATATGTAAAACTTGATTTACCTGCATCTGAAGCCGGAAATATTACCTTTATCGGCGAAAATGCCGTTGGTAAAACCACTTTAGCCAACTGTTTTTTTCCCATGCTGATCGATGGGGCAATTTCAACTCCTTCTTTTAATCCAGCAAAGGGTATCGATAAATTAAATCAAAACGGCAATCCTAGAAACAGCGCGCGCGATACTCGTAATTTTGAAAGTATTCTCTTAGGCTGGGGTGCTGGTGCAATGAAAGTCAGAACTGGCTACAGTTATTTAAATCTGCGTTCAGAACTAAGACAGATAATCATTGGACTAGGAGCAACTCGAGTTGTTGGTGACACCAAAAAGCCTACTTGGTGGTTCGTTGTTAACAGTTCTCAAACTGAACAAGAAATAAACCTAATCACTACTGATGATGAAGGAAAAGGTTTAAGTAAAGAAGCTTTTATAGCTGCTAATGATTCTTTAAGTGATCAGCTTCTCGTATTCGATCGAGCTGTAGACTACCGTGAATACGCGGCAACTAAAATCTACGGCTTTTCTGATGGGGAAACACTAGGAAAATTAGCTAATACCTACCGGTTATTAGCATCACCAATCCTAACTGCGGGTAATGCAAAATTTACTCCAATCCGAGAGTCGTTAAAAAATGCCCAGGAAGGAATTGATGATGATCTAATTATCAAAGTTGCTAACAGTCAGCGTGAAGTAAATCGAATGAATGGGATCTTAGAACATTTAAAGGCTGGACAAAAACGACTGCAAAAAATTAAAAACGAGATTTTTTGGCGTAATTTGAATCATTTAGATGAAATATTACTAAATCCCTATACTGAATATTTTAATGATTTTTCAAACGAACAAATTAAATTTGATCAGGCGCAAATTAAAATTGAAGAGTTAAATTCAAACTTGAATTCCACAAACTCTGAGCTAAAAACTATTGATTCACAATTAGATCAATTAAGATTTAAAAAGGCCGAACAAAAATCAATTGAGGAACTTAAACATCAGTATTCAGAACAAATCAAAATTCAAGAACAGCAATTATTAACTTATGATAATCAATCATCACAGTTGAACAAACTTCAAAAAGAAAAAGAAAGCTTAACTAAACAATTGTCTGATTTTGAATATACTGAAAAAGAAATTAAAAATGATCAGCTCGATTTAAAAGAAAAATTAAAATCTTTAAATCTTACAATGCTTAATAAATTATTAGATGAGTCAGATTTTTCAAAATTTGAATTGGGTGGTTATTTAAGACAATTAAAAGACAGTTTGCATCGATATCAAAGTTTAACATCTTCAATTTCTGGACTCAGTCAATCAATCGATGTCGTTAATGAAATCAAAGTTCAAATGGGAAATCAAATTGATGTTCGCCTTCAAGGCCCTTTAAGCGGCCGTGCTCACAACCATTTAAAACAAGATAACAGTGATATCCATGATGCAGGAGCTGCAAAAATTGCTCAGCAGCATTTAAACCTAAAACAAAAACAAGAACAAATATTATTTAATAATTCAGATTTAAAAGCAATTATAAAAGAACCTGAACTTTTAAATACATTAGAATCGATTGCTAAAAGTTTAAAAACTTCTTTAGAAAATTTATCTGTCACGCTTAATCAGGAAAAACAAGTTAAAAATTCGATAGATGCTAACCAACAACAAATTGAAGAATTAAAAGAACAAATTATACCTGATTTTAACGTCGAAGAAACGAAAAATAAAATAAATGAACTTAAAAATAATTTAACCGAATTAAAATTTGATCATGAATTAGACCAAAAGTTAGCTGAAACTTCATCATCTCACGAGACCTTGTTAGATCAGCAGCAAGTAATTATTCGACAAATTAATGATGAACGATCAGAGATGAATACTGCTAAATTGCAAATGAGCCGAGCAGAACAAAAGCTAAAGGTCTTAAATGCAATGATTGAACTGAACTTAAAAAATCTAAGACCATATTTTCCCACCGATCTAAAAATGGAAAATGTCGATGATATTTTAAGTTTTGTCAAAACTCATCGGGTTGAAGTCAAAAATAATAACTTTGCTGAATTGACTAGTAATATTAGTCATTTAATTCATCATAACAATCAAAACGGTATTGACCGAAATGCTTTAGATACTCTTTTTGAAGAACGGGGACACGGAGAAATTGCTAGTCAAATGCGTCAACAACGTTCTAAGACAGAAAATGATATTACCGTTGTAGCCTTTGACTTGAATCAAGCCTATAAATTTTTGAAAGAAGACGAAGCTGGCGTAATTAAAGCCTTGGAAACATTAAAAACTGGTAATGATGTTTCGCAAAAAGCTTTTGAAGCCGCAGCTATTAATCGAATTACTGAGCAGTACAATGTAATTGAAGAATATAATCAAATTCTATCTTTAGGAGTTGAAAATTCACAAAGTATTAAATTAAAAGTTCAACTGACGCCAGCAACTGTTTCTGAAGATGTTATTAAAGAGGCTTGTGATATAAATTTAACTGAACGACCTGCTTTAGAAGCTGAAATTAAGCGTCGATTAAAGCGTTTGGCTAATAACACTGAACTTGCCGATGATGACGATACATTTAACGAACAAGCTAAAGAACTATTAGACACCCGTCAATGGTCTAATTTTCAAATTTTTATCAAACGCCGGCAAAACAACGAAGATGAATACGAGGAAGTTGACGATAAATTTGTTCAATCTGGTGGATCTGGTGCCGAAAAGGCTCAAGCGATGGTACTACCTCTTTTGCTTGTGCCAAAAATGCTTCTTCAACAGGCTAATTTAAGCGATGCCCCTTACTTGGTAATGTTTGACGAATTTGCTGATAAACTTGATCCAGAAACTGCCAAATCTTTTGCTCAAACTATTTCTCACTTTGGATTTAGCTTCATTGCGACAATGCCAAACGGAGCTCAAAATAAAATTTTAGCTGACGGGGTTGAAAATATTGTTTACGAAATTACTGCGCCAAAAGAACAAAATGACGGGAAATACCACCAAAATTTTGTACATCCGGCTTTAATTTGGCATTAATAATTACTGCTTGGAAATTATTTTAAGGGAAAGGTATTCGATTCATAACAGATTTAAAGATTACAAAAATCAAAATCGATTTAAACAAAGCCAAAAATGGCTTTTTTATTTTCCTAAGTACAAAAAGAGGCTGTGACATAAGTCACAAAAATCGATCAGACGTGCAATTATAGTCTGAGTTTAAACAAAAACGCTGATGAAAAACGAGATCAAGAACGATTTCGATTTCATCAGCGTTATTTTGGTTTTGAGAGGCAGTTATGTCACAGCCTCTATTTAGGCTTCAGTTAATTTAAAACTATGCCAAGGTTTTAGATAGTCTAACAGAGGTAAATCACTTTCCGTAAGTCTTCCGATCACATTACGTCGACCATCATTTTGAAATTCGCAAAGTGCAATCTGTAATTCTCCTTTATAGCGGGCATATCGATCATTTACAACGATCACATCACCTCGCTTAAATTTATTTGATTGATCTAATGCTGGAATTGTCTGGTCCTTGTACTTGATTCGTGACATTGTTGAGCGCAAAAGATAATCTGAAGCATCACCGCGATATAACTGAAGTTCATCTAAAGCAATTTTACGTTCAGTATCACTAATCTCTGAATTGAAGTCAACTTGCAAAAAAGGTTCAGGTGCTGTAAAAGCCTCAGCAATCGCTTTTAATTCACTTTCTGTGGCATATGAATTGCCGATGATTACATCATCAACCATATTCGTTAAAACCAAGTGGTTAACTTGTGAAGTTACTGGACGATTCCGATCGCTTTCTAAAGTTGGTAAACCCTCACTGACTGGCCAAGGTCCCATTTCACCATGGTGAGAAGAAACAAAAGCTGCACTATGAATCCCAAATTGACGATATGGAGATGAATATTCATTAAAAATGTCCTCACCAAGTCCCGTGTAAGATTGAGGATAAAAATTATGGCATCCTAATAAATTATCAATTTTTGGTGCATAATCCATAATTTGTTCTAGATAATGGGTTCCACGACTCATATTAAGCTCAATCTTTAAATTATAAGGATTACGAGTCATTTGAGCTTCTTCTAACCCACTGAATCCTTCATCTAAACGTAAACCCCAAACTTTTAATTCATCAAAAAATTTGAGATCGTCATAACTAATATCTAACGATTTAAATAAAGCAGGATTAATATCAACAATAACCTTCATTCCCAATGAATTAGCATGATCAACAACTTTTTTGAACTTATCTAAAATATTTTCGCCGTTTTCGCCCTCTAACTGTAATAAAGAAGTAAAGACTCTTTTATAACCGTATTTGTGAGCTAAATCAAGATAATTACAGTCCGCCTCATAATTGGACTGTTCAGGATAAACAGAAATTCCTAACATTCGCATTTTTTCACCTCAAAATTTATATTTTTATTTAAAACTATCTGCCCATTTGCGAAAAAAAGAGCGTCAATAATCCATATCAACACTCAACAGTATAAAACCATTTATTTTTCAGCTAATCTTTTATATAAATCAACAATTTCGCCAGCCAAGTCACGAAAAGTGATTGCGTTCATGATATGATCTTGCCCATGAACCATTAGCAATGAAACTTGAACATGTTCACCACTAGCTTCTTTTGTTAACATTCCAGTCTGGGAATTATGTGCTTCTGCCAAAAATTTATCAGATTCCTTTAATTTAGCATCAGCTTCATCAAAATCTCCTTTTTTAGCAGCTTTTATTGCTTCAAAAGCAGATCCCTTTGCGTTTCCGCCATTCATAATTAAGCCCATTACGGCTTGTAAATTCTCGTCATTCTCGTCCATTAAATTAATCCTTTTATTTAATTAAATTTAAAGCTTGATCTAAAACTTTTTCGCCATTCATCATCCCGTAGTCCTGCATATTGATAACTTCAACGGGAATTGAAAGCTTTTTCTTAAAATCATCAAGCATGTATCTTACTTGAGGTCCCAACAATAAAACATCCGGATGTTCTGACTCAAATTTTGAATCAGCATCTGAACTTGCAGTTGCAAAAATTTTTACATCAACTCCTTTTGCCTCTGCTGCTTTTTGCATTTTACTAACTAATAAACTTGTTGACATCCCAGCTGCACACACCAGCATAATTGTTTTCTCGCTCATTTAAAAATTACTCCTTTTAATTTACAACTAATATTAATTTCTACCCTCTCCCAACTTTACCACAATTAACAACTGGTAGAATTCAATTTTTGGAAGTTTCTTGTCGATTATAATCTGATTCCATTTGTCGCTTCATTTTTTTAAATCGGCGTTTACGAAACCATCCAACCAAAAAACCCGAAACATGATTATTAGCATTAACTTTAGCTGAACTACCCTTAATTGTTTCTTCATAGGTTAAATTCATCGTTTCATTTTCTAATGATTCAATGTTATAGACAACATCGTAATCATTTCTTCCCGTATGCATATGATATGCGTACTTCTTGTTTGGTTGATAAGCCGTAATCGTCATTCTACTGACAACGCCATTACTGTTTTTTCTTTTAAATGTATAACCATTTAATTGATTGGGATTCAGCTTTTTCCCTGTCTGTTGTTCGATGTCATATAATGACGATTCAATAATTCGACGGAAAAAGTAATCCGCCGGAACTGCAATTTTTAAAATCAGCTTCACGATTTTTATAATCCTTTCGAGGATCCTTATTATCTTTTTTGTAGTTAAGCCTATCACTAATGATAAAGACAAACTGTAAAAATATTATTGAATATTGATGATTAAATGATCACCTAAATCCATTTTAAACACTTCTTCAGAAATATGCAATCGCTTTCCTTGTGGGCAATTTTATAACACAATCTGATTAATTAAAAAAAATTTCATTTGGTTTACCTTAATCTTTTTTGATCAAACATATGAAGCCTAACTTAATAAATATATACATGTATTTTACCGTTATTCATTTTATTATTCCTAAACAATAATAAAAAAAGACAGCATCTCTACTTTGGAGAGTTTGTCTTCAATCTAAAAAACATAAAAAAATGATTTTTCCACTTTATGTTCTTAATTTCTTAAAATATACTCAAAATAATTTTACTAGCAATTGGTTTTATAAACTTTTAATTTCATTTGCACATACCTTCAAACAATCTTCAGCCTGTTTTAAATATCCTAAACGATCAATCAAACCATGATCACATCCACCATATTCAATGATCGAAACTGGAATTGCATTAGTAATTAACTTACAAGCAAATATATCCATACAAATTCTAAAAAAATCATATTCACATTCGATTAAAACAATCCGTGGAAATTTTTTTATTTCTTCATCACTAGCAAAATTAATTGATACATGTGCATCCTTAATAAGCTTTTTATCAGTATTTAAGTAATAATCGACCATTGTAGAAGTACTGTTTTTAAAACGATCCAATCTAGATTTAACTAACCTTTGATCAGATTTAACAACTGGGTATAGAGAATAATCCCAATAAGCTTCATGATTATTGACAATATCTAAGTCACAAACTCCATACAATTCAATTACTAAAGAAATATTATCAGAGCCTAAATCTAAAACCACTCCATTTATGATACTAGCACCAGCACTATCACCCATTAAGATCAAATTATGACTAACTTTAAATTTTTGTCTATTTGTCTGGATAAAACCAACTGTTCGCTCAACGTCAATAATTTGTTTTGGATAAACATCTTCTGGAGCCAAATGATATTCTACGAATAAGACTTTATGTCCTGATTGTTCTGCTAAATATCGACATTGATTCCGATAATCTCTAATCGAACCAGCAGTAAAACCTCCACCATGCACAAATAAAATCAATTCAGAATTAATTTGAAAATCTAGCGGAGTAAAAAGATATCCTATTAATTTACCAGTTCCTGTATCAACCAACAAATTTTCTTCTTTGATTTGACTATTAGTCAAGTCAAAACTTTTTTTATCCATACGATTTCTCTGCCATAACAATTGATCAATATTATTTTGACGCCAAATATTTTTGGAATTTTTTTTGATAATCATTTCTCTTTGAGTTGGATCCAAAAAACCATTTACTTCTTTACCAGGAACAAATTTAAATTTTTTTGTCAAAATGACTTCTTTATTTCGACTTCCTTTAAAAACTTCTTTAATTAGTTTCGAGTTTATCATTTAGATCACCCTCTAACTGAAATGTTAATTTCATAATTGGATCACTAACTTTTTCATTCTGTCCTTTATGCCAAAAAGGATCAACTGAAAAAGGTTTTTTATCATTGTTTAATGCTATTAAAATTATAGTATCCTCAACATGATGTTTCTCAAAAACTGAACGATCAAATTTCATAATTTTTTGACCTTGAACAATTTGATCTCCCTTTTTAACAAAGTTTTCAAAGCCTTCACCGTTTAAATTAACTGAATCAATTCCAATATGAATGAGTAATTCTACATCATTATTAGATTTAATTCCCATTGCATGTTTTGTTTCAAAAGTAGTTATTACTTCACCATTAATTGGCGAAAAAATTTCTTCTGATTTTGGTTTTAAGCCAACAGTTGTACCTAAAGTATTTTTAGAAAAAGTAGGATCATTAATTTCTTTTTGATCAACTACCTCACCATTTACGGGTGATTTTATGACTTCACTTGATTTATCAGCAAAAGTACTATCATCAAAACCTAGCACAAAGACAGCGATAGAGGTTGCAATAATTGCAATTGCTGCTGTAGCAATAGCTAAATACAAGTTATGCATATCGTTTTTACCAACAAAAGATGGTAACGCCAAAAGTGTATAAGAACCAAAAACATATGATTTGAGCCCTGTTAATCCAGCAAAAAGGCCTGAAACTCCAGCTCCAAACATAAGTGCATATAAAGGCTTTTTCATTTTAAAACCAATCCCATAAATTGCCGGTTCAGAAATACCACCAAAAAGGCCAGAAATTGCCGCAGGTAAAGCTAATGTTTTTAATTTTGGTTGTTTAGTTTTTATAAACGTTGCTAAAGCCATCGCCCCTGCACTAATTGTGTTACAGAAAAACCAAACTAAAATAACTTTATCAAATCCATCTTGTTTAATTGAGCTTAACGCTAATGGGATTAAAGCCAAGTGCATACCAGTCATTGCAATAAAAGGACTGAAAACACATAACAAAGTTATAATCAACCAATTAACAGAAGTTGATGCTGTAATTAATTTTGCCAACAATTCTCCAATTAAATAACCTAAAGGCCCAGTTACAACGAACACGATAGGAACCATGATTAAAATTAAAATAAAAGGTTTTAAAAGGCTTGAAATAAGATTAGGAATAATTTTTTCTATCCATCGATCAAGATAAGACAAAATCCAAACACTTAAAATAATAGGAATAACACTTCCATTGTAATTTGCTAAAGTTACTGGTAATCCAAACAAATGTACTGGTGTTCCTTTACTAACCATACTGATCCAAGTTGGATGAAGCAACATTAGGGAAATAATCAGAGAAAGAACAATATCAGTATTGAGTCTTTTAGCTGTAGTATATGCCAAAACAATTGGCAAAAAATAAAAAATTGTATCTGAAACAAAATATAAGATGGCATAAGTTTGACTCTTATCACTTATAATACCGGTCATTGTGACTAAAATTAAAAGAACTTTTAAAAAGCCCGCAGCCGAAAGAGCTGGAATAATTGGAGCAAAACAACCTGAAATAAATTCCATAAAACTACCAAAAAGAGTTTTTAATGTTACTTTATTTTTTTTAGAATCAACAGGGGATGTAGGCCCCCGATTCCCACCCATTTTTGATTTAATAATATTTAATACTTCTGGAACTTGCTGTCCAATGACAACCTGAAATTGCTGATTAACTTTTTGAGCCGCAAAAACTCCATCTATTTTTTTTATTTTTTCTAGATCAAATTTACTATTATCTCTAAGATACATTCGTAATCTCGTAGCACAATGATCGATTGATGAAATATTTTCAGTGCCTCCAACATTTTCTAAAATTTTATCGGCAAGTTGATTTAAATCCATATTTTTACCCTTTCTACAAAAAAAGGCCAAAAGAAATAGATAGCAGTTCAAACTGCTTCTAGATCTTTTGGCCTTGCCAACTTAAATGTCACAATCCAAATAGATATTATGAAACTTTCATTTCTGATTTTACCACATTTTCGATATGAATGATTAAATAAATTTTATTATTATCGGTTAAATCAAAACCTTTTTCATCATGTAAAAAATTAATTACATGTTGAGCGACACAAGCTGATTCGGGATAAAGACTATTTATTACTTTTAAAAGTTCTTGACTTTTTAATTTCTCCGAAATTGAAACTTTAAATGAATCATCTTTACCCTTTAAAAGATTAATTAATAAAAATTTTAGATGAACAATTAAACGTTTGCTTGCGATAGTTCCGCTTACTTTAACGCCACCGTAATAACGAATAATTTTAATAATGGGGTTCAAAAGCGTAATTATATCGTATGATTTTGTGTTGTCTTCAAGTGAAGCTCCTATCAAATGAAAAGCAATAAATCCAGCCTCATCTATCGATAAATTGGTACCAAAGTACAAGTTTACTTGATCTACAATATCATTACCAATCGTATATTCATATGGATAAAATTGATTTATATCTTGAATTAATGTATTAGGTATATTCAAGCCATTTTTATTGCGATCAATGGCAGAAAACAAATGATCCGATAAAGATAATAATAAAGTATCTGTAAAATTAAAATCTTTTTCTTTACCAACTTTAATTAATATATCTCTTATTTCTTCGATAAAATCCATTGATAATTCAGAAAAATAATCTATATAATAGTTAAAATCTTTTTTGCTAGGAAAATAAGTTCTTTCAACAAGATTAGAATTAATTTGGTCCCCTTCTTTTATATTAAATCCGACGCCTTTACCTGTAATAATAGCATTAATGCCGTTAATTCTGGCTGTTACAGCATTATTGTTTAGTTTCTTAAGAACTTTCATTAATCATCTCCGCTCAATTAATTATTTTGAAACGTTTTCAAAAAATTTGCTTCAATTATAACAGTATTTAGCAAAATATCATTTGATCTATTTAAAACTGTCTTTGAATTATAATATATAAAATAAAAATCTTAAAAATCACTTTTTAAAATTTATATATTTGGATTCTTAATAGCCTGGTCGATCATACTACTAAACATATGCTAACATTGACATCTGAGATTTAAAAAATATTTACTTTTTTCTACAAAATATAAATGATAAGAATACTTTCATTGCTTAAATAAACATCATTTCTTTTAAAACTTATAATCAAATTATCATAGTTAAATAAAATTTGTTTTTTAATATAATCTCTCTATATTTTTAAAAATAATAAATGGCTTTTAACACATATTTGCAATTATTGTTTTAAGTTTATATTTTAAATTGTAAGTTCATTAAAAAAATTAATTATTATGGCCAAAAAAAAAGCATTTCAGCCTATAAACTAAAGTACTTTTTAGACAAGGTAATTAAGGTCAGCGCTACGACTTGGATAAGCAAAAATTGTCCGAGCCACTTCAACTGGAGAAATCTTTTGATTAATTAAAAGAACAAATTGATTAATCATGTCATCTGCTGAACTAGATAAAATTGCCCCTGCAGCTAAACGATCCGTATTAGGATCAATGACCGTCATAATTTTTGCAACTGGTTCTTTAGTCAAATTATAATTATACCAATGTGTTACATCTGTAGTCGTAATTTTATAATCAATTTTAGAATTTAAAGAATCAAACCCCACCTGAGCAAGTTTTAAAGTTGAATACACTACACTTGGAATTACTGGATATCTAATCGGTTTGGCTGAATTTAAGCCTAAAATCCTTTCAGCAGCATAGTTTCCTTCAAATTCGGCAACTGGTGTTAATTTCGGAAGTTTCTTTGCCGCACAGTCACCGATTGCATAAACATTGGCTCGACTAGTTTCTAAATTTTCATTAACAACAATACCGTGAGAATCTGTTTCAATATCTACATTATTTAAATTTAATTCTTCGATGTTAGGTATGCGCCCTGTTGCATTCAAAACCCAATCTGCCCTAATGACTTCTGTATTAGTGGTTACTTCAAAACTTTCTTCAACTCTTTTAACTGATTTTATTTCTTCGTTAAAGTGAAAATTGATTCCTGTTTCCTCCATCACCCGAACCAAATCTCCAACTAATTTTTTTGGAAAAGCTTTAAGCGGCTGATCATTATGCTGGATAATATCAACATTTGCTCCCGCTGTTCGAGCAATATTACTTAATTCAAGCGCAATATAACCAGCACCAAGAACGACAATTCTCTTAGGCATCTGTTTTAACGAAAGAAAATCACTACTATTATGCAGATATTCTGATCCCGGAATTGTTAGAGTTCGAGTTTTTTGACCGGTCGCAATGATAATATTTTTCGGATCATAAAAATCATCATTAATTTTTATCAGGCCGTTTGTTTGAAATTGTGCAGTTCCTTGAACAGTTTGAATGTGACTATTTTTAAGACTTGATTGCATTTGAGCTGGAATTTTACTGGTATACGACTCTTTAAATTCCATCAAAGTAGGCCAGTCAATTTTTACTTCCCCTTTTAAGCCGTTTTCTTCGAATCTTTTTGTTTGTTCAGCTAATTCCACTGCCGAATAAAGCATTTTTTTAGGATCACAGCCTCGATTAGGGCAAGTTCCGCCCCAAAGATCGTTTTCACAAACAACAACCGTCTGATTTGCTGCTAATTTTTCAGCTGCCGCTAAACCTCCAGGGCCGCTTCCAATTACTAAAGTATCTATTTTTTTCATGACGCTCCTTTACTAGCTTTCTTGAGCTAAGAACTTAAATAAACTACTGCGGGTTAGATAACCCAAATCAACTTTCTCGTCAGCAACCCTAATTAATTCATTACTTGCAAAAAGAGGCAATGCTTCATTAATTGAACTAAAAGGTGAAATTCGGACTAATGATTTCAAATCTTCTTTAAAGTAACGTTTAGGAATCCTCATAAAAGGCCACTTCAATGGATTTTGCTGTAAATCAGATCCCGCAAAAAATGAATTTACAAAATTGTTTGCGGGGTTTGTGGTAATCTCTTGGGGAGTTGCAACTTGCTGAATTGCCCCATCTCGCATTACTGCAATTCTTTCCCCTAATCTAAGTGCTTCATTCATATCATGAGTTACAAAAACAATTGTCGTTTTGGTCGCTCGATGAATTTGTAAAACCAAATCCTGAAGCTGAGTTCTCACAATCGGATCCAAAGCACTAAATGGTTCATCCATTAATACCAGCGGTGGATTAACCGCAATTGCTCTTAAGATACCGATTCGCTGTTGTTCACCACCGGATAAATCTGAAGGATAACGCTGGGCATATTCATCCGGATTAAGGTCAACGTCTTCAAGCAACTCCCTAACTCGTTCGTAAATTTTGCTTTTCGACCATTTTTTCATTTCCGGAATTACGGCAATATTTTGTTCAACCGTTAAGTTAGGGAACAGAGCACTTTCTTGTAAAACATACCCTATATTTAGACGAAGATGTCTGATATTTGCTTGATTAAGATTTTGCCCACTAACAATTACTTTTCCGCTTGTTGGAGTAATTAAATGATTAATCATTTTCAAAGTCGTTGTTTTTCCGCTGCCTGAAGTTCCAACCAAAACGAAAAATTCACCTTCATTAATCTCAAGATCTAAATCTTTAACAACGGTCGTATCGCCGTATACTTTATTCACCTGCTGGAAATTAATTATCTTTTGCGTCATTATTTTGGCCCCTTAATCAAATGGTGTTTTATAAGATAATTACGAGCAACACTGGCAGCAGATTTCTTTTCAAAATTAACCTGGCGATTCATTTCCTGCATTTCCTTATTAGAAATCCGATTTTTTAGTTTAGATAAACTCTTTACGATTTCCGGATGCTTGGAAGCAAAACTTGTATTCATCAGTGGGGCACCTTGATAAATGGAGAAAAAATGCTGATCGTCGGTTAGTACTCGTAATTTATAAGCAGCAATTTGTGCATCTGTGGTATAACCATTAGTCAAATTAACTTTTCCTTTATTTAGCGCAATATATCTTAAAGACGCATCAAGCGATTGCGTCGGAAACGAAATTTGATAAACTTTTTTTAATCCCGCAAATCCATCAGCCCGATTTAAAAATTCCAAATCAAAACCGCCCTTCATTAAACTTTCTACCTTTTGTAAATCACTAATTTTAGTTAAATGATGAGCTTTAGCAAATTTTTCTTTAACCACCAAAGCATAGGTATTGTTGTACTTCATTGGATCTAAGTAAGTCATTTCAAATTGATTTTTTAAGCCATTTTTTGCAACTTTATAAATCTGCTGAGCAGTTGCCTGTTTGGGTAGACTTCCCTTTTTAACTTTAACGAGACTTTCTGTAACAGTACCAGAAAATTCGGGATAAATATCAATTTGTTTAGCTTTTAAAGCATTAAACAAAAAGCTAGTCTGGCCAAAATTGGGCTTTAATTCAACTTTAATATGCGAATTGTCATTTTCAATCAAATCTTTATACATATTAATTAAAATTTCTGGCTCTGATCCTAATTTACCAGCAATTACAACGCGAGTTGTGGCAGAACCTACATTTTGATAAATGTTAGTACCAACAAACAGAGTAATTACAGCAACGAAAACACCGATTGTATATCGAAATTTTGCTTTTTGAAGAAGTCGAATTAACGAGCTGAAAATGATAGTCAAAACTGCCGCAGCTATTGCCCCAATTAGCGTCAATGACATGTCATTGCGGTCGATTCCAAGTAAAATTAAAGTTCCCAAACCACCCGCTCCAATCAAAGCAGCGATTGTTGCGGTCCCAATTATCATAACCAGTGCGGTACGGATTCCAGAAATTATCGCATTCATTGAGAGCGGTAATTCAACTTTGAATAATCTGCGCCACCGAGACATCCCAAAAGCATCCGCCGCTTCAATTAAAAGCGGATCAATACTGGTTAATCCGAGATAAGTATTTTGAAAAATTGGCAAAAGTGCATAGATAACTAAGGCAATGATTGCTGGCGTGTTGCCAATTCCAACAAAAGGAATCAGTAAACCTAATAAAGCAAGAGAAGGGATTGTTTGAAAAACTCCGGTTACCTGCAAAAGAAAATTAGCTATTTTCCGATGATTTACAACTATAATCGCCAGTGGTACTGCGATGACAATTGCAATCAAAAGTGAAATTAATGAAATATTCAGATGCTGCCATAAAGCAGTCCAAAATTCATTTTGATGTAATTTAAAAGTCGAGACTAGCTCGTTCATTAACGCTCCTATATAAATGTCTTGAAATAAAAAAGCACTGAAGTGTTATTAACAGCACTAAAGTGTTTAATTAGCCATTTCTAATTCGATTTGATTCAATTCTTTTAAACCTGCTGCTACAAAGTCTTTTAAATAATTACCTTCTTGTAATTGTGATTCATCAAGCTGCAATAAGGTTCCATAAAGCCAACGACCAAGTTCTAAATACTTTTCTTCTTCCATTGAGTAACGAAGAATCTTAAGCTGCACTACTGCTTTAGAATATTTCTTTTGGTTGGTTAAGATTTGTAATTCCTTTTGATGAGGCAAAAGAGATGCATCTTTTTGCGGAAAGACAATTTCCGTCCCAGCTTTAGATTTACCATGAGATAACAAATAGCCGAGCCCTTGGCCAAAAGCTTTTACTTGTCGAACAATCCAATCTTTCTCATCGTGCTGCATCTATTTACCTCAACTAATTGTCTAAATTAATTATACCAAAAATAGTAATTAATAGTTATCTCCATTAAGAACTGAATTTTTTACGATCACATAATCCACATAACGAATATCATTTAGTTTGCGCCCACCAGCGTAGGAAATCGATGATTGTAAATCTTGGTGAATTTCACCCAGTGTATCAGCAAGCATCCCTCGATAAGGAACTAACATTTGTTTCCCTTCTACATTACGGTAAGCTCCCTTTTGCTTCTCAGAAGCTGAACCCCAATATTGTTTATATGTTTTTCCATCAATTACGATCTTATCACCAGGTGATTCTTCATGCCCTGCTAAAAGCGAGCCGACCATTACCATCGTTGCTCCAAAGCGGATCGATTTAGCGATATCACCATTGTAGCGAATCCCGCCATCGGCAATAATTGGTTTTTGAGCTGCTTTTGAACATAGTCTTACTGCTGCTAATTGCCACCCGCCAGTACCAAAACCTGTTTTTAGTTTAGTAATACAAGCTTTTCCGGGGCCAATTCCAACTTTTGTGGCATCTGCTCCCGCATTTTCAAGTTCTCGAACTGCTTCGGGTGTGCCAACGTTACCAGCAATTACAAAACTTTGCGGTAGAGATTTTTTCAAATGCTTAATCATTTTAATTACTGAATCAGCATGACCATGGGCAATATCAATTGTCACATATTCAGGAATATCTCCCGCAGCTGCTAGTTCATCTATAAAATCATGCTCACTCTGCTTTACCCCAACACTGATTGAGGCGTACAGATTTTTTTCGTGCATCCTTTTAATAAAATCATGACGAGTTTCTGGATTAAAGCGGTGCATAATATAAAAATATTTATTTTCAGCCAGCCAAACTGCAAGCGGTTCATTTAAAACGGTCTCCATATTAGCTGGAACTACTGGAATTTTAAACGTTCTTGAGCCAAATTTAACAGAGGTGTCTGCCTCACTGCGGCTTTCAATGATACATTTATTAGGTACTAGTTGAATGTCTTCGTAATCAAACACTTCAGAGGGAATCATCAAATTTATTCTCCTTTATTAAATATTATTCCAGGGATCAATTAAAACGTTGGTCTGCTCTCGGTCTGGTCCAACAGAAAAAGTGGCAAGGTCAGCTCCAACCAATTCAGTTAATCTTTTAAGATAATTTTGCGCATTGACTGGTAGATCTTCAAATTTTTTAACGCCAGTTATATCTTCATCCCAGCCCGGAAATTCTTCATAGATTGGTTTGCAATGTTCAATTTCTTTAAAACTTGCTGGATAATGATAAATTGTTTTTCCATTAAGCTCATACGCTTTAGCAATTTTTAAAGTCTTTAGGCCAGTTAAGACATCAAGACAGTTTAAAGAAAGATGCGTAATTCCGGAAACTCGTTTTGAATGGCGCATTACAACACTGTCAAACCAGCCAATTCTTCTTGGCCTTTTAGTAACAGTACCATATTCATGACCTGCTTCACGGATAAAATCTCCCACTTCATTGTTTAATTCAGTTGGAAACGGTCCTTCACCTACCCGCGATGTATAAGCTTTACAAGTTCCGATCACTTCATTAATTCTTGAAGGCCCCACGCCATTACCAATTGTGACTCCACCTGCAACAGGATTTGATGATGTTACAAATGGATAAGTTCCATGGTCGATATCTAACATTACTCCTTGAGCACCTTCAAATAGCACTCGCTTATTTTGGTCCAAAGCATCGTTAATTACCACTGACGTATCGGTAACATATTGTTTTAGTTCTTGCCCATATTCAAAATATTCTTCAAATATATCATCAAATGAGAGTGGATCATGATCGTACATTTTAGAAATTAAACGATTTTTTTCAACTAAATTTTGACGAAGTTTATTTTCAAAAGTATCACGCTCCAATAAATCGGCAACTCTAATGCCAATTCGTTCAGCCTTATCCATATAAGCTGGACCAATTCCTTTATTCGTTGTCCCAATCTTATTTTCTTTGGCTTCTTCTTGAAGCTGGTCAATCAAAATATGATAAGGCAAAATAACGTGAGCCCGATTAGAGATTCTAAGATTATCGGTAGAAATTCCGCGATCGTGAAGATATTTTAATTCTGAAACAAGAGATTTTGGATTTAAAACAACCCCGTTACCAATTACACTAGTCTTTTCTGCATAAAAAATGCCTGAAGGAATCAGGCGCAGCTTATAGGTTTCGTTTTCAAATACAATTGTATGACCTGCATTATCGCCACCTTGATAGCGTGCTACTACGTCTGCACCCTTACTCAAAAAATCGGTAATCTTTCCCTTACCTTCGTCTCCCCATTGACTTCCAACAACCACAATTGATGACATTTTCTTACCTCGTCCATTATTTACTGACTTGTTTACCTCAGCAACCCTCAATATAGCAATTTAGGTTGATAATTTCAAGCAATAAAATGCAATTTACTGCATAAAATGTGGTAAGGTTGAAATATCAAAAAAAGAATGAGGATCTTTATGCTTGAACGTTATTCCCGACCAGAAATGGAAAAAATATGGTCCAAACAAAATCAGTATCAATCTTGGCTCGAAGTAGAAATTGCTGTCGATGAAGCTTGGGCAAAACTTGGTGAAATTCCCCAAGAAGATGTTGATAAAATAAAGAAAAATGCAGCTTTTGACGAAAATAGAATTGCAGAAATTGAAAACATAACTCATCATGATGTCGTTGCATTTACCAGAAACGTTTCTGAATCTCTTGGTGAAGAGCGAAAATGGGTGCACTATGGGGTTACTAGTACCGATGTTGTAGACACTGCACAGGGTTACCGCTTAAAGCAGGCAAACAATCTCCTGCGACAAGATATCGAAGAATTTTTGGAAGTAATCAAGAGACAAGCTATTAAGTATAAGGACACGGTCATGATCGGGAGAACTCATGGCGTACAAGCTGAACCAACTACTTTTGGTTTAAAGCTTGCCCGCTGGTATTCAGAGATGAAACGTAATTTAGATCGTTTCAATGCTGTCGCCGATGAAGTTGAAGCTGGAAAAATAAGCGGTGCTGTAGGAACTTTCGCTAATGTCCCCCCGTTTGTCGAAGAGTACGTTTGTAAAACTTTAGGCCTCAGAGCTCAAGAAATTTCCAGTCAAGTTCTGCCTCGTGATCTCCACGCCAACTATATTGCATGCTTAGCTTTAATTGGAACAAGTCTAGAAGAATTTGCCACTGAAATCAGATCTTTGCAGCGTTCAGAAATTCATGAAGTAGAAGAATGTTTTAGAAAAGGACAAAAAGGCTCCTCAGCCATGCCTCATAAACGCAATCCAATTGGTTCAGAAAACATCTGTGGACTTGCGAGAGTTCTAAGAGGTCACATTCAAACTGCCTATGAAGATGTTGCCCTCTGGCACGAAAGAGATATATCTCATTCTTCAGCTGAACGAATTATTTTACCTGATTCAACTGAACTTTTAGATTATATGCTTCATCGATTTAGTGGCATTTTGGTCAATTTAACTGTCTTTCCAGAACGAATGAAGAGTAATATGAATTTAACTTATGGCTTAATTTACAGTCAGCGAGTTATGCTTAAACTAATAGATGCTGGGTTAACTCGAGAAGAGGCTTATGATTTAGTTCAGCCCCTTACCGCAAAATCTTGGGATGAAGGAGTTCAGTTCAAACCTCTCGTTGAAGAAAATAAAACCATTACTGAGCATTTAGATCAACAAGAAATAGATGATGCCTTTGATTATCATTATCATCTAAAAAACGTTGACGAAATTTTTAAAAGAGTTGGAATTTTATAAAAAAAGCATCATTCAAAATCATAAATTTTGAATGGTGCTTTTTACTACAATGTAGGACGATCTTTTATCTTAGCATCACGAATTACACCCCAAACTAATAAAATATCCACTATGATTAAAAGAATTGGATTCTTGGCGTGCTCAGCGAAAATCCAATACAACGAATATACAACAAGGATTAAACTAACCCAAATCATGATCTTATCTTTCAAATCATAACTTTTATAAGTATTAATTATTTTTTTCATCTGTGCTCCTCCTACTGAACATATCCGATCAAGCCACCAATTACTGCTCCGACGATTCCGCCAATCCAAGTCATGGTTTTCCCTTTTGGTCGTAACCAAAGAATTCCAGTGGAAGCACCAATCATTGCTTCTATTGCAACATTACCCCAATTCATTTATACCTCCTACTTTAACAGCTGAGCTAATTCGCGAGCTTTTCGAATTGAAGCGTAAGCAACGCTCCCCTCAACGAATCTTAATTCTCTGCTGTGGCTGTCAAAACTTTCCATTAAATCTAAATTTACTAAATAACTTTTATCACAGCGAAATAACATTGGATATTTTTCAGAGATATCGTTCAAATTACCAATAAATTCTGATTCTCTACCAATCGATCGTAATTTTACCCGACCGGGACTAACTTTGGAAGTGCTTAGATAAATTAATTCAGAGATAGGAACTGTAAAGTAGCGGGAGCCAATGTGATAGGTAAAAATATTTTCTTTTTTGTACTTTCCTGAACGTAATAAATCATCGACTTTTAAAATATCATCATTAATATTTTGTTTGATATGTTCAATCCCCCGTTCTTTCAAAATGTAATCAAGGGGAGCAACTTTTCGCTCTAACGTCAGAAACGACAACTCATCATGAGTGGTAATAAAGACAATTTGAGCAGTTGGAATTTGACGCCGAATTTCAACTGCCGCTTTTAGACCTGCTTCCTTCTCACCATCAATTTCCATATCTAAGAAAAATAGACCTTGATGATTCTGATTAATCGAATTCAATAGTTCATCCGGGCTGCTTGCTTTACAGACTAATTCCATTGATAAATCATTAATCAAAACCGTGTTTTTTATGACTCCAGAATAGATTTCAATTTGTTCAGAACTATCTTCTAGTAAATAAATTGGAAACATTATTTTCTCCTATTAGGAATTGTTGCTTTTTAAAAGTTTTGCAGAAGTTTTAAGCGAATCCCAAACGCCTTTTTGAGAATAAACCAAAACATTAGCTTGATACATTTTACCAACAAAAATGCTAACCAGCACGGTACTTACAAGCTCAATTACCAAAGAAATCACAGCTTCAACCCAAGTCATATTGCCAAGCACTAACAAAACTGGTGCGATTAATTGAGAAAATAACGGAATAAAAGCAAAAATTTTAACTAATGGAGTTACTCCTCCTACAATTGAAGTAACGGCCAAAATGAAAGCAATAATTGTCGGGAACGTTAATGGAGTTACTGCTTGATTTACTTGCTCTAAATTATTTACAAGTGAGCCTAACATGGCTGCAAGAACCAAGTAGAGGAAAACACCGATCAGTCCAAACAATACTGCGAATAATAGCTCGGGACTGATTAAATAGTTCCACGAAAAATTTTTGAATAATTTATTATCTGCAAATAATTGTTTAGCAGCCAGACCCATGAAACCATAGATTATTAACTGTGTGGTCATGGTTAAGAAAATCCCGATTACCTCACCTAAAAATTGAACCTTGGAATTCGTACTAGAGAGGATGATTTCCATTACTCGATCACCTTTTTCATTTCCGATGTTTGTAGCCATCTGCATCATATAAAACAAATTTAAAACGTAAAAGATCATTGAAATAATGAAAATTGCAACAATTTTTGTTTGATTTTTATCTTCATTTTGAGTGACTAAGCGATTATGACTAACTGTTCGATGATGTTTATTAAAGTCTGGAGGGGTTACTATTTTCTTTAGTGAGGTCGGCGGCAAATTCATCGACTGAGCTTTAAAGTTAAGATCAATTTGATTAATTGCCAGCTGGAGATCTTCTTCAGAAATTTTATGACTCTGGTTGGTATCGTAAAGATCAGCTTTAAGATCATCAGACTGTTTAGTAACCTTCAAATATCCATCTATTTTCTGATTAACCAGTGCTTTTTTTGCAGCAGCTTCACTCTTGTAATCTACAACATATTTGGTATTTTTCGAATTGAAATTGGTAAATGTCTGGCTTAAAGACGAATCAGTTGATACGACTGCAATCTTTGCACTTTTACTATTAGCATTGCTCGATATCATAAATCCAATTCCAAATAATAAAATTGGACCAAATAACATCCATAAAAATACTGGTGATTTTAGATTTTGAAGAAAAACATTTTTCACTACTATCTTAAACTTATTCATGGTCTTCCCTCGCTTTGAGTTTAAAAATTTCAGTTAGAGAAAGAGGCTTTTGAGAAAACTGATCGAAGCTCCCTTTAGCTTGAACCTGAGATAGAATTTCTTTGCCAACAGCGGGATCGGTTAATGTAATCTCAAAAACGCCATTCTGTTCATGAATCTCTTTAATTCCTTCAATCTTTAAAAGATCGTCTCTGGTTAACTTCGATTCTAAGAAAACTTTAATGCGTCCGTATTGATTACGAACATCTTTTACTGATCCTTTAAGAACTGTCTGACCATTCCTTAACATCAAAACTTGATCGCTTAATTCTTCAACGTTATCCATATTATGACTGGAAAAAATTATGCACTTACCTTTTTGCTTTTCTTCTAAAATCGCATCTCGAAAAATTTGAGCATTGACTGGGTCTAATCCTGAGAAAGGCTCATCAAAAATTAAATACTTAGGTTCATGAATCAAAGTCACTATTAATTGAACTTTCTGCTGATTTCCTTTTGAAAGAGATTTCAGCTTATCAGTTTTTTTGCCCTTTATTTCAAATTTCTCAAAATAATGATCAATTTTTTCTTTGGTAATACTTCGGGGCTGTCCCTTTAGTTCTGCTAAATAGAGAATCTGATCTTCAATTCGCATTTTGGGAAACAATCCTCGTTCTTCGGGCAGATACCCAATTTGATTTAAGACTTGGTCATTAACCGTCTTCTGATCAAAAAGGACATTGCCATGATCTGGGTTCATCAACCCTAAAAGAATTCGAAAAGTCGTAGTTTTTCCTGCACCATTTTGACCAATCAAGCCCATAATCTCTCCTGCTTGAACTTGAAAAGATTCTGCATTAAGAGCTTTAACGGTACCAAAAGATTTGCTGATATCATTTACTTCTAACACTTTCTTCCTCCTTAGTATTTATCTAAACCTTACCTGATAAAATACCTAAATGGTTCAAAAAAATATCAACGTACACTTTTGGCAGATTAACGTTCATGATTTCTTTTAATTCTTATCAATTACAGTTTTATGGTAAACTAACGCTGATAATAAGAGGAGGAACGGTAATGCCAGATGAATTTTCAGTTGAATATGCCAAAAATCACAAAAAAGATTTAATTTCTTTTGTGGTCGTAGGAAAAGAGAAATAACCTGTTAAAACTGCGATCTTCATGGTTGGTAGTCCCGGTGCAGGAAAAACCGAATCCGTTCAAACTCTCCACTCGATAAATCCCAACTTATGTATAATTGATGCGACTTATTTCGAGCAAAGTTCCCGGGATATATCGGAAATAACTCCGACCAGTTTCAAAGAGGTTCTGCTCTTCTAGTAGATGCCTCGTTAGATTTGGTATTTAAAAAAGGATTCAGTTTTGTCCTTGATGCAACATTTGCTACCCCTAAAGCTGAACAAAACCTTGTCCGTGCTTTCAACAAGAATTACAATGTATACATATACTATGTTTATCAAGATCCTTTAATTGCTTGGGATTTCACGAAAAAGCGGGAAGCTGTTGAAGGAAGGACCGTTCCCAAAGAGCGGTTTATTAACGCTTTTTTTGAAGCCCGTAACAATTTGCAGCGCTTAAAAAGCAAATTTCAAAACGATCTTACTGTTAACATCTTAGTAAAGAACTTCCAAAACAAAATTGTCGATTCCATAATGGATATCGACAACATTGAACTGATCTTACCAATTAAATATTCAAAAAAAGATTTGGAGGAAAAACTACATGACTGAAAGAGAAAAAGTTGATGCAATTATGGATAAATATAATCGTAATTTTTCGATTCTCCAAAGTAAAGGGACAGTTAGAGAATTAAAAACTGTTTTTAATTACGTTGCAAGTGAAGCCAATCACAAGCAAAGGCTATTAGTTGGTCTCGATCAAGATACGAGCTCTAGTGATCAATTTTAGAACTCGTTTTTTCTTGCTTTTCTTTTAAGTAATTAACCTAACATCATGAACTAAATTCATAAAGTACTAGTTCGTTGCGATCATTAAAGTCATTTGGAGATTTCCATTTATTAATTCTTTTTCAAAAAACAATTCTGAATTTTGTTCCACTAAATTATTAACGTTTGCCAAACCGAAGCCTTGATGATTCTTTTTGGTAGTATAGCCATTTTCAAATAACTGGTCTAAATTATATAAATTAGAAGCCTGATTACTTACAGTTATTTCAATTAGATCAGGAGAATTAATCAAAGCACAGGAGATCTTTTTCTCTGTTTCTTTTTCAGTATGTTCAATCGCATTATCCAATAAAATTCCAAGAATTCTAATCACCGTAAGGACTTGTTTTTCTGGGACTTTTAAAAGCTCCTTAATTTCAAGTTCTAATTGGATTCCTAATTTTTGAGCTGCAAAAAATTTCTGAATAATGAGCCCTCGAATCGGCTCATTTTGTAAATACTCTAAATGATTGAGCGCAAACTTATTCAATTTTTCTTCAGTCGGCTGTTCTAAAAGCAACTGTTTGTAATATGACGTAAACTGTTCTTGATTTCCGTCCTTTACAACCCCTTCCAAAGATAGCAGAAGGTTGTGATAATCATGTTTAAAATGACGTAATTCTTGATATTGCTGTTCTATGTTGTTTAGATAATTTTGCAGCTGTTCATTTTGAATCACTTTTTCTTCTGCTGCCCGACGAGAAACGTCTAATAAAAGTAAAGCCATCACAAGAATAAATACAATTCCTAAAAAAATTGCTACAACAAGTAAAAAATTATTACTTTTGCGATTAAATAAAAGATAAAGGATCATCAGCATATAACTGAACCAAATCACTAAAGTTAAAATTAAAAGAAACCAAAAAACTTTACGCTCTAAATTAAGTTTTTCAACTCCACTAGCAATTTGCTCAAGTTTACTTCGGTTTTTAGAAATAAAAAATGAAATTATAATTACCGAAATAATACAAATAAATTCAAATATTAAAACTAATAAATTATTTGATTTAATAAATCGAGTCATTATCGGAACAAATATATTCAAGAGAAAACTAATTACATACACAGTGCTCAATGATAAAAGACGTAAATTAAAAAAGTGATAATCCATTTTTTTGTTTTCAATCCGTCGATAAATCATTGATCCAAAAAGCCAAATTAAAATGCTTAAATAACCAATTATGAAACCAATGGCTGCATTTATAGCAATCCAAAACAAGCTCTTAATCAAATGTCGATGGTCGATTCTGGTTTAAAAAATCCTCAAAAAATATAATTTCACTATACGTCAAGAAAAAATCTACGAAAATTAACGCCCAATCGACTTTTTCCAAAATTAATTGCTCCAATCTAAAAAATCTACTTTTTATTATACCGTTGTCTACAAAATTATCTTTTGACGTTAATAGGTCAATTACGAACGTTAAAATCAATTTGTTAAAACAAATGATGTTTTATGGTATCTTTAGTCCAGCATTTATTACTTAATAAAGGAGTATTTATGAAAATTATAACTTTTAAAGTTGCTGCCAGATATATTCTCTTAATCACAGCTGTTATTGAAAGCATTTCTTTGATCATTGCTATTATTAATGGATCACCATTTCAAAAAATAATCGATAAATTAAACGTCCTTTTCATAGATCTTTTTGGTTATTATGCAACTAATTATATAGATGATTCAGCTGAAAAAGATGATGCCAGAAGAAAAATAAAACTTCGAAAGTAAAACCATATAAGCTGTCCGAAACAAACTTTAATTTTTGTTACAATAGAACTATCAATAAGACAACGGTGATTTGTAACTATGATAAAAATTAATATGTTTTCTCAAGCCGATAAAGTCGGCGGCCAAGGTGTGGGAAGTGCTTACGATGAATTGATCGGGGCCATGAAAAAATATGGTCAAAAAGATTTTGACATGACCATCAATTCGCTTAAAAAATCAGACATTACCCACTATCACACCATCAATCCTCGGTATTATTTATTGTCTTTTTTTAAAAACAAAAGAGGAGTTGGGGTTGGCTCTGTTCACTTTGTCCCTGAAACGTTAAATGGAAGTTTACGAATCCCTAAACCCTTTAAAAAAATATTTGATTGGTACTTAATATCATTTTATAAACGAATGGACGGACTGGTTGTTGTTAATCCTGAGTTTGTTAATGAAGTTGTGAAATTAGGCATCTCAAAAGAAAAAGTCACCTATATTCCAAATTTTGTAAGTTCAAAAGAATTTTATGAAATGAATGATGATGAAAAAAAACGTTTCAGGCAGAAATTGGGTATTAAACCTGACAAATTTGTAGTTCTGGGAGTCGGACAAATTCAAAAAAGAAAAGGCTTTGACGACTTTGTTAAATTAGCGAAGCAAAATCCTGACATTCAGTTCATCTGGGCTGGCGGATTTTCATTTGGCAAAATAACCGACGGCTACGACAGTTACAAGAAAATTTACGATAATCCCCCCGCAAATATGTTGTTTACCGGCATCATTAAAAGGAAAGAATTGGCTTCATACTACAACATTGCAAATCTCTTCTTATTGCCTTCATACTCTGAACTATTTCCGATGAGTATTCTGGAAGCTCTTAACTGCAATACCCCGATTATGTTAAGAAACTTAGATTTATACGTCGATATTTTAGGCGATTCCTATCTTGCTGAAAAAGACGTTACTGAAATGGATCAAAACTTAAAATACTACTCAAAACACGAAGATGAGCTTAAAGAATTTAATAAAAAAAGCCGAAAATGGGCAAATTTATATTCTGAAGAGAGTATCTACAACCGCTGGAAAGAATATTATATAAGTCTTCTAAACAAATAAAGCAATCCTTTTGGACTGCTTTATTTGTTTACTTGATTTAATGCCGTTTGATCTCGTAAGTAAGATATTAAGTTTTTTGATGCTTCTTTTGCAATCGCAACTCTTGCTTCCATTGTTCCAGTTCCAGCATGAGGAGTCATGATAACGTTATCCAATTCCCTTAATTCTTGAGGAACTTCGGGTTCATTTTCAAAAACATCTAATCCTGCTCCGGCAATGTCTCCTGTTTGAAGCGATTTAATTAAATCAGATTGATTTACTAATGCTCCACGTGCTGAATTAATTATATAAGCACTGTTTTTCATCTTTTTAAAAACATCTGCGTTAAATACTCCAGTTGTCGAAGGAAGTGCTGGCGCATGCAGTGTGATTACATCAGAATTCACCACTAAAGAATCAAAATCCGCATATTGGACATTAAGTTTCCCTTCCAAATCTTGAGCTAATTGGCGGCGGTTATGATAAATTACTTTCATTCCAAAAGTTTGAGCAAACCTGGCAACTTCTGAACCAATCCGACCTAAACCATAAACTCCCAAAGTTTTTTCTTGTAGGTCCATTCCCATATATTGAGGTTCGGAAACATTCAGCCATTTTCCCGAACGAATAGAATGATCGTAAAACTGCAGCCGACGAACTGTTGCCAAAATGAGTGCAAAGGTCATTTCTGCGGTTGGAACCAAAACACTTTGAGGACAATTGGAAACAACTATTCCTTTATTTTTCGCATATTCTACATCAACATGGTCAAAACCAACCCCGAACGTAGTGATTATTTTTAAATTTGTCCCTGCATCGATTAACTCCCGATCACCATTTAATCCAGCAATCAGTAAACCATCGTAATCCTTTAAATGTTCAAGCACCCAACTGCGGTTTTCTTTTTCAGGTTCATACGTAACATCAAAAACATCATTTAACTCAGTTAATCCTGCTCTTGGTACAATCCCCGTTACTAGTACTTTTAATTTAGCCATTTCACACCTCCTTTAAAATCGGATCAACACTTTCTTTCATTGCTTTGACATTTTCTGGCTTAAAATAAATTCGATCAGCGTTATTAAACATTACATCTGCAAGCTCTGTTTCAGTAAAAATCTTAGAAGATTCAAGCCATGAATACAAATTATGATATGAATTAAAAGTCGCAGACCACGGCGAGTCGGTGCCCCAGATAATTCGTTTTGCTCCAAGAATATCTTTAGCCAAACTTACGTCTTTTTGGCAGCGAGGAAACGGTAGCTCTGTTTCTCCTTCAATATCTTGAATTGCCGAAATATCAGTATAAATATTATTTAGAGACTGCCATTGTTCTAAAGCATTTTCTAACCGATTTAAATGATCAGCATTTGGAAAAGATAAGTGGCAGACTACAAAATCGATTTGCGGATACTGAACTGCCAAATTAGCAATTGCTTCTGGCTGATAGCTGTCTTGAGAATAATCACCATAATCAACTGTAATAACAAATCCGGGATAATCAGCAATAAAATGAAAAATCCGGCCTATTTCAGGCGAATTATCTAGACGAAATGGATAATGATACCCATGCAGTCCTCCACCTTGACTAATTTCAAATTTAAGTGCTCGAAATCCTAAATCTTCGATATGTCTTTTTACAATTGTCATCGCTTCAGCTGCAAAAGGATCAACTGAAAAAGCAGCAATAAATTGATCTGGATATTTTTTAACTGTCTGATAGGAATAGTAGTTTTGATACCCATTCAGACTTCCTTGAAGTAAAACGGCTTTTTCAACTTCATTTTCTTCCATTACCTTTAAGGCGGACTCAGCTAAAAAATTGTCCTCTCCCCAACCATCCGGGATTAGCTTAATTAAAACTCCATTATCCCAAATTGCTTGTCCTTTACCGACCGGAGTCAATCTTCCTTTGCCATTTAAACCTGAAATCGAACGAACCAAATGAAGATGACCATCTATTTTTTTCAAAAATTTTGCCTCCATCTTTTCACGTCATTTAAAACGTTACGCTGTCAAAAAGCAAAATTCAATTATTTCTTTAAAATTTAGAGACCAAAAAAGCCGACACTGGGTCGACTCATTTTTTTAATTTAATAATCCGTTTTGAATTTTCTTTAATTTTTTCAAGATCCCCATCTCCCGTCTGAGTAGAATGAATTTCATTTGTATCAAGGTGAATCTCTAACGGATTAAGGCTGTTAGGATTTAATATTACTCGATACACGATTGGAGAGTTTTTTAAAGTCAAATTCTTATAATCTTTATTTTTATGCTTCAAATACTTCCGACTAGCCTCTAGGGTCTCTTTGTTTGCAAAAGTATATTCATACCAAACATAATTACTAAAAGGCCCCTGTCGTGATTTTAAGGTTTTATTACGACGCACAATATTTGTATAGCCATTATCTTTTAGCGCACTTTCAATTTTTTGAGTTGCTTGATGCGTATCAATAGCGCTTTTTATCGAAAATCCTCCGATAATTAAAAGAACAAACAAGAAAAATATTAAAATTCCAGTGACGATTTTATGGGACTTCATAAATTTTTTCATAATTGTTATCCTACTTTCCGAGAGATTTTCGATAATTGGATAATCTTTTCACTGTATCAGCCGGAAATCTCCACTTTTTCACAAGATCAGATTCACTAGGAAGATAGGCAAAGTTATCGTACATAAATTTTAATGCTTCTTCCCAAGTCTTAAAATGATTCTGGTTTAATGGAGAAGATTTGGTATCAAGATCAATTCCATAATTACCATTCTTTTGTCCCGACCACATTTTTAAATCTTCTTGAGGATTTGAACCCGAAGCAGGTTGACTTGATCCATATACAATTTCATAATTTTTAATATCTTTAACATCTTCTTTTAAGTTTTTATTGTCATGAGAAGTGTCAAAAAACTTGCCGCGTTTTAGCACCAGTTTTTTCCAATGTTCATAATCTTTTTTAGTTGTAACAAAAGTATCATACGATTTAGGAAATTCTAAAGAATAAGTCTGAGGAGGAGTTTGTCGCTGTTCAATAAAAATTTGCTTTGATCGTGGTACTACCTTACTAATTTCCTCAAATGCTTTTTGACGGGAATTATGCATCCGATGATCTCCAACTAATTCCAATACTTTAAAAGCAATCAATGGAGTAGCAATTATTACACATCCAATTAACCATTTTTAGACTTTTTCATTATTTTTTCCTTTTTTAAAATTTATTATGTCTTAAAAAGGAGTGAAATTTAATCAGTCTACAGTACTATTTTATGATGTAATTTTAAAACTAATTTTTTAAAAAATATTGTATCCTGAAAAAATGCTTAAATTCAAATCGACTGCGTACGACAAATGTGGTACGTTCAATTAGAGGTGATTATTATGGCAAGAATTGAAACAAGAATTGATGCTTCTATGTTATTTTCATCCACACAGTTTATCTGGATTTTTAAAGGTTAAAAAACAAGTAAAAAAGCAGTCAAAAGAATCCAATTTAAATCTAGTAATTTTAGAATTACACTTTGATGGATATAACGGTGACTGTCTTTTAGTTTACGTTCCAACAAACGAAAAAGTTTTTTTAACTGGGATTGGGACTCATAGTGAATTATTTAAATGATTTTAATTCTATATTATTAAGTGTTGATTTATAAATATCGACACTTTTTATTTTTCTACACAAAAAGCTAGACCAATTAAGATCTAGCTCACTGAAAATTAACAATCGTAGCCCCGTTGCCGCCCTCATTTGCCGGAGCGTAGTGAAAATCTGCAACTCGCGGATTACTTTGCAGGGTTGACTGCACTAAATTACGAATCGTTCCAGTCCCAAAGCCATGAATGATAATGGCAGAAGGATAGTTTGCTAAAAGACTCGCATCAATAAAACGGTCTAACTCAGCTTCAGCTTCCTCATAACGCTTACCTCTTAAATCTAGTCTGCCGCTTGGCATTTCATTAGTCCTTTTTACGTTAACTTTAGGAGCTGATTTAGGCCTTATAACTGTTTGTTTCTCAGGTTCTGAGTTCACTTTTTCCAACTGATTGTTAGCAATCGTCATTTTTAAAGCGCCAATTTGAACCTGCCAGCTGTTATTACCCATTTTCTGAAGCAAAACTCCTCTTTTTTCATAACTTGGGACATAAACTGTGTCGCCTGCTTGAAGACTTTTAGCAGCTTTGGCTTTTTTCAAAATTCGATTATTTGTTAAGTTATGAGTTTGATGGAGTGACTTAATTTTAGTTTTTGCCTCAATGACAACATTTTCTTTTACATGACCTTGCTGTTTTTGCTGACGCAACTGTTCAATAATCTGTTTTGTTTCATTTTCAGCTCTTGCTACAATATTTTCTGCTTCTTTTTTGGCCTTACTTAAAAGCTGTTCACGTTGATTCTCTAATTGCTCTTTCTCAGCAGTAACTTGGGTCTCTAGCTGCATCAAGCGCGCCTTTTCTTCTCTTACAGTTTGATTATTAATCTGTAATTCCTGTCGGTCACTTTCAAGTTTATCAAGCATTTCATTGATTCCAACTGTGTCATTATCCATCAGCTGTTCAGCTTTCTGAATAATATTCTCTGCTAGGCCCAGCCTGCGTGAAATTGCAAAAGCATTTGAACGCCCTGGAACGCCAATTAATAAGTGATAGGTTGGAGATAAGGATTCAATGTCAAACTCCATGCTGGCGTTTTCAACATCTGTCGTATTGTAGGCGTAAAGTTTCAGCTCAGGATAATGGGTCGTGGCAATCACGTAACTTCCGACGCCTTTTAAGTGCTGCAAAATACTAATCGCTAGACTTGCTCCCTCTTCTGGATCAGTACCTGCCCCAATTTCGTCAAAAAGAATTAAAGAATTCTCATCACTTTCTTGTAAAATACTAATAATATTTTTCATGTGCGATGAAAAAGTCGAAAGATTCTGCTCAATTGACTGTTCGTCACCAATATCCGCTAAAATTTCAGAAAATATCGCAATCTGGCTTTCTTCATTAGCTGGAATATAAAGGCCTGCCTGCCCCATAATTTGGGTTAATCCAACCGTCTTTAAAGTGATCGTCTTTCCACCAGTATTTGGTCCTGTAATTACCATCTGGCGATATTTACCGCCGAGTTTAAAATCATTTTTTACAACTTTTTTGGGATCAATTAGCGGATGAAAAGCTGCGTTCAACTCGATTTGATTATCCTCAGAAATTATTGGCAAAGTTGCATTGATTTGTTTGGCATACATTGCTTTTGCCTGAGCAAAATCTAAATCATAAATCAAGCGGGCATTATAAAGAATATTCTCTGATTCTACAGAGATTTCTTCAGAAAGTTCACTTAAAATCTTTTGAATTTCTTCTTTTTCTTGATGAAAAGCCAGCTGTAATTCGTTATTCAAATTTAAAACGACTTGCGGTTCGATAAATAGAGTTTGTCCAGTTGCACTCTGATCGTGTACAATTCCGCCAAAATGAGCTTTATGCTCAGCTTTCACCGGAATTACCTGTCTGCCGTCTCTAATTGTTACCAAAGGCTCACTAAGATACTTAGAATCAGATCCGTGGACAATTTGATCCAGACGTTTTTTCTGTTCATTTTGCAGACTGGTGATTGATTTTCTTATTTTCATCAATTCACCGCTTGCCCGATCTAGGATATTTCCTTCTTCATCGACAGTTCTTTTTAAGCGGGCATATAAATCTTCATCAATTTGAACACCTAATAATTTTTCGCCATAGAAAGGCAGTTCAATTGCTCTCTCATCCAAAACTTCTACAAACTCAATCAAACTTTCAGAAATTCTCATAATTAAAAGGATTTGACTTAGTTCGGCACCTGATAAAACTGACCGTTTTCTCAAACGACTCATCATTGGAATAATATCTGATACCTTAGTAATCGGAAATCCGCCAAAAAGACGTAAAACTGTTGCTCCATCAGTCGTTTGATCAATCGCAGATTGAACAATTTCACGTTCTTTTTGAGGAATCAGACGCTCAACCTTTGAACGTCCCTGCTCAGTAACAGCAAAAGCCGCAACGGCGGCTTTTATTTTTGGAAATTCTAATATCTCTAAAACTTTTTTATTCAATCAATTCTCCCAAACTAAAACCAAAGCTGATTAAATAACCAGGACAATGGCCCTTTTACCAATATATTTACTGAAATTGAATGCTTAAGGGAATTTTGAAGACCACTTAAAGGAATCATTGATAAAGCGCTAAAAATTAAATAAGCTCCAAATATTGCTGTTATAAAGCCCATAATTCCCGTTACAATCTTTAAAGATTCTGAAGATTCCGCAAACTGGACATCTTTAATAAACACTTCAATAAATCTGATAATCAAACATAAAATAAAATAAAAGATCATAAAAGTAACAATCTTATAAAAAGAATTTTCAATCTTAAAAACATTTATATCGGGATAAAAATAAAACGGCTTTTCATTAGTAACTGATGAATACGGAATGTAAAGAGATAACATTCGCCATAGCATTGGATACAAAAAAGCAGCCAACAGACCGGAAAGAAGATATCCTCCAAATACCATGGCTTCAAGTTTAAATCCTCTTTTCATTGAAAAATAGACTGAATAAATTATCCAACCGATTGTTAAAAGACTATACACTGTCTAATCATTCATCGCTTTCATTTAAGTTTGAATCTTTCATAAATGTATTAAGAACCTCTTCGACCATATCCAACTCTTTATCATCTTCAATTGGCTGAAGATCTCCAAATGTTCCGCTTCCGTTAGGATCAAGTATATAAGAATAAGCCTCTACATTAATTTCATCACTATCTTCATCTTTAGTTGGATAAATTACCACATATGACTTACCATAATCCTCTGAATCAAAAGTAAAAAGTACTGTATAATCTTGTTTTTCTCCCTTTTCATCCATTAGTGTAAGTTTTCTGAAATCGTCGTCATTTTCTGGCAAATTTGCGCCTAATTCATCAAAATTATGATCTTCTGTCATATTACTTCCCCTATAAAGAATTTTTATCTAAAAAATTTTGTAAAATAAATGATGCAGCTAACTTATCAACTGCTTTTTTCCGCTTAATTCTAGAAACATCTGCATCTTCGATTAAGACTCGGTTAGCAGCAACCGTCGTTAATCGTTCATCAATCAAATGAACAGGCTTTTTGAATTTTTTTTCTAACATCGCTTTAAATTCTTCAGAAGCCTTTGCCCGCTCACCAATCGTATTATTCATATTTTTAGGATACCCTAAAACAAACTCGTCTGCTTGATAATCGTCAACAATTTGACGTAATCTCTTTAATCCAAAATTATTATTCGCTGTATCGATTGGAATAATCTCTAAACTTTGCGCAGTTACGCCCATCAGATCACTGTAGGCAACCCCTAGCGTCTTCGTACCCAAATCTAGACCGATATATCTTTTCATTGAATATCCTTTAAATAACTGCGAACTAATTCTTCGATTATTTCGTAACGGTCATGTTTACGAATCAAATTACGAGCATCATTGTGTCTTGGAATATACGCAGGATCTCCTGATACAAGATAGCCCACAATCTGATTAATTGGGTTATAACCTTTTTCCTCTAATGATTGATACACTGAAACAAGTGTATCTTTAACGTTCTTAGAATCACTTTCCGGAAACTCAAAATGCATTGTGCTATCAAAATTAGCCATCTGCCACCTCACTGTAAATCATTAAATTGGATTTACCTATCTTTAGGTATATAATATCATGCTTCATGACACTAATTTAAAAAGATGGGAAAAAATTTACTTATTTTAATTAATATTTTTTATTCTAGTACTCAAATTATCTACTTTTTTATTGTCTTTTATCAGTTATTTTGCTAAATTAAGTAGATAAGGTGCATATCTGTAAAGAATTTTTTAAATCTTTTAAGAAGAAAAACGAACAAGCTGCTTCTTATAATTCTAAAATTAAATTCTTTAGTCAAAACATATCTTAACATCTGACCGTTCGCATTGGTCTCAGTTTACCAAAAAATGTACAAAAACCTGTGAAAATTAACAATAATTTCCTTTTTGTAACATTTTTGACATATCGAAAACCTTATTTTCTGATTTAATTTTCTTAGTAGTCTTTTTGTAAAAGATACGAAACTAAATAATAAAAATAATTGTTAGGAATCATAGAGATTATGTATAAAATTAAAGTCCCCGCCAGCAGTTCAAATCTAGGACCTGGATTTGATACGCTCGGCATTGCATTAAACCTTTATTTAACTGTTGAAATTGGTGAAGAAACTGATGAGTGGATAGTTGAACACAATAACGGACGTTATATTCCAACTGATCAGCATAACTATATTGTGAAAACAGCTCTTTCAATTTCACCAAATCTAACACCTCACCATATCATAATTCATTCAGAAATTCCGGTGGCTCGAGGTCTAGGTTCGTCTTCAAGTGCTTTAATTGCGGGAATTGTTATGGCTAATTTGATTGATGATCTTAATTTAACCGATGAAGATATTCTTAACAAAGCTGTTGCAATTGAAGGACATCCAGACAACGTGGCTCCAATTATTTACGGCGGATTAGTCAGTGCAATGTATTTTCATAAGCGAGAAGAACTAATCTGCGAAAAATTACCGACACCAGTTTGGAACGCCTTAGCTTTTATTCCAAATCGCAAATTATCTACTAAAGTTTCTCGTAACGTTTTACCTGATCAAATTTCATATTGGAATGGAATTAGAACAAATTCTGCTTCTTTAATGTTAGTGACCGCTCTTTATAATCGGGACTATCGCACTGCTTTTCGCATGATGGAAATGGATTTGATTCATGAACCATATCGAAAAGAATTAGTCCCAGAGTTAGATAAAATTCGTAAACTAGCTCATACAATTGGAATTCATGGTACTTATTTATCAGGTTCAGGACCAACAATTTTAACTTATGGAACACGCGAAAAAATGACTAAATTACAATCGTTAATTAACCAAAATGAAGAATTTAACGGATCTACTAGAATCCTTCAAGTCGAACCTAATGGTTATAGCGTGACAAATACTGAAGAAGATGATGATTTCTATTTTATTCAAGATCTTCTATAATTTTTTTAAAGGCTGAGGTTTATCCTTAGCCTTTTTAGTTTTACTAAAAACTGATTACACGATTAACTAATTTTAACAATTGTACGGCCTAGATGATGCCCTTCTTTTAATGACTCTATTGAGTCTGAGAGATTATTAATTTCAACTTCATTAATCAAAAGGGAATTTGTAACTTTCCAATCGTTAGCCAATTTATTCCAAATTAAATTTCTTTTTTCAACAGAAATTTGAACTGAATCAATCCCTAAAAGATTAACTCCCCGTAAAATAAACGGAAATACCGTTGTATTTAATTCAACTCCGCCAACGTTTCCACATAATGATACCCTTCCTTGATAGGACATATATGGCAGCAGGCGGGAAAGCAAATCTCCACCTACTGTATCCAAAAGATAGTCAAATTTCTGCTCCGCTAATAAATGTTTGGAAAAATTAAATTCTTTCAATAAAATCACCCTATTAGCTCCTAACTTTTTTGCAATATCAATCTGATTTTTCTTTCTTACGATAGCCGTTAAATTTTGAAAGCCAATCTTGGATAAAATCTTAAGTCCAATACTTCCGACACCACCAGTTGCACCTGTAACCAATATCGATTGATTTAAGTCTCTATTAAGGCCATTTTCTTCTAATGCATTAATTGAAAGGCCAGCTGTCAAGCCTGCTGTTCCATAAACCATGGATTCCCTAAGAGATAAGTTATCTGGCAATGGAACCACCCAATCTGCAGGAACTTTCGCATACTCAGAAAATCCACCCGGATGGCTAACCCCTAACCCTTTACCCGTTACCAAAACTTCCTGCCCAATTTTAAAACGAAAATCCGTTGATTTTTGGACTATTCCGCTTAAATCAATCCCAGGAATCATTGGATAATTACGAATAATTCCACCGCTTGTTTGAAAAGATAACATATCTTTATAATTCAGCGATGAATACATCACTTTAATTAATAGTTCCCCCTCTCCCAACATGCATTCATTTACTTGTTCCATCTGACATGTAACTTTTGATCCTTGCTTTCTTACAACTAGAGCATTAAATTTTTCCACATTTCTTACCTCTATTGATCACCCTTTGCTGTGATGAATTCCATATGTAAAATAAATTATTAAACCAATAACAAACCAAATCAGAGCTGCTATCCAAGTAACTAATTTTAATTTTGTCATTAAGTAAAGACATAAAATAAACGAAATAATTGGCAAAACCGGATAAAGTGGAACCTTAAATCCTTTATTTACAATATCTTTACGTTGTCTTAACGGTATTATTCCTAGTGATACAAAAGTAAAAGCAATCAGCGTTCCAATATTCACCAATTCAGCTAATTGATTTAAATTAACGAAGCCTCCCATCAAAGCAATAATAATTGAAACTGCGATTAAACTATTGTTAGGTAAGTGAGAGCTATTAATTTCACCTAAAAAGTTAGGCAGTAAACCGTCACGGCTAATTGCATAAACTAATCGCGAGCTGCTGTAAATCATTGTGACCATCATGGTAAACATTCCAGCCAGTGCCCCAACTGAAATAATCCCAGCTGCCCAATTTAAATGATAATGCTGTAAAGCAAAAGCTGCCGGATCAGCCACGTTTAATTTTTTAAACGGCATCATTCCGGTTAAAACTGTGGCAACACTCATGTATAAAACTGTGGCAATCACTAAAGTCCCAATAATCCCAATCGGCATATTTCGTTGAGGATTTTTTACTTCTGGTGCAGAAGATGAAACTGCATCAAATCCCAAATAAGCAAAAAATACTGTAGCTGCACCCGTATTAACCCCTTTTAATCCATAAGGGAAAAAAGGAGTCCAATTTTTAGGCTTAATATAAAATAATCCTACCGCAACAAAAATGACAATAATTGCAATTTTTACAATAACCATCCAATCATTAATTTTCATTGAAGAACTTACGCCTCTAGAAAGCATCAAAGCAATCATACAAACAATTAAAACTGCGACCAGATTAATATACGTACTATGGGACGGATCTAACGGACCAGATATTGATTTTGGAAGGTAAATATTAAATCCTTTTAAAAAAGCATTAAAATACGCCGAAAAACTTACAGATACTGTTGCAACTGCCAGCATATATTCTAAAACTAAAGCCCAGCCAATAATCCAGCCAACTAATTGACCAAAAATAATATTGCCATACGAATATGCACTTCCAGCAATTGGAATGGCTGATGAAAATTCCGCATAACACATGGCAGCTGCAGCACAAACTATTGCAGCGATAAGAAAGCTTAAAATTACACCAGGACCACTGGTAGTTGCAGCAACTGTACCGGGCAAAATAAAAACACCAGTCCCAATTACCGCCCCAATTCCTAAGGCTAATAGATCTTTTGCTTTTAAAGTCTGCTGAAATTGAGTATCTTTTTTTAGATATTGATTAATATCAGCTTTTTGGGTAATGCTACCCCATAATGACATCTGATTTCCCCCAAGTAATCATCATTTTTATTTTTTGAACACAAAAAAACTGGTCATATCTGACTCAGCTTAAAAGTTCGTTGCAATTCCCGTTTAAGTTCTTTTTGTTTCAAGCTTTCGCGTTTATCGTAATTCTTTTTACCCTTAGCTATTCCTAAAAGAACTTTTGCAAATCCGTGTTTTAAATAGACCTTTAATGGAACGATGGTCATTCCTTCTTGATCTGTTTCTTTAGCAAGACGAATAATTTCTTTTTTATGAAGCAATAACCTGCGAGGACGCAAAGGATCATGATTATAAATATTTCCTTGTTTATACTCGCTAATGTGAACATTATTTAGAGTGGCCTGCCCATTTTTTACAGAAACGTACCCGTCTCGAAGGGTAATTTTTCCATCACGTACTGATTTAATTTCAGTTCCCTGAAGTTCAATTCCGGCTTCAATTGTATCTTGAATTGAATAATTATGACTTGCTTGGCGATTATTAGCTAAAACGTTATCTTCAACTTTTTTCTTTTTCATTAGCTTTAATAAAATGACGTCCCTCTGAATGAGTGAAATCACTTACTCCTTCAAATTCTGGTGCTGGAACACCCTGATTATCACTAGTAAGCTCAAAATCAACCTGATGTAGATCAACATTAACATTAACTAGTTTAACCCTAACTGGCTGACCAACTCGATACATTTTGCGTGATTTTTCTCCAACTAGTGCTAATAAATCTTCAGAAAAATTGTAATAATCATCTTTAAGAGTTGAAATATGAACCAATCCTTCAACTGTATTAGGCAGACTGATAAAAAGTCCAAAACTAACAGCTGAGCCAATAACTCCGTCAAATACTTGCCCAATTTTATCTGCCATATATTCAGCTTTCTTAAGATCCAGAACATCACGTTCAACATCGACTGAAACTCGTTCGCGAACTGAAGATTGATCTGCAATTGCGTCTATCTTATCAGACAGTTCCTGCGGTTTAGCCATTAATTCGTCTTTTCTTGTTAAATATTCATGAATTAAACGATGCGAGATTAAATCTGGGTACCGCCTGATTGGTGACGTAAAATGGGAATAATATTTAGCACCAATACCATAATGTCCTAAAGGCTCACGAGCATAATGAGCCTGTTTCATTGATCGAAGCATTTTGGTAATGACAATCTGCTCATCATTAGTTCCTTTTGCCTGCTCCAAAATCGACTGCATTACTTTTGGCGATTTAGGATCCAGTCCAGGAGTTCGTTTTAAACCAAGCGTATTAGCAAAAGTCAAAAAATCGCTAATCTTTTCTTCATCCGGCACTTCATGAACCCGATATAGAAATGGTAAATGACGGTCATAGTAATCTTTAGCAACTGTTTCATTAGCAGCCAACATAAATGATTCAATCATTTTTTCGGCGTCTTTACGCTCACGGATTTTAATATCGACCGGATGGCCTTGTTGATCGAGAACAATTTGAGGTTCTCTTTCCTCAAACTCGATTGCGCCTCGTTTAATTCTCATTTCATTTAAAATTAAATGAAGATCACGCATTTTCTCTAAAGTGGACCGTAATTTTTCATAATTATCCGGCACTTTTTTCCCTTCAAAGGTATCGTTAACCAAATTATAAGTTAAACGCCCTTTTGAACGAATTACTGACGGAAAAATCTGATGATTTAATACTTTACCATCACCGTCGATTTCCATTTCACAAGTCATCGTCAATCTATCAACGTCAGGGTTAAGTGAACAAATACCATTAGATAGTTTAAACGGAAGCATTGGAACAACTTCACCAACTAAATAAGTACTAGTTCCTCTTTTATATGCTTCTTGATCAAGAGCACTGCCTTCATGGACATAACTAGCTACATCGGCAATATGAACGCCTAATAAGTAATGTCCATTTTCTAACTGCTTAAGGCCAACCGCATCGTCAAAATCTTTTGAATCATCGCCATCAATCGTCACGACTATTTCGTCAGTAAGATCTTTCCTGCATGCTCGATCGTTATCTTGGACTTCATCAGGAACTTGATTTATTTGTTTTTGAACATCGTCAGGAAATTCTAGTGGTAAATCATATCCTTTTAAAACACTAAGAACATCAATTCCTGGAGCATCCTTAGAACCTAAAACTTCTTTTTTGACTCCAGTAAAAGAATCTGGGTGTTTTCGGCTCGGATAATCAGTGATTGTTGCAACAACAATATCATGCAGTTTAATTTCTTCATTTGGATCGCGCAAATAAAGCGGAATTTTACTTAATTTATTATCAAGCGGTCGTAGACATCCAACGTATCCTTGAGCAAGACGCTTAGGGTCAGTCGTTGGAATGTATTCGCCAATAATTTCCGTTTTAGTGCGATGAATTATTTTCCCAACAAAACCCGTTGCTCCTCTGTTTGAATCTAGGTCAGCAGATGTAGTAATTACAATTGCGACTTCATCACCAGTTAAAGCATAGCGTGTTTTACTCGGCGGAATAAAAACTGAAAATTCGACTCCATCCAGATCAACGAATCCGAATCCTTTATCAGTTCCTTTAAAAACTCCCTTTAAATTATTTGCATCAGTAGTTAAAACTACATGATCAGGATCTAAAAGATAAATTTTTCTCTGAACTACTAAATGTTTAATCACTTTTTGTTCATTATTTTCTGATAAGCCTATTTCAGTTAAAGAAATTACTTTATCTTCTTCATTCTGACTTACTGCTTTTAATTTATCTAAAATTTGTTTTTCGTTCATAAATACCTAAAGAAAAGAAAAAGGTGACTCATTTTGAATCACCCTTCCCTACTTCCCGTTATCTTTCTTTCTATATTAATAGACTTTCTAATGAGAAGACATATATACAAGAATCATGGATAAAATAAAGAAAATAGCTCCTAAGACCCAAGTTACTCTTTCCATGAAAGCTTCGAATCCACGTGACTTTTTAGAGTTGTATAAATCGCTTCCTCCGCCAGACAAAGCACTCAAAGCATCCTGTTGCTTTTGGGGCTGTAACATTACAGCACAAACGATTAAAATTGAAACAATAATCAATAAAATCTGAAAAATACGCATAGTTCCCTCTTAAAATTAAGTTACTTAAAATTATACCACACTTGAAATGTTTGTCGAGCTTACTTCTTTTTTAAAAAACGAGTCCTAATTATTGCCGGTACTTCTTGCATTGATGCCAAGAATTTATCTTTTTGATCCATTGGAAAATCTTCAATTTCAACTAAAGTATAAGCCAGATCATCTTTAGAACGGTTGCTTAATCGATCAATATTAATGTGAAAATTCCCAAATATCGTTGAGATTTGTCCGAGCATATTCGGAATATTATGATGAACCACCGCCACTCGATAATTTGTAGTAAAAGGCTCATTTAAATTAGGTAAATTAACCGAATTAATCAAATTCCCATTTAACATAAACTCTTTTAACTCATTAACCGCCATCCGGGCCGCTGTATGTTCCGCTTCTCTTGTAGAACCCCCAATGTGAGGGGTAATTAAAACATCATCACGATTATAAAGCCCACTTGCTGCAAAATCCGTAGCATAAAATTTCAAGCTCTTTTGATCCAATGCTTTAATCACTGCCTTATCATCAACGATATCATTACGGGAATAATTAAGAAGAACCGCTGATTTTTTCATTAATTTTAATTTTTCTTCATCAATGAAATGATCATTGTCTGAATTGTATGGAATATGAACTGTAACAAAATCTGATTCTTTTAAAAGCTTTGATATTTCCTGTGCTCGTTGTACTCGACTGTCGATTTCCCAAGCGGCATCAGGATGAATAAAAGGATCATAGCCAATTACCTTCATGCCAAATGAAAGTCCTAAATTTGCAACTTTACTGCCCACATGACCCAATCCAATTACTCCGAGCGTACGATCCTTAAGCTCTGTTCCACGAAAAGAATTTTTCTTAGCCTCGGTTCTTAAGGAAACATCAGAGCCTTCATTATGTTCAGCAAAATCAATTGCCTGATAAATCGGGCGTACTGACATTATTAACATTGAAAAAACCATTTCTTTCACTGCATTAGCATTACCGCCTGGCGTATTAAATACCGCAATGCCCTTCTCATTTGCCTGTTTAAGAGGAATATTATTAAATCCCGCTCCGGCACGAACAATTGCTTTTAAATTATTACCAAACTCTTTTTTAAGCAGATTTTCTGAACGCAATATAATTGCATCTGGATCTTCTTCTTTATTAATTGCAAATTCTTGTGGATCAAGTTCTTTTAAACCTGCCTGCGAAATTACATTATACGTTTTAACTTGATACATATTTACCTTTCTCCCCTACTTAAAAAGTTAATTAATTCTTTGACACCTTCTAAGGGCATTCCATTATATAAAGAAACTCTTAAGCCACCAAAACTTCGATACCCCTTAATTGAAAGCAATCCTTCTTTTTGAGCTTCCATTGCAATTTGGGCATCTTTAGATTCATCCCCCGTAGAAAAAACGACATTTGCTAGTGAGCGATCAGATTTCTTAACTGACGCTTTAAATATCTTAGAACTATCTAGAAAATCATATAAAAGATTTGCTCGTTCTTTAGCTAATCGATCCATCTCAGCAATTCCGCCATTTAGATTAATCCAATCTAACATTTTACCAGTTACATAAATCGGAAAAACTGGAGGAGTATTAATCAATGAATTAGAATTAATAAAAGTTTCGTACTGCATAATGGTTGGAATTTCTAAATTAGCTGTTTTCGCCCAAGATTTTCTAAGTAATACTATAGTTGTGCCAGCTGTACCTAAATTTTTCTGAACAGAGGCGATTACCATCTGAAATTTATTCAGATCAAAGTTTTCTTCCCCTAAACAAGATGTCATGTCCGCAACTACCGGCAGATCAAATTGTTCTGGTAAAAAATCAGGATGATAGCAGGTCCCTTCTACCGTGTTATTAACCGTTAAATGAAAGTAATCATATTTTAAATTATCGATTCTAGAAGGTATTAACGGCAGTCTTTGATAATGATCATCTTTAGTAGATCCTAAGAAATCAGCTTTAATGCCTTTGATTCCCTCAGCCTGCTCGGCTGCTCGTTCAGCAAATTGACCTGAGTTTAAGAATGCAACTCTTTTTTTCTCTACTGCAAAATTTAATGGAGTTAATGCAAACTGCATTGTTGCCCCGCCACTTAGAAAAAGGACTGCAAAATCATCATCTAAATTAAATATTTTTTTACAAGTATCTTCCACGTGATTGACCAGCGAAACAAATTCGGCTGATCGATGACTGATTTCTAAAATACTTAATTGATCATCTTGATGTTTTGAAAGATCCGATAAGATTTGTTTTTTTACCTCAATAGGCAGGGCTGCTGGTCCAGCACCAAAGTTATATATGTCCATCACTAACTTCTTCTTTTATTTATTAATAGTTAGAATAACAAAAAAACTACTAAATACATAGTAGTTAATTAAAATCAGTTTTACCAGATAGATACTCTTTGATCTGGATCAAGCCACATTCCATCACCTTTGACAATATTAAATGTCTTATAAAAGTCATCTATATTTTGAGCTTGAACATTTGCTCTTAAAGGCCCTGGTGCGTGAACATCACTAGCTAAAAGCATTTCAACCAATTGAGGAGAATCTTTAGTCTGCCAAATTCGGCCCCAATTTTTGAAGAAACTCTTTAAATCAACATCAGAATCTTGTTTAGCAGCTTCTAATGCACAGCTTAATCCACCCTGATCAGCAACATTTTCGCTGACAACTAGTTTACCGTTCACAGTTCCGTTGCCAAATTTGATTCCATTGAACTCATCAATCATACCTTGACAGCGTTTTTCAAATTCCTGGTAATCTTCTTTAGTCCACCAGTTTTTCATATTACCCAATTCATCGAATTTTGCCCCATTATTATCAAATGCATGAGAAATTTCATGAGCAATAACAGCCCCAATACCACCATAATTTTCTGAACTAGATTGTTCAAGTGAATAAAATGGTGCCTGCAAAATTGCTGCTGGGAATGTAATATCATTAACTTGCGGATCATAACAAGCGTTAACCAAGTTACCCGGCATTGCCCAACGAGTTCGATCAACATCCCGGTTAAGGTCTTTAAAATTATCATCTCGCATTAAAAGAGAAATTTTTCGAACATTCTCGTAAAGAGATGCAGCTGGATCAATTTTAAATTCTTGATAAATTTTTCGAGGCTGATCAGGATAGCCAATCTTCAGCTCAATCGCATCTAATTTAACAATTGCCTCTTTAATTGTATCTTTAGAAAGCCAAGAATTTTCATTTAAACGCTTCTTGTATACATCAATCATAGTTCTGATCATCTTTTTGACATCTTCACGGGCTTTAGATCCAAAGTACTTATCACCATAGTAAATGCCAATTACTTCATCAAAAAGATTATTCGTTAAACGATACGCGCTCTTCTCTTGATTGCTAGCTTCTCTAATTCCAGTTATCGCACGACCAAACTCGCCGCCCATAATTCTTAACTGATCTGATAAGTAAGGAGTTGCTGCGATTGCGGTATTTAAAAGCATCCAGTCGTGAAATTTAGCAAAATTGTCTTCGTTTAAAACCTTATTAAGCTGATCAAAATAACGTGGTTCTGTTAAACTTACTTTTTCAGGCGTTACTCCAGCCAAATTTGAAATTAAATCACCTAAACCAAAATCAGCTGTCTGATCTTTAAATTTAGCAAAATCAACTGGATTATAAGTAGCTGTGTAATCTGCTTTTTCTTCTGAAGATTTAACTAACGGAACTAATAAATGATCAAAGTCAATCGTGTTTTGAATGATTTTATCAGCGTCAGATTCAGACTCACCAAAAGATGCCAAAACATTTTGACTCATCCGACGAAAAATTGGCATTAAAGCTTCTTCACTTGGAGTCCCATAATATTGTTTATCTGGAAGTAATAACGAAGGTGCTCCAACATATAATAAGTTATGCGCTGTATCTTTCATATCAGGTGCAACCCAAAAAGTAAGGGCAAATACTCCGTCTTCTACAACTTGTTTAATTTTAGATTTTAAATCATTAAGATCTTTAATTTCTTTATAAAAATTGTAATCTTTCATTGCTGGTTCAGCACCTGATCGATCACGCTCAGTAAAATCAGCCGCAAGTTGATACAACTTCACTGCTTCTTTTAAATAAGGATCCCTCGCCTTAGAAGAATCTTTAGCAAAATCAGCAAAATCTTGAAGAAGTTTTTTCTCTACATCTTCACTTAAATCTGAAAATCCGCCAGTTCGAGGACGATCTGCTGGTATTTCAGCAGTTTCTAACCATTTTCCATTAACGTTTAAGTATAGATTTTCATTAACTGTTGTCTCTGGTCCTGTCAAAAGATTTCCAGCACCACCAATAACATCTTGTATTCTTTTCATTCATTACTCCTTTTTGATAACAAAAAACGCATAAAGATAACCTTATGCGAATTAATTACTATTGGGCATCTTCAGCTTTAATCCACTGATCTCCACCTAAGTTATACCATAATACGTCTCCTGATAAAACGGTAGATTTTACTTTCCATTTTGAATTTTTACTTAAAATTCGACCTGAAAATACTGCTAAATCGCCGTAACCATTATAAAGTTTACTGCCTTCTTCAGAAGTAATTTGAGCAACAAAATTTACTGACTGAATGATAGAATTCTTATTAAAAGTGACATATTTTTGTTTGACCCATTGATCTTTTCCTAAGCTATACCATTCTTCACCATGTTCATCAAGAACACTATTTAATACTTTCCAAGAACTTCCATGAAGAAGATATCGATTGAGCGGTTTTGCTTCATCACCAAAATCATCATAAAGCATTACTCCATAACCAAGAACATAATTTATATAGCCTACTTTATTAACGGGATATAAAGTTGCTTGATACATTGGTGTATAATCATCTTTATCCTTGCTTTCATCGACAACTGTTATTTTTCTGGTAATTTTTGCTGCCTGACCAGAGTTCGGATTAGTTATTTCGTAATCAACTTGAAAAATACCAGGCTTTGAAACATCTAGAACATTATCATTCTTAATTACACCGTTAACTGAAGTGATTTTCCATTGGTCAGAAGGAATCAGTACTGAACTATCCTTATTAAGATATGACGCAACAATTCCATTTACTAAGCTATATCCCTGAGAGCTCGCAGAAATCGTTGGCCGAAGCATAAATACTGGATCAAACTGTACAGTTGGAGCTGAATCATTATTAGTATTTGGACGTAAAAAAGTTACTGGAATAGAAAACGTTAATTCTTCCCAATTTGATAAACGTACCAAAATTTGCAGATTAAATTTGTTTACAAAAGCAATACTTTTCATATCATCATCAGAAAAAACAGCTTGCACACTCTTAATGGATACATCATTATTTATACTAGATACTTTTAAATTTTTAATCATTCCAGTCGAAGATGTAATATAATCCTTTATTTTATTAATTCCATCAGCCGCATTATCAGAAATCGAAAGTAATGATCTTTCTTCCTGGCTAAGCTGCTCGACAGACAAAATTGGATGTTTAATTAAACTTGTCTGTTTATTACCATTTACATAAAAAACATCAACTTTATCTTTAGAATCTGTTGCAGCTAAATTTATATACCCATCAGATTTAGCTGCGTTGACTCGCTGGGAAGTGTTACTAAACGGAATTAAAATTAATATAACCGTTAGTCCTATTAGAATTTTTTTTATAATTTTTTTCATAACATACTCCTCATGTTGGATATTCTATCACATAGAATAAAACTAAAACTTTTGTAACCAGATTGAAACCAAATATTAGCAAGAATTTATTAAAAAAAATGGAAAAGTTATATCAGAGTTTATATAAAGCAAGGTACAATGTTAAATATGAGGAAATTAGGAAAATTTATTAAAAAATATCACTTGGTTTTAATTATTGGAACAATTATAATTTTTGCTTCAATCTTTTTTAGCCAGTTATCTTTTATCAGGTACCCATTTCAATGGTTTTTAAAAATGCTTGGGTATTTGATTATAATTCAGTTTATTTACCTTTTTGTTCTCTCTCTTTTTGGATTCAAAAAGCCAAAAAGAGACTATCAGATTATGCCAGACGAAGCTAGATTTTTAATTTTAATTGCTGCTCATAACGAAGAAGCAGTGATTGGAAATACTTTAGCTGGACTTAAAGATCTTGAATACGATCCTTCTTTATACAAAATAATCGTTGTTAATGATAATTCCACTGATCAAACTGGAAAAATTTGCGATCAGTACGGAATTGAACACGTTGACACAATTGAAAAAAAGTTTCCGCGTGAAGGTGTAGGAAAACCAGGAGGAATTCAATATGCTTTAAGAGCATTGGGATTTGAAAAACTAGTTAAAAAGTATGATCTACTATTTATTTTAGATGCTGACAATCATGTTGATAACAACATCTTAAAAGAAATTAACTCGCAGTGGTTATGGCACCATAAACCTGAAGCAATTCAATCCTACCTGGGGGTTAAAAATTGGAAAAGTATTTTAGCATCTGGTTATGCGATTAACTATTGGACAACCAATCGATTTTTCCAGCTGGCTAAATATCGCCTACACCTACCAGCATCAATTGGTGGAACTGGCTTTGCAGTTAGAGTTGATTGGTTAATTTGGAATGGTGGATTCAAATATAAATCTTTAACTGAAGACCTTGAAATGGAAATTCAAATTGTTGAAGATCGGGGAAGAGTCTTATGGAATCATTTTGCCCAGATTTATGATGAAAAGCCTGACAAATTAAAAGTTGCGATGGTTCAAAGATTTCGTTGGGCAAAAGGACATTGGTATGTCTGTTTAACAAATTTTTATAAATTATTTTATGATTTTTTAAAGAGTGGTAATTTTAGTAATATTGATCAAATTATGTATCTGTTCAGTATGGCTCAAGTCGTTCAGTATTTTGCCTTTATCCTTGCGTTTATCTATGAATTATTAACTATCATTTTAGGACATACTGGCCAAATAGCAATTTTAGGACAATTTGTTTCAATGCTGATTCCATCAACTGGTATTACCATTTTCTTTGGAATCTATCAGTTTATTGTACTTCCGTTCTACGCTACCCTTTTTGATGCTCCTGAAAAGAAGTTTTTTAAATTTATTTTTCTCGGACTTCCTTACTACAGCTGGACCTATTTAATTGATCAATTTTGGGGTCTAGTAAATTGGCGGCAGCAAGGTAAATGGGTTCGAACACCTCATGATAAAGAGGTTAAAATTACAAAGAATGCTGATCATCAGCAAGTAGTAGTTGAAGAAAATAAAAATTATCAAACTTAAAAAAGTTGATTAGCGGTTATTCGTTAATCAACTTTTATTTTTTCTTTTTTATTACATAAATTGGTCGATGCTTTGTCTCTAAGTAAATTCTTCCGATATATTTTCCGACAATTCCAATACAAAAAAGCTGAATTCCCCCAATAAAAAGAATAATTGTCACAAGAGACGCCCATCCACTAACCGGATCTCCAAAGATTAACCTTCGAACAATGACAAAAATCATCGCTATAATTGCTAAAAAGCAACTAATAATACCAACAAAAGAAGCCAATGTTAGCGGTAACTCTGAAAAATCGATGATGCCATCAAGTGAATAATTTAAAAGTTTCCAAAAAGTAAAACGAGACTTTCCCTCTTCCCGAACTACATTTTTGTAAGGCAAATATTTAGTTTTAAATCCAACCCAACTAAAAATTCCTTTTGAAAAACGGTTAGTTTCAGGCATTGATAAAATCGCATCGACAACTTGTCTTGTCATTAAACGATAATCTCTTACTCCTTCAACTATTTTAGTGTCTGAAATTCGATTAACGAATTTATAGAAAAATTTAGCAAAGAAGGATCTAACAAGAGGTTCTCCGCTTCGATCCACTCTTTTACTGCCAACCATATCATAACCTTCATCAACAATTCCTTTGAGCATTTCAGGAATCATTTCCGGTGGATCCTGCAAATCGACATCCATAACTGCAATATAATCCCCTTTTGCAGCCCTTAATCCTGCTAAAAAAGCGGCTTCCTTACCAAAATTACGTGAAAAAGAAATAAAATGAACTTGATCGGGTTCTTGAACTGCTAAACTTTCCATTTCATTTAAGGTACTATCTTTTGAACCATCATCAATAAAAATATATTCGTGAGTAAAATTTTCCCGTTTTTCTTCAAGGTTCAAAAACATCTTTTGCATTGCTTTAAAATATTCCGGTAATGCTGATTCCTCGTTAAAACAGGGAACAATAATCGAAATTAATCTTTTTCTCACTTTTTTACCTCATTGAAACTTACTCAAATAACATTTGATTCCGATATAATTCAGCATAAAATCCATTTTTCTTCAACAGATCTGAATGAGTTCCAGTTTCAATTACATCTCCATCTTTTAAAACAATAATTTTATTAGCACTGCGGATCGTCTTCAGCCGATGAGCGATCACAAAACTTGTACGCCCGGAAATTACATTATTCATTGCTTCTTGTAAATGAGCTTCAGTCACTGTATCTACATTACTCGTAGCTTCATCAAGAACCAAGAGATCTGGATTTGTCAAAATTGTCCTAGCAATTGACAATAATTGAATTTGACCCGAAGAAAAAATCGGATTTTCATTTGAAATTTGGGTATCATAGCCTTCTGGTAAGGAAATCACAAAATCATGAACGTTGGCTAATTTTGCAGCTTCGAAAATTTCTTCATCACTAGCTTCTGGTTTGCCAAATTTAATGTTATCTCTAATACTGCCAGAAAAGATAATGGCATCCTGCAGCACAATTCCCACGTTTTTCCTTAAACTTTTTAAACTATATTCTTTAATATTACGGTCATCAAATAAAATGGCTCCGGAATCTACATCATAGAAACGATTTAATAAATTCATCACCGTTGTCTTACCGGATCCGGTTGGTCCAACCAAGGCAACCATTTTACCTTTTTCCAGATCTTCGTTAATTCCATGAAGGACTTCTTTACCCGGAACATAGCTGAATCGAACATCTTGGAATTTAATTTTATTTTTTAGAGGATGATATTCTTTTGCATTTGATGAATCTCTTTCATTTTTTTGATTAAAAATTTCAAGCAGTCGTCGACCTCCCGTAAATGCCAACTGAAACATGTTATACATTGATGTAATATCCATGATTGGCTGATAATACAATTGCGAATACTCAACAAATGTCACAATTAAACCGACTCCAATTGCTGCAGAAACTTGACCGCTTGTTACCAAATATGATCCATAAAAAATAACGATTGCCGTATTTAATAACGACATCCCCTGCATTAAAGGAAATAACATACTTGAATAAATTGTTCCCTTTAATGTCAGCTTTTTAACTTTTTTATTGTGTTTTGTAAAACCAGAAATTGATTCTCCCTGAAGAGAATTAACAATATTTAATTTTTGACCGGTTACTTGTTCATTAATATACCCATTAAGATCACTTAGCGCTTCTTGTTGGCGATCTACATATTTAGAGGCCAAACTTATAACAACTGCTGCAATAATCAAAGCAATTGGCGTGGTAGCCATGGTAACCCAAGCTAACTTTACATCTTTTTTGAACATCATTAAAATGACCCCCGCCCACAAAGCGATATCATTTAAGATCTGATACATTCCTTGGCTTAGTCCATTAAAAATATTATCTAAATCCGTTGTAAAACGTGCTAAAATCTCACCATCACGATGAGTATCAAAATAATGAATAGTCATTCGCTGTAATTTAACAAAAAGTGAAGTTCTCATATTTCCATTAGTTTTGCTTGAAATATGAATCATTATAAAAGCAGCGACAAATTGTGCTAAAGCACTTGCAGCAAAGAAAAGCATCATCATTTTTAAAAAGTGGTTAAAATCTTGTCGATTAGCTAGTGCTCTTGTTGCGGGATTCATAAATTTATTTAAATATTTTGTAAGTGCAGTAATTGCATCTCCTAAATAAGCAGGTGCATGAACCTCAAAATAAATTCCAACAACAATCAGAACAACAACAATTAACAGTGGAAATAAGAAGTGCCGAAAATAACTCCAAAAAAGCTTAATACTAGATGCAATTTCTTTCACTTAACTATACCTCACCCTGCAATGCCTTTTGAGTTGCATAAATTTCTTGATAAACTTGATTAGTTTTCACCAAATCTTGATGACTGCCAATTCCTGAAACTTTTCCGTGATCTAGCACAATAATACGATCAGCATTAATAACCGACGAAATTTTCTCAGAAATAATAATTTTTGTTGTATTTTTAAGCTCTCGATTTAAGGCATCTTTAACTTTTTTTTCACTTTTGGCATCAAGAGCAGATGTCGAATCATCTAAAATTAAAACTTTTGGCTCGCCAATAACACCTCTAGCAATTGATAAGCGCTGTTTTTGACCACCAGAGAAGTTAGCCGAACGCTCTTCTACTTTTGATTCAAATTTATTTGGTAGATTATTAATAAATTCGGCTGCTTGTGAAATTTCAGCAGCTTTTTTCATTTCATCTACACTGGCATTACTTTTCCCCTGCCTCAAATTATCAGCAACAGTACCAGAAAATAAAATTGGTTTTTGTAAAACTAAAGAAACATTTTGTCTTAAGCTCGTTTCGCTAACTGCTCGTAAATCATGTCCTCCTACTTTGACTACACCTTCAGTTGGATCATATATTCGCGCAATTAATTGAGCTAAAGTTGATTTTCCAGATCCGGTGGCTCCGACAATTCCTATCATTTCACGAGGCTTGATGTCAAAACTAATATTTTTTAAAATTGGATTCAAATCACCTGGATAAGTAAAAGAAACTTGATCAAATTCAATCGAGCCATCAAACTCTTGCGGCTCATCATTTTGATAAACTAAATCAGACTGAGTTTTAAAAACCTCATCAATTCTTCTGATTGAAACTAATCCGCGGCTGGCAAAAGTGATAGTGAATCCAGCCATTACGATGGCAAACATGATTTGAAACAAATAATTTACAAAACTTGCAATTCTTGCAACTAGGGTTGAATCTTTTGTAACCATAAAACCGACTAAAAAGATTGACCCAGTAATTGCTAAATTAGCAAATAAGAAAAATAACGGTATTAAAAAGGAAAAAAGGTTTCCAGTTTTAATATTTACGTCTGTTAATTGGTCAGAAGTTTCTTCAAACTTATTAATTTGCTGATCTTCTTGGACAAAAGACTTAATTACTCTAATGCCCATTAATGATTCTCTTGCAATACCATTAACCTTATCAACCAATTGTTGAGTTATATTAAAAAACTTTTCCATTCTGAAAAAAGCATACGCAGAAACAATGACAATCATTGATACAACAACCGCAATAATCCACCAAAATTGAGGAATTGTAATAATTGCAAATACTAAAGCGCCAAAAAACATAATTGGTGCACGAAAAATTGTCTGCAAAAACATCATTATTAGATTTTGAACTTGAGTAACATCATTAGTCATTCTCACTACCAAATTTCCGGGAGTGAACTTTTCAATATTACTAAATGAGAAATTCTGAATTTTTCGATACTGTTTATCGCGTAAATCGTAAGCAACATTTTGTGCTACGCGAGCAGCAAAAATAGTGTTAACAACTCCTGCAGTTAACCCTAGAACTGCTAAAAAAATCAAAAAAATTCCTAACTGTTTTAATTGATTATGATTATTATTTAAAATTGCACTAAAAACATCTTTCATCAAGGTTGGTTGAAACAATGTTGAGAAAGTTGCAATCACAATCATAATTATTGCAATAGTAATATCCAACCAATATTTTTTTAAAATCAAGCTCAAGGATTTCAAGATAAATTCTCTTTTTTCTCAAAAAAAATAGCCATCAAAAGACCATTAGTTTTGTACTATTAAAATGAATCTGCAAATACACTACGATTTTTGTAGAAATACTCTACACCTGAATAAATAGTGAAGAAAACAGCTATATAAAACACAATTTGAGCAAAAGGAAAATTAATTGCTGCAAATCCAATGTTATTCAGATTTAAAAATATAATTGCTATCATTTGGGAAAATGTTTTAATTTTACCAGGCATTGCTGCAGCTACTACTTCTCCGTGGTTAGCTAGAAGTAATCTTAATCCTGTCACCGCAAGCTCCCGCCAAACAATAATTGCAAAAGCCCAAGCGGGAATAGATTTATTAACTGTCAAAAAGATAAACGCAGTAATTACCAGCAGCTTATCTGCTAAAGGATCTGCAAACTTTCCAAAATTTGTTACAAGATTATTTTTTCTTGCTATTTGTCCATCTAAAAAATCAGTTAAAGAAGCCACGATGAAAATAATAGTAGCAATTAAATATAAAACGCTCACTTTTGTTCCTAAAATTGTCAAACTGTTATTGGACGGGATACATAATAAAATTGTATAAAAAGGTATTAAAACAATCCTAAACATGGTTAATTTATTTGGCAGATTCATTAATTCTCCTTTGGATCATCTTTAACATTAAATGTTAAATTACTGACACCTTGCGTTGTAATAGAAGAAAGATCAACATCTTGACCATTAATACTAATTTTTGAATTAGTTGTAGCTCCCAAAGTTACACTAAAACTCGTCACTCCTTCTGGAATCTGAACAGTCTGACTTTGACCATCAGAAACCATTCCGCTGTATGCAGTATTATTGTTAATTTGGACTTGATCCCAAGAGTTCCCATTCTGAGACTTAAGGACCAATGTATTCCCTGACTTTTTAAAACCCGTAACTTCAAAAGTCACAGCTGAATCACTTTGGGCTTTAAGACTTACTTTAGTCTGTTCATTTTTACTAGAAGAAGATTTAGAACTTTGAATTTTTGAACTTGAACTTTTTGAGGCGACAGAACTACTCTTGTGCATTTGAGAACTAGAGCTTTCCTTAACCTTTGTTACATTTCCTTTATCCGTAATTTTAGGATTACCCTTATTTCCACTTTGATATAAAAACCAAAGCACAAAGACAACCAAAACCACCGCTGAAATCACAAGAATCTGTGGAATAAGCGAATGCCAACGGCTATGATCTTGATGTCTTGTCAGATACGGGCTCGAACTAATTGGATCCTTTTCCATTTCGGATTCATCTTCATCATAAATTTCTGTTTCCTGGTCTGGATCTTCAGTTTTATTGCTTTGAGCAAAATACGGATCTGTATCTACACCTACATATTCTCCATACTGTTTGACAAAGGCTTTCACATAAAACTGTCCTGGTAATTGATCAAAATCACCATTTTCAATCGCAATCAGATATCTTTTTTGAATTCTTGTTTTCTTCTGCAAGTCATCAATCGTCATTCCTTGATCAATTCGTGCCTGCCGAAGTATTTTTCCGATATTATCCACGACATCTCCAACAATCTATTTTAAGTTATTTTAACATACTGACAAACCAAACACTTATTCTAAATCAATAATATAAACTTTTTTAGGAAATTACTTTACCCGCACTTGCAAATTGGTTTTGAGAAAACACTTTTTTTGCAATTTCCTGAACTTGGCTGACTTCTAAACCATCTACTATTTTTAATGAATCTACTGCATCTTCTAAATGAAATTTCCCATCGGTTTCAATCGAAGCTAAATCTTCAATTGAATCAAATGACTGAATATACTTTCCAACAAAATTCTTAACTGTTACAGCTAATTTTTCTTCTGAAATTTTTTCACTATGCAAAGATTCCCAGGTACTATTAATAATTTTTTGGGGTCTTCAGTTAAACACGAGAAAAAAAGAACGGTAAAATTTTTTTCAACAACAAATTCATAATAAAAATCATCGTTAATTACTCCGTCGTTATACATTCTATGAAAAAATTGACTCCTTTTTCCCAGCATATTTTCTAAATATAATGAAAATATTATAGAATCTCGATAATTTAAGTCAAGATTTGGAAGAGACCAACCGTAAACTAATTTAGATAATTTATTATTAAAATTTGATTTTTTATTTTTTACTGGCAAATAATAATAGTTAGAATTTAGCTCAATATCCTTCTGATCATCCAAATTTGCCACCGATTCCACTACTTCTATAAGTTCAGAAAAAGAGATTGGGCCACATACATAAAGCACTATATTTTGAGGTTGATAAAATTTTTCATGCAGGCGTTTCAATAAATTTTTATCCACAGTTCTGATTGTTTTTTCAGTTCCCAAAATATCATAACTTAAGGGTGTCTTGGGATAAAGATTTGCTAATAATTCCGTATATAAATCAGAATCAGTATCATCTTCTGTAATCTTGATTTCAGAACTAATAATTTCAATTTCCTTTTTTATTAAATCATTAGTGAAGTAAGCATCCAACACTAATTCGAATAAATATTCGAGAGATTTTTTAAAATATTCTCTATCTTTCTTTAAAGTTGTATAGAAAAAATTGGTAACATTATAAGTAGTATAAGCGTTTGAATCAATTCCCATTTGCGAGAATAGATAGTCCATATCATGATTTTTCTTATGAAATAATAAATGTTCTATCAAATGAGCCGATCCTGGCGGAATTTGAACTTGATCGATTAGTGAATCACTTGAACCAAAGTTAACAATCATTTGAACGTTAAAAGTTTTAAAATTTGGCTTCTCAATTAATTTTACAGTCAACCCATTTTTTAACTTCTTAATTCCAATCTTATTTTCAGTGACTAAATTCATTATTGCATTCCTTCATACCACATTTTTATTCCAGGCTGAACAAAATTTACACATTTACTTAAATCATTTGGTTCCACATTTTTAATTTGATGAATCAAATCTTCGTTAGAAATGTAGTCTTTGGTCAAAAACTTCATCTTTTGCTGAGAGATATCAAAAAAGCGTCCATCGTTTTGGTACAACAAAAGATTTTCAATTGACTTTTTAGCCATTTCCAACATACTCAAAGAATATTTTTGGTATTTTATTTTATCAAAAATTTTATCAATTTCTTGATTTACCTGCTCAAATTTCTTTTCATTTAAAGTAGCATAAACGTAGAAACAATTTAAACCAAAACTAATATTGCTGAAAGCTTCATACGATAAATTTAATTTTTCTCTAATTGTCTGAAATAAAAAAGATTCCGAATCACCACCAAATATCTGGTTAAAAATCAGCCAAGCTGCATAATTTTCATTCCGATATTTTGCATTACCATCTAGATAATACTGCTGTAAAAAAATATTCTGCCTAAAAGTATGGTGTTTTTCATTAATCTGGTCTGTTTTTTTATAATTCTCAACATAGTAAGGATTTATCTGATTAAATCCATCACGCGGAAAAAACCTCTGAGCAAATTGGTTGATAGCTTTCTGATCATCAGCTGATAAGGTAAAACCATCGTAATATATGTTAACAAAACTTGTTTGTAAAATATTCTGCCATAAATCATAAACTTGATCTAACTCAACATTATTCAGTTGAGTGAATGTACCACTTAAAGGTCTCTTTAAATTATCTGAGGAAATATAGTGAGGAAGAGCTTGGTAAAACGCCAAGGTTTCAGGACTTGTCAATTCGTCTTTTAAAATATTCTTACAGTATTTTTTTTCATTTTCAAAAAGAGATTCAATTCGGTCATTTTGATTGAAAATTAATTCTTCAATAAACGAGACCATATCTGAAAAACAATATGATTCGTCATTCAACAACCTTGGATGGACAAAATCAACCATCAAAGAAAAAGAAGTACTTGTTCCAAATGTTTCGTAATCTACATCTAATGTTGCCCCGTAGTGATCTTCCAAAAAGTCAATAACATCCTGATGAAGCTGAAAACGAGTGGAATGCTTTTTTATTAAATCACTGAGTAAATTTAAATGAGCAAAAAAACTCGAGTCTGCTGGAAAAACAAAGTCTACCTGAAAAATAGCTGTATTAAACTTATCTCTCTCGTTTACATAAAGATTGACACCTTTTTTTATTCTAATCGTTTTCATCATTATTTAAATTACTTTGTTGTTTAAAGTCTTCCTCCATTGAATCTGGTTCTTCTTTTACCTGTTCTAATGTAGCTTGTTCCTGATGACCCGATTTTTGATAGCGATATGCATCAATTTTTGTTTGATAAACTTCTCGTCCCTTTGATCCGTTCATTGGGCCAACCATCCCATAACGTTCCATATCATCAATTAAAGAAGCAGCTCGATTGTAGCCAATTTTAAAGTAGCGTTGAAGCATTGAAGAACTGGCAGTCGACTTATCGTATATCAAATCGACAGCCTCATCAAAAAGCTGATCTTCGCTGCCATCGACCTCCGTCGACTCGGTTAAATCATCAATAGAAACATCAAATTTGTCATCGTATTCTGGATCTCCTTGCCTTTTAACAAAATCAGTCACTGACTCTACATCTTCAGTTGCAATAAAAGCCCCCTGAACACGGGTTGGACTTGATGATCCCATTGGATCGAAAAGCATATCACCATGACCAATTAATTTTTCGGCCCCATTTGTATCCAAAATAGTCCTAGAATCAACCCCGCTAGAGACAGCAAAAGCAATTCTCGAAGGAATGTTTGCTTTAATAAGTCCAGTAATAACGTCCACTGAAGGACGCTGAGTAGCAATAATCATATGAATTCCAGCTGCTCTGGCTAACTGAGCTAATCTAATGACCGCTTGTTCAACCTCGGAACCGGCAACCATCATTAAATCAGACAACTCATCGATCACAATTAAAATATAAGGTAAAAATTCTTTTTCTTCATCATCCTTAAGGAGGTTTTTATTATACTCATTAATATTTCTTGATCCAGTCTGTTTGAAAAGTTCGTAACGTCTTTCCATTTCTACTACTGCTTGATTTAGAGCCCCTGCTGCTTTTTTAGGATCAGTAACAACTGGGGTTAAAAGATGAGGTATATCATTATAGACATTTAATTCAACTTTTTTAGGATCAACTAAAATCATCTGAACTTGATCCGGACGTGCCATCATTAAAATACTGATCAAAATTTCATTAATTGAAACTGATTTTCCAGATCCAGTAGATCCTGCAATTAATAAATGAGGCATCTTAACAAGATTCATCGAAATAACATCACCATTGATATCACGTCCCAATGGAACTTCTAAGATATTCTTTTCATCTTTAGTTTTTGAAAACTCCGACCATACATCTCTAAAATAAACAGGCGAAGATTTGGCATTAGGAACTTCGATTCCAATTCGAGATTTTCCGGCAATTGGTGCTTCTATTCTTATATCCTTATTCGCTAAGGCTAAAGCTAAATTATCACTCAGTCCTAAAATTCGACTAATTTTCACACCATGAGGCGGTTCAATTTCAATTTGAGTAACAGAACTCCCGACACTAGCACCAGTTACTTGAACATCGATATTAAAGTCTTTAAATGTATCAACAATGATATTTTCTTTTTCAGTTAATTCTTCTTGCGTTAACCCGCCTTTAACTGCCTTAGTCGGTTTTAGTTCATCAACTGTCGGCATGATGTAATCTGGATATTCTTTACTTTGATAATTTTGAAAAAATGTTTCTTCACTCTCATGTTCTTTGACTGGCTGAGATTCAACAGGTTTCCTTTTTTCCTGCTTTGCATCAGATGCTGCTTCTGCAAAAGGATCAATATCATTTTTTTGCTCAAATTCAGGCTCTTTTTGATTGACAACTGTTGTATTTTCTCGTTTAGGATTGTCGTGTTCTTTTTCTTCTGTTGAATGATCAAATAAATTATAAAAATATTTTCCCAGTAGACCAAACATACTGATCAATTTTTGTATAGGAATTTCTTCTACCAGCATGAACCCCCAAATTAAAAAAACAATTGCAATTATACAAGTCCCAATTAAAGAAAATATTCGATATGATGCTGTATAAATTAATGATCCAATTAATCCAGAGAACGCTTCATTTTTGACACTGCCGTGAGTTATTGCATTTAAGACATTATTTATCGTAATTCCAATGAATTTGTGATCTATATGTTTAATTGAAAAAATAACTGCACTAAAAAGCTGCATGAAACCCACAAAAATTAAAATTCCACCGCAAGCTTTTTTAAAGCCGATGGTAGGAAGTTTGCCTTTTATAAAAAGATACCCACCTAAAATAACCAATAATCCATCTAGCACAATAAATAAGTCACCAACAAGGAAACGAGCTATATTGGCTAAAAAAATCCCAAATGGTCCGGTTAATTTCTGCGTAATGCCAAAAATTCCAAAAAGTGCAAGGATAATGCCAATAATATTCGCAGTATAATTTTTGTTTTTTTCTTGTTCTTTTTTAGTTGTTGATTTCTTGGTCATAATCCTACTATAAACTTATTTTTTATACTTTCCTAATTATTATAAACAAGAAAAAAACTTCTTTTTAGAAGTTTTTTTCTTGTTTATTCAGATTCACTTTCACTATCGTCTACTTCGTCGACATCTTCGGCTTTTTCAGATTTAGCGACAAAATTTAAATTAATTCCTTTATCTAGAACAAGGGTTGTTACTTCATAAGTTAAAGTCTCAATCAATTCAATAATTGGCCGCGATAATTTTTTAACTGCTTCTTCAGGTAATTCACTTTCTTTACCGTCAAATCCTTCAATTACAACAATCTGATTCATAATTCCAGAAATATCAAAATTCTGTTGGGGAGGAATAAAATCAAAAGGAATTATTACCTTCATAACTGAACCTCCTTTTGGAACCTTCAGTCCCATCTGATCAATTTCGTCATCATAAAGTTTTTGTAACTGAACTCCAATTCCTGTAGTGTCCTCAGGACTGCGCATTGATAAATCATAGTGAAACGCTTGAACAAAAATCGGTTGTCTTCTAAAATGCATTTTTTTACCTCAATATTTTTTATTTTAATTTATCATGCGGATACTCATGTGTGAGTTCAAGTCCTGAAAAATTTTGTTGACGAAGTACTTCAAATAGTACAATTGCCACGCTATTAGAGAGATTTAAAGATCTAATTTTATCAGTCATTGGAATTCTGATGCACTTATCCATATTTTCCCGCATAAATTTTTCAGGCAGTCCCTTAGTCTCGCGCCCAAACATCAAATAGTCATCACATTCGATAGTGTAATCAATATCCGTATACATTTTATCAGCAAACTTACTAACTAAAAACAAGCGAGCTTGTTTTGGCAGATACTCCATAAAGTCATCCAGTGAATCATGATAAGTAATATTAACTTGATCCCAATAATCTAGACCCGCTCTTTTAAGATGTTTTTCATCCAGCGAAAAACCTAAAGGACGAATCAAGTGTAAATGCGCATCTGTACCGGCACAAGTTCTTGCAATATTACCTGTATTTGACGGAATTTCAGGTGCAAATAAAACAATATTATTAGTCAATTTTATTCCTTTCCATCTTCATCAAGAGCTATTTCCTGATATGCACCAGTTCGAGCTTTGTACCAATTAAAAACACGACCGACAATAATTTTAGCCACAGCATAAATTGGAATTCCAAAAATCACTCCAAATATTCCAAAAAGATTACCAGCCGTTAACAACACGATCAAAGTTGTCACAGGGTGCATTTTCATATTGGCACTCATTATTAATGGTGATATTAATTGGCTTTCTAAAAGCCATTCAACAACAAAAACTAAAAGTACCTTCACAACCATCATTGGTGACATAAAAAGTGCTACGATAATTGTTGGAATTTCTGAAAGCCAAGAACCAAAGAACGGAATTACATTAAATACCCCTGCTAGAATACCTAATAATAAACCATATTTCAAACCAACTATTTGATACCCAATGATAAAAATAACAGCAACGAAAAAAGCAACCGTTAGTTGACCACGAACATACATCGAAACTTGGCGGTTAATATCTTCAAGTAATCTAATTCCGCTTTTTCGATATTTAACAGGCATTAAGCTGCCAATTGAGATTTTTAATTTTCTGCCGTCTTTTAACATAAAGAAAAGTAAAAAAGGAATCGTTACAATATTGACCATTGTAGATGCCACTTTTCCCACAATACCGGTAATGTTTTTTAAGACATCCTGGGCAAAAGAGGCAATTTCAGAAGAAGAAGTTTTAAAATAATTTATTGTATATTTATAAACGCTATCTGAAATACCTTTTACAGTATGAGGATCAAAATTTTTAGCAAACCATTTAATTAATACCTGGTAATAATGAGGAAGACTAGTCCCAAGTGCAATAATTTGATTCACAATACTTGGAATTACAAATAATATCAAAAGGATTAGCAGCAAAAAAATAATTACAAAAAGAAGAGCAATTATAATTATTCGATTAATGCCAAATTTTCTCTCAAAAAAATCAACAATTGGATTTAAAAGATAAAAAAGCAATCCCGCAACTAATACTGGAACAAAAATTGCTAAAACAAATTGATGAATAGGCTCAAAAATTCCTCGAACCTGAATTAAAAGAAAAATTGCTAATAGAATGAGAATTATATTAATAATTAAAACTGTAAATTTATTATTTAAAAAACGCCTGTAAAACCACGAGAGCTTCTTTTTTGATTTTTGCTTATCCATAATTTAGTCGCTATAAGTGATTTCACTGCCTATTTTTAAATTAGAGAAATCGATCTTCCCATCCAAATAAACTGCACTTTCAAGGTGATCACCTTTATGATTAAAAACTAAATTGATATGATTAATCGTTCTCATATTTTCTTGAACTAACGAGCCCACGTATTCAACATCAAAAGCAGTATCACCGATCAAAACCTGATCTCCTTTTTTTAAAGTAAACTTACGCTTCATCTCATTATCTAAAAATTCTTGACTTATTGATATTTCAGCAATTTCCTGCGTAACCGATTCTCCAAATAAAACCAACATCTGATCTTCAGTATTGAGAGCATGATTTCCTATCCGAGTAACCCTTGTTTTAAAATCCACGACCGTTTAGCTCCTAAAAAAATTATTTCTTATAATTGTATCAGATTTAACTTAAGGCTTAATTATCTTTTTTTGAGTAAAAACATTAATCAAAAGATTAACTAAAACTAACAAAGATCCTGCTACAAAAATACCGCGATAGTCAAAAACACCAGCTACTAGTGATCCCAATAATGGTCCAACCATTGCTCCAAGTGACATAAAGCTTTGGTTGTAAGCAAAAACTCGACTTATTTGTGCTTGATCAGTGTTACGAGTTAATAACGAATTAACCGAGGGCAACAGCGCTGCATCACTAATACCAATTAAAAATCTCATTAAAACTAAAAGCCCAATCGAAGCAATCATACTGGTTCCTAATTGGACAAAAAATGCAAAAACAAAACCTGCAATTAGCATTTTTTCAGCACCTAAGCGATCTCCTAGACGACCAAATATCGGTGCCGTTAAAGCTGTGGAGATACCAGGGGCTGCGGAAACAACTCCTGCCATTAGAGCAATCTGACCTTTATTATTCATCAACTCTTTAACATAAAGAGAAACAATTGGGTTAATAGAGAGATTAACCATCTGAATAATCATTGTTGTAATAAATAACCCGATGACTAAATTTCGATTAGCTAATTTTGCGAAAAATTCTTTGCCAGAAGGCATTGATTCTTTTTTCTGAGGATGAAAGTCTTCTTTAATAAAAATAATTGTCACTAAGAATACCAGAAACAAGCCAAAACCTGTGACAAAAAAAGTATGTCTTAAGCTAAAAATAGAAGCAAAAACTCCTCCCAAAAGAGGGCCTAAAAAGCTACCAGAAGTTGACCCGGTAACAATAGTTCCCAGCGCTCTTCCAACATGTTTTTTTGGAGTATTTGCTGCAATTAAAGCATTTGCATTACTGACGTAACCACCAAAAAAGCCTTGAAAAAGTCTTAGGATTATCATTTCCCAGACGTTAGTAACAAATCCCATTAAAGTAAATGCAATGAAAAGCCCTAAAGAAGCTCTAATCAGCATCAAACGACGTCCAGAACGATCAGCTAGTTTTCCCCAAAAAGGTGCTGATATTGCCATTGCAAAAAATGTTGCTGCATATGCAACTGCACTATAAAATCCTAAAGCTCCTTTAGAAAATTTACCAAATGATGAAATATAAAGCGACAAAAATGGTGTTACTTCACTTAAGCTCATCGAAACCATGAAGACACTAATTGTTAAAAAGAAAAGATTCTTTTTTGATTGAACATCATCTTCCAAGATTACTTTCTCCTTTAATGTATTAATTGAACTAAAGTCATTAAGATTGGAATAACAATCAATGATAAAAGAGTTGTTTCTGCAACCATAATTGAAGCAAAATCGGCATCAGCATTATACATATTAGCCACAATTGGCGCATTAGTCATTACTGGCATTGCTGATTGAATAATAAAAATTTGTTTTACAAGGACTGGTAAATTAATCGGCAATAATAATAAACTCATTAATAAGGGAGCAAATATAAATCTACCAGCAATTATCCCAACACTGCTTCGATCAATTCGAATTCGTTTAATTCCAACCCTTGAAATAGAAATTCCAATAAAAATCATTGACAACGGAATTGTCAAATTACCCAAGTATACTAAGTCTTGATGTAAAAAAGGGACATAGTGAAAAACGTTAAACGGCAAAATCACTAAAACAATTGCAATCATAAAACCTAAGAGCGGCGGCGAAAAGATCCGACCCACGATCTCTTTAATAGATAATTTAGTGTTTATTTGACCATCTCTTTGAATTAGCCAAACTCCAAGAGTCCAAAAAATTGTTGTATTAGCAATATAATAAACCAAAACAAAAGGCAGACTCTTGGTTCCAAATAGAGCAATATTAACTGGCAGGCCAATAAATACAGTATTTGAGTTAAAGAACATCGATGAAAACGACCCACGACGATAATCTGGAATTCTAAGCATCTTAATTACAACAAAAGAAAAAGCAAAAAGTATTAACATCGATAAAGCTGGAAAAACAAGCATCGGCAAATCACGCTGAAGATCAGTTGGTGTAAATTGATTTGAAATTGTTGCAATCATATAGCAAGGCAAGGCAATATTTGTTACAACCTTTGAAATTGTTTTGGTAAATTTTTCGTCGAACCAGCCCTTTTGAGCGAAAAAAAATCCAACGCCAATCATTACAATCACAACCAAAATTCCTTGAATTGCTTTAAAAAAATTGCTAACATTTCTATCCCCCAAAGAAATTATCAATAGTTAAAATATTACCACTTTTTTGAATTTTTGAATTTTTATATAAAAAAAATCCAGAAATTTTAATCTCCAGATTTTTTATTTACTCCAGACCCGTTGATCCTTAACATGATTAGTTTTCAAGTAGTAAACCACCTTTTCAAACTCATCAACTTTTTTCTGAATCTTGCTTGGTAATTTATGCACAAGTTTGTTATTTCGAATATATGCGTCTCCATATCCAAAAACTTGAACATCCTTCTTCATATCCATTGTTGCCTGCATATAAGCACTTCCTTTAATGCCAAGATGTTCGAAAATCGTTGGCAGAACATACATTGGAGAAATATTAGGACCTTCTCCTTTAAAGTCAGTCTTAAGCATTTTTTTAGCGGATGAATTGGCCCAAATTACATAAGGTGTATCAAAATAATTATGAAATCCTTTTTCTGTGCCGTAATCTAGATCAATACCAAGCATTTTATATGTACTGTTGTTATCTCCGCCCCAAGGATTGTGATCACCCCAAAAAGCTAAAACAATCGGTTTTTTAGATTTTTCAAAACTATCAACTAATTTAACAAGTGCTTCGTTAGTAGCCTTTATTCCCGTCAAGTAATTATTAATAATCCCATAATCTTTTTTATTATAAGAGTTTTGCCACTGAACTAAAGGTTTGCCTGAAAATTCGGTTGAATATGGGCCATGATTTTGATAAGTAACGGTTTGATTAAAAATCATTTTTCCGTTTTTTGTAACTTGATTAAATTGTTTTATTAAATCAGGGAATACCTTATCATCCGGCACAATGAAACTATCATCCACATGCTTATCGTAATAATTTTCTTTATCTCTAAATTTATCAAAACCTAAATATAGATCGATATTCTGTCGATTATAAAACCAGCCAAAACCTGGGTGAAGTGCACGAGTCACATATCCTTGCTCGTTGAAATAATCAACGAAAGAATTCATCGGCTGATTAATTGTTTCAATACTAGGGTATCCTGTCAGCATCTTCCGCTCAGTGTCGATGGTCCCACCACCAAAAATAGTTGTAGTTAAGTGACCCGACATTGATTTACTTCTAATTTTATTGAGTCCCGCATAAACCGACGGATCAATTTTGATATTTGACCACTTGCTAAAATCGTTATATGCCTCTAACTGAATCGTAACGATATTAACTTTTTTGTTTTTCGGAATATTGTTGTAGCTATACTTAGAAAGTGATTTAACTGCTTCTTCTTTGTTATATCCCTTAGGAGCAGTCAATGTTCCTTTATTAGTAGTATTAAGAAACGAAAAGAAAACTCCATTTGTCGCGTATCGATTAGGAAAACTCCAGATGTTTCCTCTGGTAATCGCCTTAGCTCCTTTGTAAAAATCATCATTTAAATAAACATGATTTAATGCGTACGAGCCAGAGAACAAAAGAATTAAACAAGCTGCAAAACGTCTAATTTTTCCATTATCAATACTTTTAACAAAGTAGGCAATTAGTAAGCAAAGTAAAATTCCAAGAAAAATAATTGCTAAATATTTTTTTGGTAAAATGTAGCTGTATCTTTCTCCCATGTCAGCAGCTTCACTGGCCAAGAAAATATCTGAAAAAGAAAATGGATAACTGCGATACTTATACATAAAAAAGTTGACTGTCGCAATTGCAACCGGAGCAATACTACCTAGTAAAATTCCCCATCCAACGTTATCCACGATTGTATAAGCAATTAAAATGACAATAAATACCGGTAAAATGTTTAAAACCATTAAATGAGTATCGGCCAGTACATCTTGGGTCATTTCCCAACTAAACTTATTAGTTGCAATCAATTCACTGATGTACGTTACAAAAAGTGCAGCAAATCCGATTATTACAACATCACGAATATTTACTAACCATGATTTAATCAAAAAAGAACGGTAATCAGAATATAATTTACCACCAGAAAAAATTGTAAAAGACTCTTTATCAGGTAACTTTCTTAAATATGCCCGGTAGGTATGAGGAGAAGCAATTTTGGTCGTTGTTGAAGAAAATTTAGCATAACTTTCTTCAAATAATTGAATCGAACCTTTAACTTCTCCTTGTAAATCAATCGCTAATCCGTAAACCTTAAGACGACTTGGAACAATGATCCTTAATAAATCAGTCGGAACTCTTCCAATTATATTTTTTAATTCAAAAGTTTTTAAAATTCCCTTTGAATTACGATGTAATTTTTTCCAAGATTCCTCTTTTAAAGGGCTCTTTAAAATTAAGTGCCAAACTTTTTTCTGATAGTCCGGTTCTTTAATAGCTCTAACTAAAAGTAAGATGCGCCACCAGAGAATTGGAAATACAATCCAAAAACGCCAAGGACGTCTTCTAATATAAAAGCCTAGAATTGACAGGAAGGCATTACTTTTGCCTAACCATGTTTCAATATCAAGCATTATTCTCCTTCTTAAAATAAATTATTTTAAATCTGCAATAATTTTTGCAGCTTGATCAACCGCATCTTGAATTAATGAAGTCTCTTTGCCACCGGCGACTGCCATTAATTGATTGCCACCGCCACGGCCGCCAAAAATTTCAGCAAATGAACCAATCACTGTTTTCGCATTAACCTCATCACTCGCTTTATCTTTAGCAAATGCCAACAATAACGAAGATTTCCCGTTTTTATTGCTGCCAATTACTAAAATATCTGAAATTTTCTGATTGCGCCAACGGTCTGCTATTTCCCGCATTTCTTTAGGATCAAGATTGGGAATAATTCCCGCTGTATAAGCAAATCTTCCAGATTCCTTAACATTTTTAAAAAGATTCTTAGCTGCGTCATTAGCATGTTTTTCTTTTAACTCTGCTAATTCTTTTTGGGCTGCTTTAAATTCGTTTTTTAAATTAGCAGTTTTCTCAGCTGCTTCACTTAATTTAACAACCCCAACTTCCTTCATCACAGATTTAATTTGATTTTCTTCATTTAACAGATAGTCGTATAACCCATCTCCAGTTAAAGCAACAATTCTTCTAACCCCGGATCCGATCCCTGTAGACTCAGTAATCTTAAACATTCCAATTTCAGAAGTATTGCTGACATGATCTCCGCCGCAAAGCTGAGTAGAATAATCGCCTGCTTTTACAACTCTGACAACATCTCCGTATTTCTCAGAGAAAAGTGCAACAGCTCCTGAATCAATTGCCTGTTGATAAGGCATTTCTTGCGCAGTTACTGGTAAATTAGCGAAAATTTTCTCATTAACAATTTTTTCAACCTGCAAAATTTGATCATCAGTTAACTTCTCGTCACTAGTGAAATCAAACCTAAGATAATCTGGTGCAACAAGTGAGCCTGCCTGATGACTGCCTGATCCCAAAACATCACGTAATGCTTCATCAACTAAATGAGTTGCCGTATGATTTCTTTTTATTCTTTCATTTCGAACAGCATCTACTTTTAAATGATATTCTTCACCGACCTTTAGTTGACCGAAAACTTCAAGATAATGCAAATTTTGACCATTTGGTGCATGCTTTGTGTCATTAACGTTGGCAACAAGCTGACCGCTTTGATCATAAATCCAGCCAGTATCTCCGACTTGACCTCCCATTTCGGCATAAAAAGGAGTTTGATCAAAAATTGCCATTGCTTCTCCATCATTAACCGATTCAACTTTTTGATCATTTTGTAATAAAAGATTTAAAGAACAATTAGTTACATCAAGTTGAGTATATCCCAAATATTTGCTTTCTTTTTTATAATTAAGCAAATCTAAATTTTGAGTTCCCATCGAAACTTTGACGCCTCTAGCTTTACGTGCTCGTTCTTTTTGCTGTGTCATTTCCTTTTGATAGCCGTCAAGATCAATGTTAATGCCCGATTCAGCAGCGTATTCCTGAGTCAACTCAACCGGAAATCCGTAAGTATCAAACAACTTAAATGCATCTTGACCAGAAATCATTTTATTTTCTTGAACCTTAGGTGATGAAATTACTGAATTTAACAGTTTTAATCCATCATTCAATGTTCCCGCAAATTTAGCTTCTTCACGGTTGACCACTTCTTTAATTCTTGTCAAATTAGTAGTCAGATCAGGGTAATAAGATTTCATAATTTGAGCAACTGTCGGGGTTAGATCTGCCAAGAAAGTATGCTCGATACCAAGCTTTTGACCATTAAGCACTGCCCGTCGTAATAAACGTCTTAATACGTACCCTCGTCCCGAATTTGATGGTTCTGCACCGTCACTAATTGCAAAAGAGAGCGTTCGAATATGATCAGCAATTATTTTGAAAGAAGAATCAACTTTTTGGTCGCTGCCATATTTATAACTCGTAAATTTCTCGATTTCATGAATAATGGGTAGGAAAAGATCTGTTTCATAATTGGTATGAGCGTGCTGAAAAACAGAAACAACACGTTCAAGTCCCATTCCTGTATCAATATTTTTATGAGGCTGTTCAACGTATGTACCATCAGGTAAATGATTTAATTCTGAGAAAACAATGTTCCAAATCTCTAAATATCTTTCGTTTTCACCACCAGGATAATTTTGAGGATCATCTTCAGCTACGTTATTAAACTCTTGCCCGCGATCAAAGAAAACTTCAGTATCTGGCCCTGATGGACCACCACCAATATCCCAAAAATTATCTTCATCCTTATAAAGATGCTCTTTTTTTACACCAACACTTTGCCACAGTTCATATGCATCATGATCTTTAGGATAAACTGTTATATATAAATCTTTCGGGTCAAAACCAAACCACTCTGGACTCGTTAAAAGTTCCCATGCCCAAGAAATAGCTTCTTTTTTGAAATAGTCACCAACAGAAAAATTTCCTAACATTTCAAAGAAGGTTAAGTGCCGGGCCGTTTTTCCAACATTTTCAATATCATTTGTTCTAATACTTTTCTGAGCACTAGTCATGCGAGGATTTGTCGGAACTACAGTACCATCAAAATATTTCTTCATCGTTGCAACACCAGAGTTTATCCATAACAACGAAGGATCATCTACAGGTACTAAAGATGCACTTGGCTCAATATCATGGCCCTTAGATTTAAAGAAGTCTAAAAACATTTGTCTAACTTGAGAACTTGTTAATTCTTTCAAAAATATATACCTCTAACTAATCAATTTTAATTCTTATAACCGGCCGATATTCCATTTCCCATTCTTCAATTGGCTTTTTAAAGTAATCATGAACAGGAACAAAACCACTATCAAAAAAACTAGCATACTTTATGTATTTAGTTAAGTAGCCTTCTGGTAAAACCACACCATCCATAAAACGAAATGGATTATCAGTCATTAGATAGTTATCATCATCTTTTCTTATTTTTATTCCAAACTGATTCGGAAGATAATACAAACGATCTACGGTTTGCGGATCAAGTGAATTTCCCCAAGGAAAGAAAGTATTAGCACCACCGCTTTTTATGTAATAATATTCTCGTGCATCAATAAAATTAACTCCTCTTTTAGAAAAGTTTTCCATTAATTGATCGGGATGCAGAATACTTTTTTTAAAAACTTGGGCAACTTTTTCTAATGAATTTTCCCGCCAAAAAAAATGTGCCGTTTCTTTTTTAGTCTTAAAAAATTCTGCCAGCTCTGATTGAAATTTATTATTAACAACGGTTGAAATAATTTTTCTTCCATCATACATATTATAATATCCAACTGGAGTTCCGCTTACTGGTAACGCGGTTACTGATACAAGCATTGGATCAATTCTATAAGTATCACTTCGATTAACCGTGTATTTGTATGCGTAATCAAAAAATTTATGATATTGAGATTCTTTAACTTTAAGTTCTTTACTGCCGTCATTAATTGCAAAAAGAAGTTGATTCTTCTTAGTAAAAAGATCCCGATCATAGCTCATTTGAAATTCTTTGATCCCAGGAACAAAAACATATCTTAAACCATCAATAACTACCTCACAAAGTGTCATCTGCTGATTCATAAAACGATGTTCAACCTGTTTAATTTCTTGAATTTCACTTAAAGGACTAACAAAATATCGTAAGATCTGCTGAAAGTTCTTTAATTGTAAATCAGGTGCTAAATCATACCAAACGTCACTGTAAAGAGTCTTAAGCTCTTTCACTCTGCCCCTTCTTTCTCATCTGTCTTTTACCATAAGACTTAATTCGGTGTTTATACCCTGGTTTTATCTTACGCATTCTAGAAGGAATTACCACATCATAATGCTTATTTTTACTAAATTGATCTTGATGTTTTTTTCGACGATTACGACGATCAATTTTAAGCAATTCACCCTTTGATAACCTGACTTCTTGGAATTTAATGCCTTTTGCTTCAAGTTCTTTAATCTTGGTTTCATCCCGATGAAATAGAGTAATTGCGGTCCCTTTTTGTCCCATGCGGGCTGTTCTTCCAACTCGATGAATAAAATATTCGAGATTATCAGGAATATCATCATTAACTACTAAACTAATTCCAGGAATATCAATTCCTCGTGCTGCTAAATCGGTCGAAACGACAAAATTGTAATCCAGATGAAGAACTTTCTTCATTATTTGATGACGTCGACGACTTGGTAAATCACCATGAATTTGAGCGATATTTAATCCTTTTTCACTCAAAAATTGATAAATTTCTTCAACTCTCTTCTTAGTATTAGCAAAAATAAACACAAGGTATTCAGTTTTTCTAGTAATTAGGCGATAAATTAACTCTTCATTTGACAGCGATCGTGTTGATATCAAGTAATTATTAACATTTTCATTAATAACTTTATGGTTAGGAACTTCTTTCAGCTCAACATCTCCATGAAGATATTTTTTTATCATTACTTGAAGCTGTTGATTGATAGTTGCCGAAAACAGCATAATTTGATGATCTTTGGGCAAACCTTCCAATATTATATTTAAATCTTTGGCATTGCCTAAATCCATTGACATATCAGCTTCGTCAATTACCAAAGAAACAAATGAACTGTAATTTGCCCTTAAACTATTCATTAACTCAACGGTTCGTCCGGGAGTTCCGATAATAATTTGGGGGTGATTGTTTTCAATTTTTGTCTGAAGTCTGCTTACTTCTTTTCCGCCAATTAAAAGTTGAATTTTAGCTTGTTCAGGCAGTAATTTATTCAGCGCTTCTGCCATTGAATATAATTGTTCAGCTAACTCTCGACTAGGCGAAATAATTACTGTTTGAATTTGTTTACTACTAAAATCGAGATTATTAAAAATCGGTAACAAAAAAGCGTGACTTTTGCCACTGCCAGTTTCCGACATTCCAATCACGTTTTTCTTCTTTAACGCACTAAAAAAAATTCGTTCCTGAACTTTAGTTGGCTTTTTAAACCCTAGATTCTCAATTGCCGATAGTATTTCTGGCTTAAAATTATAAGCTGCAAAAGCTGACATTTTATGATCTTTATTATTTATAATTCTCTACCGTTCTTTCTAATTCTTTATAAATTTGTGATAATTCACGTTCATCTTCTGCATCTGCACCTGAGGCTAAAACATGCCCGCCTCCATGATGATTTTTGGCAATCTCATTAATCGGCGCATCTTTTGAACGTAAATGGACTCTAAAAGATAAATCCCTTTTTTGAACAAAAATAACCCACGCCTTAACATTTGAAAGGTGACCGGGAACAGATACTACCGTATGAGCTTGATCCATATTTAATTGATACTCACGCAAAGTATCGAGATAAATAATTGCCATTGCCGCTCCACTCGGACTAATTGTTAAGTGTTCTAAAACATACCCCTGTAAACGGCCTTGACCTAATGTAATTTCACTTAGACGGGCAGCAATTTTACTTGCATCAAAATCATGAGTCATTAAATTTGAAACAACCTCAAATGTATGTGAACTTGCATTTGAATATAAAAATCGTCCAGTATCACCGACAATTCCCGCATAAAGATATCTTGCCGCTTTACTATTAATTTTTAGTTCATTTTTTGACTGACTAACTATATCCCATAATACTTCACTTGAACTAGATGCCTCTGGTATAACATATCTGACATCACCATATTGATCATCATCTGGATGATGATCAATTTTAACAAGAGCCAAACCTTGATTATATCGTTCATCATCAATTCGAGGGGTATTAGCTGTATCTGTAACAATCACCAAAGAATTAGCAAAATCTTGATCTGTTAATTCATCCATTTTACCCATCCAGCTCAATGACGATCCGTTAGTCCCCCCAATTTTTATTTGTTTTTGGGGATATGAAAATTTTAATATTTCATAAAGACCCAATTGAGAGCCTAAAGCATCCGGATCTGGATGTTGATGACGTAAAACAATAATCTGTTGATGACTTGAAATTAATTTTAATATTTGTTGCACTTGATCATTCATGATCAAACCTTCTTTTCCTTAACCCTGATAGACCCAATAATTTTGATCCCGAGCTACTAATTCATTTGCAGATTTGGGACCCATTGATCCTGCTTCGTAGAAAAATTCATCACTTAAAGGAGCCTCATTCCAAAAACCAATAATCTGATCAATTAATTTCCAAGAAGCTGATAATTCTTGCCATTGAACAAAATTAGTTTTATCACCATTTAAAACATCGTGAACTAGTCGTTGGTATGCCTCTGGCATTTGATGATGTTCAGCATCTTTCAAGATCCTCTCCCCTGAAAATTGATCAAGGTTTCTATTATCACCGATAGACTTACCATTATATTTCAAACGATATCCCGAAACCGGATCAATTAAAATCGATAAGACATCAGACTGAGCCTCACTATAAATCCCGTCTTTTTTTGACTTAAAAACAACGTCAACTCGACTTTGTTTTTGCTTTAACCGTTTACCAGTCCTGAAATAAATAGGAACACCATTTAAAATATTATTTTGAATCACAAATTTACCAGCAGCAAAAGTTTCTATTTTTGAATCATCTGAAACCCCTTCTTCTTCACGATATCCTAAAAATCCGTTACCCGCTCGATACTGTCCGCGAACAAAATTATTCTTCAACTCTTCTTTAGAAAAATTATTAATACTGGCCAAAACTTGATATTTGTTGTTAACAAAATCTTTTGGATTTAATGATAATGGCTCCTCCATTGTTAAGAGAGTGATGATTTGAGAGATGTGATTTTGAACCATATCACGCAGCGCACCCGAATTTTCATAATAACCCGCTCTTTGTTCGACACCAACTTCTTCGGTCAAAGTAATCTGAATATTACTGATAAATTTATTGTTCCAAACCTCTTTCAAAATTGGATTAGCAAAGCGCAGAGGAACAATATTTTGAACAATCTCTTTTCCCAGATAATGATCAATTCGATAGATATCATCTTCAGAAAAAGCTTGTTTAATTTCATCGTTTAATTCTTTTGCACTATCAAAATCATGCCCAAACGGTTTTTCGATAACTAACCGATTAGGATGGTTCGAGTCTAAGAAATCTGAACGAGCCAAATTTTTGGCAATTGTACCAAATAAAGTTGGCGCCATCGCAAGGTAATAAATCCACGGACCATTAACATTAAATTTTTGGGCTATCTTGCTTGCCCTTTGTTTTAAAATGTGAAAGTGTTCAACATCATTAACGTCATTTGATTGATAAAAAAAATGTTTTACAAAAGATTGAGTATTTTCATCAGTAGCTCCGTTAACTTCTTTTATTGAATCCATTACAATATTTTCGTAATATTCATCAGGCCATTCGCGACGAGAAGTTCCAATAACTGCAAAATCTTTTTTTAAAACACCATTTAAATACAGTCTAAATAAGGATGGATATAATTTTCTTCTTGCCAGATCACCTGAACCGCCAAAAATAATAAATAATGCTTTGTTTTCTTTTTCCAATTTTCTCTTCCCGACTGGATACTAATCGTTATCTTTAGAAGCTGTTTCTTCGTTCGAATCATCGGAATTTTCTTCAGTTGTTTCTTTAGCTGTATCAGTATCTTCTTTTGTATTTAAATGCTCTTTTGGAAATTTATTATTATCAACAATTTGCATAATTGCTCCAAGTTCAAAAGTTAAGAAAATTCCATTAGCATCAAGAACAAATGTATTCTTGTTTTGATCTACTGAATCAACAACACCATGAAGTCCACTGCGAATAATTACAGCATCACCCTTTTTCACTTTAGAAAGCCGTTCTTGCTGTTCAGCCATTCTTTTCTTCTGAGGCTTAATTGTGAAAAAGTACATTGCAACAAACATTACAGCAATAAGTACTAACATCATCATTGTAGAACCACCACCACTAGCTTTAGCAGCCATTATATTAAAATTCAATTTAAATCCTCTTTTCTTTCTATATAACTAAATAACTAAAAATTTTTAGCATTCTTTTTGTTAAAACCATACTTTTCAAAAAACTCTTGTCTAAATTCTAACAGATTATCGTCCAAAATAGCTTGTCGAACTTGACGCATTAAATGGGTTAGAAAATAAAGGTTATGATAACTGACCAATCTTATTCCTAAGATCTCATGATTACTAAACAAACTGCGAATATATGCGCGAGAATAATTACGACAAGTATCACAATCACATTCTAAATCAAGCGGACTAAAATCTTCGTGATATTTAGCATTTTTAATTACGACCCGACCATGATGAGTCATTGCTGTACCATTACGAGCAATTCTAGTCGGCAAGACACAGTCAAAAATATCTACCCCTCTAATAACCCCGTCGATCAAAGAATCGGCCGTGCCAACTCCCATTAAATAACGAGGTTTATTTTCTGGCAAAATCGGTGTCGTATAAGATAGAACTTCATTCATCTCATCTTTAGTTTCTCCTACTGAAAGACCGCCAATCGAATACCCGGCAAAATCCATTGATGTTAAATCACGAGCACTTTGTTCTCTAAGATCTCGGTGTCCTCCACCCTGAACAATTCCAAATAATCCCTGGTCAGGCAGGCCGGTTTTTAAATGCTGATTTAAACCACGTTCTGCCCAGCGACTTGTCCGTTCTACTGCCTTTTTCATCTGATCATGATCGCTATAAAACGGTTCAAGAATATCAAGACTCATCATAATATCTGAATCAAGATCGTTTTGAACTTTGATCGATACTTCAGGTGACATGAACATTTCATCACCGCTTAAATGATTTTTAAATTTAATTCCTTCTTCAGTAAAATTACGTAAATCAGCCAGAGAAAAAGCTTGAAATCCCCCTGAATCAGTTAAAATGGGTTGATCCCAATTCATAAACTGATGCAAGCCGCCAGCTTTTTTGACAACATTCTCACCTGGTCTTACCCACATATGATATGTATTGACTAAAATAATGCCTGCACCTAGAGATTTTAGATCTCCATTAGACATTGATTTAACGGTTGCTTGGGTTCCAACCGGCATAAACATTGGGGTCTGATAGGTACCACGAGTTGTGACAATTTCTCCTGCTCTAGCAAGTGTACGAGAGTCTTTTTTTTCTAAACGGTATTTAATTGGCCAGTCCATATTATCTCAATTCTCTATTCAATAAACATTGCATCGCCAAAACTAAAGAAACGATACTTTTTTTCAATTGCATGCTCATAAGCAGCTAAAATTTGATCTCTTGAAGCAAACGAAGACACCAGCATTACGAGTGTTGACTTTGGAAGATGAAAATTAGTAATTAAAGCATCAACTGCTTCCCATTTAAATCCAGGATAAATAAAAATATCCGTATAACCGTTTGTCGAAACTATTTTACCATCGTTATTATGCGCAATGGTTTCAAGGGTTCTAACCACAGTTGTGCCATTAGCAATTATTCTTTTTCCATTTTTTTGAGTTTCATTAATCAAAGAAGCTGTTTTTTCATCTAAAATATAGTATTCGCTATGCATATGATGTTCTTTGACATTGTCTGAATTGACTGGGCGAAAAGTTCCTAACCCAACATGCAGAGTTAAATATGCAACATTAATGCCTTTTTCAGAAACTTTCTGTAATAACTCTTTAGTCCAATGAAGTCCTGCTGTTGGTGCTGCTGCTGAGCCCCAATTTTTGGCATAAACTGTTTGATAGCGATCTTTATCAGATAATTTTTCTTTGATGTAAGGAGGTAGAGGCATTTCACCCAATTGATCAAGAATTTCTAAGAATACTCCTTGGTAACTAAAAGTTACTAGAAATCTCCCTTCACCTAAATAATCATTAACTCTTGCGCGTAAAATCCCATTGCCAAAAGATACTTCAGTACCCGGGTGGAGATGACGGGCTGGCTTTGCAAGAACTTCCCAATCATTGTCTTTGGTGTTTTTCAAAAGCAAAAACTCAATATGTCCGTGAGTATCTTCTTTCTCGCCAATCAAACGAGCCGGCATCACTTTTGAATCATTTAAAACTAATGTGTCCCCTGGATTCAAATAATTAATTATATTGTAAAAATGCTCATCTTCCATTTTCCCAGTTTTACGATCAAGTACTAATAATCGTGAACTTGAACGATCAGAAATTGGTGTTTGAGCGATCAATTCTTTTGGTAAATCGTAATCATAACTTTCAGTTGATAATAAATTTATTTCACTTGTCAAAATTCTATTCTTTTCTAATTTTTTCTAAATGTGCAATTCCCTTTGGGGTTATTATCCGACCAGACGGTGTTCTGGCAATAAAACCTACCTGTAATAAATAAGGTTCATAAATTTCTTCGATTGTTTCACTTTTTTCGCCAAGGTTTGCAGCAATTGTTCTTATTCCAACAGCACGCCCTTTATATAAGTCGTACATTAACTCGAGAATTTTTCGATCAAGGGAATCTAATCCTTTAGAATCGACCTGGAGCTGTTTTAGAGCAAGATCTGCAATTTTTTTATCAATGATTGACTTATTTTCAACTTGTGCGAAATCTCTAATTCGACGTAACAATCGATTAGCAATTCTCGGAGTCCCTCTAGAACGCAATGCAATTTCTTTAGCTCCAGCTGCCGTAATTTCATAATCAAGAATATTAGCTGAACGCATTATAATTTGCTGTAAATCAACTGTATTGTAAAAGTTTAATCTCTCAGAAATTCCAAATCGATCACGCAAAGGAGCAGTTAACATTCCAGCTCTTGTTGTTGCTCCAACTAAGGTAAATGGCGGAACATCAAGATGAACCATTCTAGTGCCTTCTTGACCATTTAAATTAATATCCAAATAATAGTCTTCCATTACGCTATAAAGAATTTCTTCAATTGAGCGGGGAATCCGATGAATTTCATCAATAAACAAAACATCTCCTGGTTCAAGTGAAGAAATAATTGAAACTAAATCTCCTGCTTTTTCAATTGCTGGACCGCTTGTAGTTTTAATATTCGCATGAAGTTCATTAGCAATAATATTAGCGAGGGTCGTCTTTCCAAGACCCGGAGGTCCATAAAAAAGAACGTGATCCATTGCTTCTTCTCTCATCTGAGCAGCTTTAATATAAATTTCTAGTTCAGATTTTACCTTATCTTGTCCAATGTAACTATCTAATGTCTGCGGGCGAATCGTTTTGTTTTCTTGCTCTTCTTCCTCATCGGCAATCGAACTATTTAATAAATCGTTTTCGTCTTGGTCCATATCACCTATCCGTTAAAATACTAAGCCCCTTTTTTAAATATTCTTGGGTACTAAGTTCACTAGAATCTTTTTGCAGTGTTTTCCCAACTTGATTTACTTCTCTTTCGGTAAATCCTAACGCTGCTAAAGCATCCATTGCGTCACGTAATGAACTATTTTGAGATTCTGAATTATTTAAATCACTATTAAGCTCAACAGTTCCCAATTTTCCTTTTAAATCTAAAATAATCTGCTGAGCAGTCCTTTTCCCAACCCCTGGAAAACGAGTTAACATTTTCACATCATTAGTTTCAACTGCTTCAGCCAAATTTGCTGCGTCTTTTGAAGCAACAATCGCATGAGCACTTTTTGGGCCAATCCCAGAGACCTTTAATAACTTTTCAAAAAGCTCAAGCTCAGCTATTGTTTTAAAACCGTAAAGACTTAATTCTGTATCAGTAGATACCAAATGAGTAAAAAGTCTTACCGTTTCACCTAAATTAAAAGAATACGGATCACCACTTTTTAAGCGATAACCAATTCCATTGACATTAAGAATAACTGCTCCTGCTTCAATTTGATCTACAATTCCTTCTAAAAAAGCAAACATTTGTTCCTCACAAGTTTAACACTTTTACACTAAAATAGGTGGAACGCCGCACCAGCAATAATTACAATCACTCCTAATGCAATTCGATACCAGCCAAATACTTTAAAATCATGTTTCTTTAAATAATTCAAGAAAAATACTATTGCAAGCCAGGCAACGATCATGGAGACGATAAATCCGACTGCCAAAGTTGCAACTTCTAGGCCACTCATCATTCCACCGTGAAGAAAGAATTTTCCTAATTTTAAAATTGTTACACCGAACATCGTAGGTATTGCAAGAAAAAAGGAAAACTCAGTGGCTGCCATCCGGCTCATGCCTAAAATTAAAGCTCCTAAAATTGTCGCACCTGAACGTGAGGTCCCAGGAACCAGACTCAAAACTTGAAAACAGCCAATTAAAAATGCAAGTTTATAAGTCATGCCTTTAAGATTTCGACGTCTAATTCCCCGATTTCGATTCCAATTTTCAATCACAATGAAAAGAATTCCATAAATAATCAGAGTTGCAGAAACAACCATCCAATTCATTAAATGTTCATCCATCCAACTGTTTAGCGGTAGACCAATTATAACCGAAGGCAACACTCCAACAATCACGTAAAACCATAACTGCCAAGTATCTTTTTTCTGCTGCTCATCTTTTTGACTTGAAAAAGGATTTAAACGATGAAAATAAATGAAAATTACCGCTAAAATTGCTCCTAATTGGATCACATAACTGAACATCGTCCAAAAATTAGCATCAAATGGCATAACTTTAGCATGTGGATCAACGGTTGTAGGAATCTTCATCAGGTTTTCAACTAGAACAATGTGTCCGGTTGAGCTAATTGGAAGAAATTCAGTAATCCCTTCGACGATTCCAATAATCACAGCTTGAAAAATTTGTAACATTGCTATTCCAATCTAATATATTTTATTATAACTAATCTACACTCAATCCAATATCATGTAAATGCGGATCTTGAAGTCGTTTAAACATTCGATCTAAATCATGATTGGTAATTTGGACTAAAACGGGTCGTCCATGTGGACAGTTAAATGGGTTTTCACAGGTTGAAAGTTTTTGAATCAATTCTCTAGCTTCAGAATCCGAAAGAAATTGATGGGCCTTGATTGCCCTTTTACAACTCATCATCTTAGCGGTCTTAATTCTAAAATTCTCGAGGTTAATTTTATGATTTGAAAGAATAAAATCAACCATTTCCTTAATCGTATCTTTAACCTGATTAGATTTAATCCACGAAGGATACTGGTTAATCATAAAACTATTTCCGCCAAATTCATTAAAATGAAGGCCCAAACTTTCAATAACATCCATTTTCTCTTTGATTTCAATGAAATCACTTTTAGAGAACTCTAGAACAATTGGAACTAATAAAGATTGCTCACTTGAATCTTCTTGACCGAGCTTTTTACTGTAATATTCAAAATTGATTCTCTCTTGAGCCGCATGCTGATCAATGATATAAAGACCATCTTTAGTATTGGTTATCAGATAGGTCCCTTGAACTTGTCCTGCATACTCCATTTGCGGGAATCTATTTTGAGAGTTAGTTTCGGCAAAAAGGTTGTTATCTTTTGGTAACGATTCAACTTGCTTATTTTCTTTATCGTTCTCAAAAGGAGCTAATTTTTTCTCTTTAGAATAAAATTGATCCCATTGTTCAATCTTCTGTTTTTCTTCTGGTAAAAACAAGGGAATTTCTGAGAAATCATTTTGATTAGGTTTTTCGATTTCAAAATGAGGCAACGGATCTTCAGAAGCTACAATATCTTCTTTAATATGTTCAACTTTACGATTCTTATTTTGGGTAAAATAATCGACTGTTTCATGACTTAATGATTCAAAATGTTTTTGCATTTCTGCAGCCGGTTCCAAAAGATCAGAAAATCCAATTTTATCTGTATTAGCTTCGGGAATTAAATCTAATTTTGCCAGACTTTGATCAACAGATTTAACAATTAACTCACCCAACTGATCAACTTTAGATATTTTAAGCTCTTGCTTAGAGGGATGAATATTTACATCTACCAAATGCGGATCTAATTTAATGTCGATAACTGCGGTTGGAAACCTTCCTACCATCAGCTTAGTTCGGTACCCTTCTAACAAATAGCGGGTTAATTCAATGCTTTTAACTGCCCGTCCATTAACACTAAAATTAATATTTCTCCGATTTGCGCGGGTAAAGTTGGGTAAAGAAACCAGCCCATTTAAAGAAAAATCATCATCCTGCCCTTTAATATCAATAAGATTTCGAGCTTCTTCAACCCCGTAAATTCCAGCAACAGTCTGTCTAAAATCATTATTTCCAACAGTTCTAAGAACTTCTTTGCCATTAGAATAAAGCGAAAATGAAATGCCAGGCTGACTCATTGCAATTCTTTGAACAATATCAGTAATATGTCTTAATTCTGTCGAAATGCTCTTTAAATATTTTAATCGAACGGGGGTGTTATAAAAAAGGTCTTTAACAATTACAGTTGTTCCGACAGATTTACTGATATCTTTTTCTGAATCAATCTTTGCTCCTGCTCCTGAAACTAGCTTGCCCAATTGGCCTTTTGTCTGTGATTCAATTGTAAATCGCGAAATCTGAGTAATACTTGCTAACGCTTCTCCTCGAAAACCCATTGTTCTTAATTGAAAGATGTCGCGTGTTCGCTCCACTTTACTAGTAGCGTGTGCCGTGATTGCAAGTTTCATTTCATCCGGCGAAATCCCGCTGCCATTGTCTGTTACCTTGATTTCGTCAATTCCAGCTTGCTTTACAAAAATTCTAATATCATTAGCGTTTGCGTCAATTGCATTTTCAATTAATTCTTTTACAACCGAAGCTGGTCGCTCAATTACTTCGCCAGCAGCAATCACATTAATCATGTCATCTGATAAAAGATGAATTTTATTCGTCATCTATTTGATTCACCTCTTTTTGTAAATCGGCAATTACATTCATTGCTTCTATTGGGGTTAAATTATTAAGATCAACTGCTTGAATCTTTTGAGCTAGTTCTTTTAGCGGCAATAAATCATTATCATCTATGTTATCTTGATAAAAAAGATTTTCCTGACTGAAATGATTTGTAGGAGAAATTGTCGAAGTTTTTTCAAATTCACGTAAGTAATGGAAAGCATCTTTCACCACTTGTTTAGGAAGTCCCGCTAACTGGGCTACGTGAACCCCGTAAGAACGATCAGAAGGGCCATCCATCATTTTGTGAATGAAAATTAATTTTCCCTTTTTTAAAACCGCACCAACATGCTTATTATTAAGATTTCGCATTTGAGCAGATAATTGCGTAAGTTCATGATAGTGAGTTGAAAACAATGTTTTAGCATGAACGTTTTCACTTAAATATTTAATAATTGCAATTGCTATTGCCATTCCATCATAAGTTGCAGTTCCTCGGCCGATTTCATCCATCAAAATTAAACTGTTACTAGTGGATTCTTGTAAAGCTCGATTAGCTTCTTTCATTTCCACCATAAACGTACTTTCGCCGGTTAACAAGTTATCGCTTGCCCCAATCCGCGTGAAAATTTGATCAAATAACGGTAATTCGGCCTTATCCGCGGGAACAAAACTGCCAATTTGTGCCATGATTACAATCAATCCTAATTGTCTCATATAAGTGCTTTTCCCTGACATATTAGGACCAGTAATGATCGTAATTTCATTGTCTTCTGGCATTAAAACATCGTTTGGTACAAAATCTACCATTGAGTCTGACAATTCTACAACTGGATGCCTAGATTCTACTAATTGAATTTCTCTTTTTTGATTTATAACTGGTTTTACATAATGATTTTTTTCGGCGTCTTCACTAAATGTATTTAAAACATCTAATTTTGCTATTTGAGCTGCTAATTTTTGAACTTCTGGCAGCCGATTTTTAATTTGATCCCTAATTTGATTAAAAATTTCATATTCTAGTTTTGCAGAATTATCTCTAGCACTTAAAATCAAATTTTCGTGCTCTTTTAATTCCGGCGTAATATAACGTTCCGCATTTGCTAGAGTTTGTTTACGCTGATAATTATCAGGTACTTTACCTTGGTTCACTCTCGAAACTTCGATGTAATAACCAAATACGCGATTATATCCAACCTTTAACTTGCTAATTCCCGTTCTTTCTTTTTCATGAGCTTCCATCTGAGCAATCCAATTACGTCCACCAGTAAGGCTGTCACGGTATTTATCAAGCTGAGCATCATAGCCGTCACAAATAATATCGCCTTCTGTGATTACAATCGGCGCATCTTCTTTAATTGACCGTTCAATAAGTTCAGCTATATCTGATAAAGATTCTAAACTATCACTATAGTCTTTTAAGACTTGCTCACTGGAGTCATTTAATGAAGCCTTAATTTTTGGAATTTCCTGCAATGCTTTTTTAAGCATCGTCATTTCACGAGCATTAATATTACCAAAAGCAATTTTTGAACTTAAGTGTTCTAAATCATAAACCTTTTTCAATTCTTCTTTTAAATCACTTCTAAGTACATATTCTTTTAAAAGTGCTCCAACGTACCCTTGTCTTTTTTGAATTTCCGAAGAATCCAGTAAAGGACGTTCAATCCAATTGCGAAGTAATCTCGAACCCATTGTGGTAGATGTTTTATCAAGGGCCCAAAAAAGTGAACCATACTTTTTTCCTTCTCTTAAAGAACGAGTTAATTCCAAATTTTGTTTAGATGCGTAATCAATCGATAAAAATTCTTCGGGCTCGTAGTACTTAGGATCATTCAAGTTAGAAAGCGAGCGCATTTGAGTATTTTTAATATAAGATAACAAAAGATTTAAAGCATCTTTTGAAACATCTTTTTTTTCTGGTTTAAATGAAGTTTCAGATATTGTTAATTTACGATTAGCTAAGGCCTTTTTTATTCTTGAAGAGTTTGAATTAATGGTGACAATTTCCCGCGAATTTAAGCCCAAAACTTCATAAATTGCTGCATTAAGATTTGAAAATTTAGTATATTTTAGCTCTCCTGTGGAAAGATCAGCATAAGCTAAACCGATTTCTGGCACTCCAATTAATATTGCAGATAAATAATTATTATTGGTTAAATCTTGATCACTTATGTACGTACCTGGTGTTACTACCTGTGTTACTTCTCGCTTAACAGTTGGACCAGTTGAAGATTTCGGATCTTCTACCTGATCACAAAGTGCAGCTTTATAACCCATTTCAGTTAATTCTGACAAGTATTTATCAATTGCATGATGGGGTACCCCGCACATTGGAATCTGTTCATCAGCGCTTTTTGATCTAGAGGTTAACGTCAATTCTAATAGTTGAGATCCTTTAACAGCATCGTCGTAAAACATTTCATAAAAATCTCCCACTCTAAAAAACAAGAAAGCATCGGGATAAATTTCTTTTATTTCGCGATATTGCCTCATCATTGGACTATCTGAAACTTTTTGTGGCATTTTGCTCCTTCTATTAAAAATCTAATTAGCTTACATTATAACAACTGTTTTTTACCTAAATCAAAAAAAGAAACTAATCAGTAAAAATACTGTCAGTTTCTCTTTTTGATTTATTTTCTAATCAGCTAACTAAATATCAATATATTTCTTAACTAATTGAATGTTATCTTCGTTAGTAACACTTTCATTAACTGCTTTTTCAGCCAATTCAACAACTTTACTCGTATCTATCCTCTTCATCAAAGAACGGATCTTTAAAATTGAAGTAGCAGACATTGAATATTCATCAAGTCCCATTCCTAAAAGAATACAGTCCATGATTGGATCCCCTGCAGCTTCACCGCACATGCCAACCCATTTTCCTTCTTTATGAGCAGAATCGATAATATTCTTGACTAATCGTAAAATTGCTGGATTATAAGGTTGATAAAGATATGACACACGATCATTTCCTCTGTCAGCAGCCATTGTATACTGAATTAAATCGTTAGTTCCAATACTAAAGAAATCAGTAACTTTTGCAAACTTATCAGCTAAAACTGCAGCTGCCGGAATTTCCATCATCATTCCGACTTCGATATCATCAGAAACTGGAGTTCCTGCAGCCTTCAACTTATCAAACTCTTCTTGGAATATTGCTTTAGCCTGCTTAAATTCATTAACTGTAGCAATCATTGGGAACATGATTCCCAGACTACCATAATGAGAAGCACGGATTAATGCTCTAAGCTGAGTTCTAAAAATATCTTGCTTGTTAAGACTGATTCTGATTGCTCGATAGCCAAGAAACGGATTTTGTTCTTCTGGTAATGGTAAATATGGAAGATGTTTATCTCCCCCAATATCCATCGTTCGAACAACAACTTGTTTCCCATTCATTCCAGCTAAAACCTTGCGGTAAGCTTCAAATTGGTCATCTTCTGTTGGCAATTCTGATGAATCCATGTAAAGAAATTCTGTCCGGTATAAGCCAATGGCTTCTCCACCATTATCAAGAACTCCATCTAAATCCTTTGGAGTACCAATATTAGCTCCCAAAATGAAATGCTTTCCGTCAGCAGTAATTGTCGACTCATTTTTTAGTTTAGCCCATTCCTCTTTTTGCTGAACAAAATCTTTGCCAGCTTTTTCAAATTGAGAAATTTCATCTGCTGTTGGATCAATAATTACATCACCAGTAATTCCGTTGACCGCAATTTTTACATCACCCGCGCTTTGAACAAGATCCGTTGCTTTATCAGTTCCAACTACAGCTGGAATTTCCAAAGAACGGGCCATAATAGCTGAGTGAGCTGTTCTACCGCCAACATCAGTAACAAAAGCTTTGACATATTTACGATTAAGCTGAGCAGTATCACTAGGCGCGAGATCCTTAGCAATGATTACAACTTCTTCATTAATCATCGTCGGATCTGGTAAATTAACTCCCAAAAGATGACTCATTACTCGTTTAGTAACGTCTCTAATATCAGCAGCCCGCTCTTTCATGTAGTCGTTATCTGTCATCGCTTCAAATGTTGAAATGAAATTACCAGATACGTCTGAAAGTGCAGCTTCAGCATTTTCCTTTTGATCTTCAATTTCTTGTTTGATCGTACCGATGAAATCAGGATCAGCTAAAATCATAATATGCGCTTCAAAAACTTGAGCTTCTTCAGTTCCAATTGTTTTTTCAGCATGATCTTTTATTTTTTCAAGTTCAGTCTTGGATTGATCTAAAGCGCTATCTAAGCGAGCCTTTTCTTTTTCAACGTCAGTAATACTTTTTTTGCTGAACGAAAGATCAGGTTGAACAAGCAGGTAGGCTTTAGCTACGGCAACACCATCACTGGCAGCAATACCTTTTAATAGCTCACTCACTATTCTGATAATCCTTCTTTAGTCATCGTTTCAACAATAGATTTCATTGCGTCATCTGCATCGTCACCTTCAGCAGTGATTGTTACGTCTGCACCTTGACCAACGCCCAATGACATTACACCCATAATTGATTTTAGGTTTACAGATTTGCCCTTATATTCTAATTTAATATCAGATTTAAAGTTACTTGCAGTCTGAACTAAAATAGTTGCTGGACGTGCATGAATTCCTGTTTCTGCAATAATATGAAAATCTTTAGATGCCATTTTTATTTACTCCTTTTAAATTTACGTTTAGGGATTAACCCTACAATTGAAAAGGTTATCATTTTTTTGGAAAATAAACAATAGAAAAAAGGTGATCTAATTATGAAGAAATCGTTTACTATATGTGAACAAATATCTTATTGATTATTCTTTTGGTACATAACGATATAATACATCTCCGTCCTTTAATGCCTTACCCACGATCTCATCATGATTAGGATATTGAACCCATGCTTGATGAAAAGCCGGAAAATCTTGATGTTTCACCAAAAATTCTTTTCCGGGTTCGGCAATCATTTTTTTTATTAATTCTTTATAATCTTCCATTTTTACCTCTGCAATTTATGACTCTTCGGTTCTTTGATTAATATAAATTACAATATAAAATTTTTATTAAAAGTCAAAAAAATAATTAAAAAATTTTAACTTTTAAAAATAATTAAAAAATTCTGTATTTTTTTAATTTTTCGTTATATACTTTACTATGTCAAGAAAGGTCAAACTTTTTTGAGGCCTTATGAAAGGAGTCGCAAATAATATATGATTTGTCAAAATTGTAAGCAACGACCCGCAACAATTCATCTTTTCACTAATGAAAATGGTCAAAAGAACGAATTGGATTTATGTCAAATTTGCTACCAACAATTAAAAGAACAACAAATTCAAGATGCCACTAATAATAGAGGTATTGATCCAACAAATATCCTTGAGAACTTTTTTAAAGAAGCGGCATCTATTAATGGAAATATTCAAAACATTGAAAACAGTATCAATAACAATTCGGCCCAAAATCCTCAGCAGCAAACGCCTAATCCAACACAGCCAACTAATAATACTTTAGGTAATTTTTTAGGTAAATTCGGAGTTGATTTAACTCAACAAGCACGAGTTGGTAAGATTGATCCCGTGATTGGTCGGGACAAAGAAATTGCTCGGGTAATTGAAATTTTAAATCGCCGAACAAAAAACAATCCGGTTCTAATTGGTGAGGCAGGAGTTGGAAAAACCGCTGTTGTAGAAGGTTTGGCTGAACAAATTGCAAAAGGAAACGTTCCTCAAAAACTTCAAGACAAAAAAATTGTTAGGCTTGATGTCGTTTCATTAGTTCAGGGAACTGGAATTAGAGGACAATTCGAACAGCGGATGCAGCAATTGATTGACGAACTAAAAAGTGACAAGTCAATTATTCTCTTTATTGATGAGATTCACGAAATCGTTGGTGCGGGAAACGCTGAAGGCGGGATGGATGCAGGAAATGTATTAAAACCTGCACTTTCTAGAGGTGATATTCAAATTGTTGGAGCTACCACATCCAATGAATATCGCACAATTGAAAAAGATTCAGCTCTTGCAAGAAGACTTCAATCTGTACTAGTCAGTGAACCGACAGTTAAAGAATCAATTCAAATTCTTGAAGGACTTCAGCAGCGTTATGAGGATTATCATCACGTTCATTATTCAAAAGATGCAATCGAAGCCGCTGTAAAACTCTCAAACCGTTATATTCAAGATCGTTATCTTCCCGACAAAGCAATTGATTTAATGGATGAAAGTGGTTCTCAAAAGAATTTAACGATAGATGTCGTTGATCCTCAAATTATTCAAAATAAGATTCAAGAAGTTGAAGATAAAAAAAGCGAAGCTCTTCGCGAAGAAGATTATGAAAAAGCTGCATATTATCGCGACCAGGTTTCCAAATTAAAAACTAGTCAAAAAACTGATGAAAATAAATTAGCAGATTGGCCGGAAGTTACTACAAAAGATATTGAGAAGATTGTCGAAAAAATGACAAATATTCCAGTTGGAGAACTTCAATCTAAAGAACAACAGCAGCTTAAAAATCTTGCCAGCGACCTTAAGGAAAAAGTCATTGGTCAAGATGAAGCAGTTGATAAAGTTGCTCGTGCGATTAGAAGAAATCGAATTGGATTCAATAAAACCGGTCGGCCAATTGGTTCATTTCTTTTTGTTGGACCAACTGGTGTCGGTAAAACTGAGCTTGCAAAACAGCTAGCTAAATCATTATTTGGTTCGACTGATTCGATGATTAGATTTGATATGTCGGAATATATGGAAAAGTTCTCAGTGTCTAAATTGATCGGTTCTCCTCCAGGATACGTTGGATACGAAGAGGCAGGTCAATTAACAGAACGAGTTCGTCGCAATCCTTATAGCTTAATTTTACTTGACGAAGTAGAAAAAGCTCATCCGGATGTTCTTAACATGTTTCTACAAATCTTAGATGATGGGAGACTTACAGATTCTCAAGGACGAATGGTCAGTTTTAAAGATACAATAATTATCATGACTTCTAATGCTGGTCAAGGAAGTGCCGAAGCAAGTGTCGGTTTCGGTGCATCTAAGTCTGGTACTACTCACTCTGTTTTAGACCAATTATCAGACTATTTCAAACCTGAATTTTTAAATCGTTTTGACGATATTGTAGAATTTCATAGTCTCTCAAAGACTAATTTACTGAAAATCGTAAATATTATGTTAAACGAAACAAACTCTGAAGTTATGACTAAAGGAATTACAATCCATGTGACTGATCCAGCTAAAGAAAAAATTGTTGAATTGGGATATAATCCAAAAATGGGTGCCAGACCTTTACGCAGAGTCATCCAGGAACAAGTCGAAGATAAAGTTGCCGATTTTTACCTTGATCATCCAAAAAACACTAAAATTGAAGTCAGAGTAAACGCAGGAAACATTGTAGTAAATACCGCTGAAACAAAATAAATTGTTTTTATTACAAGGGACATATTGTTATATCGGAGAAATCATTATGAAATTAATAAATACTACGAATTCCTACTCTCGTTTAGTAGAAAACCAATTACTTAATACTGATGCAAAACTAATAAAAGTTTACTCATTGGGTCGAACTATGGTTGTGTATACTGAACGACCGAATATGATTGAAATTGTTTTAGAAAATAAACATCGCAATATTCAAGATGCAGAAATAACCCAAGTTGCTGATGAGTTATTAAATGAAAAGCAACGAGAAATCTACACAACCATTAAACAAAAAGGATTAGCAGAAATCTCAGCAAAAATATAATTGAGAGGTAGATTGTTAAGCTTTATACCTCTCACACCGCCTAGATAACATGAAGGGCGCACCCAAAAAAAGCGCAGATCGATAAATTATCGACTTGCGCTTTTTAATTTAAATTTTTTCAACTAACTTAACATCTGGATGTTTATCATTGTACCAGCGTAAAGCAAAGTTATTTTCAAAAAGAAAGAGATATTCTCCGTAAATATCTTTAACTAAAATATTTCGACTTGACGAATCGTGTTCATCAACATTATCTGAATCAATCCAGCGGGCAATTCTTTGTCCCATGGGAACTAATTCAATTTCGCTGTTATATTCATTCTCCATTCTAAAAGTAAAAACTTCAAACTGCAGCTGACCAACAGCTCCTAAGATATAATCTCCCGTCGACACCTCAGTAAACAGCTGAACCGAACCTTCAGATACAAGTTGATTTACTCCTTTGTGATAAGACTTTTGCTTCATAACATTTTTTGCTCGTACCCGGCAAAATAGTTCTGGGGTAAAAGTCGGTAATTTTGGAAATTCTAATTTTTGTTTACCTGAATGAATCGTATCTCCAATTTGGTAATTTCCATTATCAAAAAGTCCAATAATATCTCCCGCAACTGCCTTTTCGACCTGTTCGTTTTCTCCAGTTGGATTGACTGTTGAAGAGTTAAGTTTTAATTGCTTCCCGCTACGTTCGTTTAATACTTCCATGCCTTTATCAAATTCACCAGAACAAATTCTCACAAAAGCAATTCGATCGCGGTGATGAGGATTCATATTGGCCTGAATTTTAAAAACAAAAGCTGAAAATTCTGACTTAGTAGGTTTAATTTCTTCTCCCTCGACACTTTGATGATCTGCGGGACTTGGAGCCATTTTTACAAATTCATCTAAAAATGTTTTGACACCAAAATTAGTTAAGGCTGATCCAAAGAAAACCGGGGTCTGAAGACCGGCCGCAATCTTTTCAGGATCAAAACTATTTCCAGCCTCTCTTAATAACTCAACTTCTGAAAAAGCTTCTTCGAAAATGGGTTCTTTAAACATGGGATCGTCTGGGATTCCATCCTTTAAAGAAATAACTTCAACTTTATTATTTGGCAGATTTAACTCCACATTTTGAGCAGCAATATTGTAAACACCCCGAAAGTTCTTCCCCATCCCGATCGGCCAATTCATCGGATATCCTTCAATTCCTAAGGTATTCTCAATTTCATCAACCAAATCCATTGGACTTCTGCCCTCTCGATCCAGTTTATTCATAAACGTAAAAAGCGGAATTCCACGTTGTTTTGTAACTTGAAAAAGTTTTTTAGTCTGAGCCTCAATACCTTTGGCTGAATCAATTACCATTACCGCTGAATCAACCGCTGATAGTGTCCGATAAGTATCCTCAGAGAAATCCTCGTGCCCAGGAGTGTCTAATAAATTAATCTTACAATCATGATAATTAAACTCTAAAACAGTACTTGTAACTGAAATTCCACGTTTTTTTTCAATTTCCATCCAATCAGATTGAGCAAATTTGCCGCTTTTTTTACCTTTAACAGTTCCTGCTGCTCTAATTACATGACTGGCTAAAAGAAATTGCTCCGTAATCGTGGTCTTCCCTGCATCCGGGTGAGAAATAATTGCGAATGTTCTTCTTTTTTGTACTTCTTGTTCTAAATCACTTACCATTTATTCTCTCGTTTCACTTTTTTTAGATTACGGAAGTTTTTCTACTTGTAAATTAAGCAGGCGCGAACCGGAAACTCTTCCTGTCGTAATTTTTAATCCCGATTCTACAACTGATAAATGCTGCGAGTTGTTTGGAATTTTGCCCAATTTTGTAATGATAAAGCCAGCGATCGTATCGACTTCTTCTGCTTCAAAACTTACACCAAACAACTCATTAAAGTCATCTAACGGCATTGTACCCTTAACTAAATAGTGACTACTGTCAACTTGACGAATTAAGGTATCGGTAGGATCATTTTCATCATTAATTTCCCCTACAATTTCTTCAACTAAATCTTCAATTGTTAAAATTCCTGTGACCCCCCATACTCATCCAGCAAAATTGCCATTTGCTGTTTAGATTCACGCATATTTTCTAACAATTTATCAATATGAATCGTTTCTGGTACAAAGTACGGTTTATTCATCAGCTGATCGATTTTCATATCATCAAAACCATCAGTAAATCCACAATCTAGTAAGGATCGAACAGTAATAATTCCAATGATATCATCACGAGTTTTACGATAAACGGGCACACGAGAATACGTTTCTTTTAAAATTTTACTGATATTTTCTCCTGCAGAATCATCAATATTGACCATAAAAGTATCAGTACGCGGAATCATAATTTCACGCGCCATTTTTGTCTGAAGACTAAAAATTCCTTCCATCATGCTAAACTCATCTGATTCTAAAGTCCCGCTTTGACGACCGCTTTCAATCAAATTAATCATTTCTTCACGAGTTAAAACTTCACTCTCTTTTTTATTATACTGGCCTGTAAGTTTTAACAAAATATTAGTCGTTTCAGAAAGCAACCAAACAAATGGTCGAAAAATTTGACCGACAAAAGAGATCGGCAGCACAAATGCCCGTGCAACTCCTTCCGTATTACGAACTGCTACTTGTTTAGGGTAAAGCTCGCCAAATACTAAAGTAAAAAAAGATAGAAGAACGGTTACCAAAACAATTGAAGCTTCGTGAGCCCATTTAGCATTTCCAAAAATAAACTGAACGTACTCTGCAAGACCAGTCGCTGCACTAGCTGAAGAAAGAAATCCTGCAAAGGTGATCCCAACTTGAATAATTGCTAAAAAGTCACTTGAATCCTGAACTATTTTAAGCAAAGCTTTAGTTTTCTTATCTTTGGGACCTGATTCCAATTTATTCTTATTTACCGATACCACAGCTAGTTCCGCTGCTGAAAAAATTGCATTTATTATCGTTAGAATAACAATGAATATTAATTGTTCAATTATTGCTCCGGTTGAACGGCTCATTTAAACTCCTTGATCATTTTTAAAAAGAGATAATTGTTGATTTTTCTTACGCGCTCGGTAATTCTTAACTTCTGTATAAATGTATACCACCAAAGTCTTAAGAATCCCATAAGCTGGAACAATAAACATTGTACCTAAAAATCCGAAAATGTTACTTGCCACATAAAGCAACAGAATGATTGTCAATGGATGAATCTTAAGATTATGAGCAATTAGGTTTGGATAAACAAAATTACCATCAATCTGTGAAACAATTGTAACTACGATCATAACTGCAAATACTTCTCTAAATGACACGGTTAAAGCAATGATTAAAGCCGGAATAATCGCAATCATCGGACCGACATAAGGAACTAAAGTAAAAATTCCGGCAATAAAACCAAGTAAAAATGAGTAAGGCATTTTAATGATTGAATAACCAATAAAAATACAGATGCCGACAAATAGACCTTCTATTAGTTGACCAAATAGATACATTTGAATAGTATTACCCATTTTACTTAGTAAGCCGCTGACATAAATTCTAAGCGATTTAGGAAAAAGTTTTGTCACGCTTCCTGTAAATTTATCTCCGTCAATTAAAAAATAAATTAAGATCACCGGAATGGCAAAAATTGTGAAGATTATGCCGCCAATACTCGTTACCACCTGCACCCCACTCGTGGTTGCAAAATTAAAAACTCCATTAATAACTTTTCTTAAATCAAATTTATTAAAGCTATCATAGAGGTGATATTTCTGCACAAACTTATTTTGAAGCACCTGATGATAACTTTTTTGAGCTTCTGAAATTATTCGAGGCAAATGCCCAATAATTTGGGAAGCCTGCGTTACAATATTAGGGACAATTGCAATAATTAAAGAAGCAATTACGCCAATCAAAAGCAAGATTGCTAGAAAAATACTTAACGATTTGGGAACTTTGTGTTTTGTAAGCCACTTAACTAATGGATTCAGCAAAAAAAATAGAAATCCGGCAATCACAATTGGAACAAACACAATTGAAATAAACTGAATTATCGGTGAAAATATAAAACTGATTTTTGTAAACACAAAAATCGCGCTGACCACTATTAAAGCTTCTAATGACCAATATAACAAAGGGGATTTTTTTATTTTTGCAAACATAGTATCCTTCAAATTATCTTATGAACTATAATTATAATACAATAATAAAACGAAAGAGACCTCTAATGAAAATCCGCATTTTTTTTAAATACCTTCTAATGTTTATCATTCCATATCTATGTTCTGCTTTTGTGTTCGCTGGAATATTTCTTTCAATCATCATTCATACGCATTCTTTATGGCGAATACTACTGTGTGCTTTCTTGTTCGCTATCTTTATGTATTTTGTTCGCATTGCGGTTGAATACCCGCGCGAAAATCTACGTGTTCTTTGGTCAACCAATGACAAATCTAAAAGTGAACAACCAATTATTTATAAAATTTTGAATTTCATAATAGATGTTTTCGTTGGATTTTTAATCATCATTTTGGTTAGAGAAACTGTCCCGCACAACGTTGTCGTAAATTACTTTGTCGGAGTCTCTTTTGCAGCTTTATTTATCTCGCTGTTAATCGGAAATTTGATTAAGCCAAGCCTTGCAGTTGTTGAAGATACCGGCAGTAACGAATAGGAGGTTTTTAAACTTGACAGATCTTTTTGAAAAAGGCTCAATCGACGTTAAAAACGCTTATCAAAATAACCTTAAAAATGTCTCAATCAGGATTCCAAAATATGCAATTACTGCTTTCGTGGGCTTGTCTGGTGCTGGTAAGTCATCCTTAGTTTTCGACACAATTGCAGCTTCTTCTCGAAAAGAACTTAACGAAACTTTTCCGAGCTTTACTCAGCAATATTTACCTAAATACGGTCAGCCTCACGTGCAAGAAATAGATCACTTACCGGTCGCAATTGTGGTCGACCAAAAAAGAATGGGGTCTAACGCCCGTTCAACTCTAGCAACCTACACGGGAATTTATTCTTTGCTCAGGCTTTTGTTTTCAAGAGTTGGTAAACCCTGGGTCGGATATTCAGACACATTTTCTTTCAATTTACCTCAGGGAATGTGCCCAAAATGTCAGGGACTCGGTTACGTTGACGATTTAAATGTTAAGAAGCTGATCGATCCTGATAAATCTTTAAACGAAGGTGCAATTACTTTTGTCAGTTTTGGACCTGATACGTGGAGATGGCGCCGATATGTTGATAGCGGTCTATTTGATAATAACAAACCTTTAAAAAATTTCACTAAAGAAGAAATGGATCTCTTACTGTATGCCCCACAGCAGCAAATAAAAAATGCTCCTAGCAAGTGGCCGAGAACGGCACTTTACGAAGGGGTGGTTCCTCGAATTAAGCGGTCAATTTTAGGTAAAAAAGAAGCTGAGCACCACAAAGAAGCGATCAGCAAGGTCGTTAAAAGAATCGAATGCCCAGAATGTCTCGGAGCAAGACTTAATCAAGATGCTCTAAAATGCAAAATAAATGGACTAAATATCGCAGATGTCAGTAATCTTGATCTGATCCATGTGATTCAATTTCTCAATCAAATTGATGATAAATTGGCCTCAGAAGTCACGAGAGAGCTAAAAGTAAAAATTCAGTCTTTAATTGATATTGGACTCGGGTATTTAACGCTTAACCGTGATACTGGCACTCTTTCTGGCGGTGAATCTCAAAGAATTAAAATTGCCAAGTTTTTAACCAGCTCGCTAGTTGATCTTGTTTATATTCTTGATGAACCCAGCGTTGGACTGCACCCGTCTGATATTAAACTGATTAAAAACGCTTTGATTAAACTTAAAGATAAGGGAAACACAATTTTAATTGTCGAACACAATCCAGAAATGATTACTTTGGCAGATTACGTGGTTGAAATTGGCCCTACTCCCGGCGAAAAGGGCGGAGAAATTACTTTTGAAGGCGATTATCAAAGTCTAAGACAATCAGACACTTTAACGAATCGTTGGCTGAATCACGAACTTGAGTTTAGAAGCGTTAGAAAGCCATCCAAAGAAATCGTTCTTGCTGATATTAATCTCCATAATCTAAAAAACGTTTCGGTTAAGATTCCTTTAGGGATAGAAACAGTAATTTCAGGCGTGGCTGGTTCTGGAAAATCTACTCTTGTTGCAGCCTTAAAAGAGACAGTTTCTGAGCACTATGACTACATCGATATGACTCAAAAATCCATTACTGGTAATATTCGCTCAACAGTTGCAACTTATCTTGGAATATTAGATCCAATTAGAAAACTATTCGGGAAAACTAATCACGTATCAACAACTCTTTTTAGTTATAACGGCAAAGGTGCCTGCCCTCTTTGCAAAGGAAAAGGAGTCACTATTACCAATATGGCGTTTATGGATCCGATTATTCAAGTTTGTGAACAGTGTCATGGAATGCGTTATAACGATGAAGCCCTAAGCTTTCAATATCACGGTAAAAATATTTATGAAGTTCTCAGCAATTCAATTGTTAAATCAATTTCTTTTTTTGAGGAGATCCCCGAGATCGCAGAAAAACTCAAAAATATGGAACAAGTTGGGTTAAGTTATCTAACCTTGGAACAATCTCTTGATACATTATCAGGCGGGGAACTCCAGCGGTTAAAATTAGCGGAGGAATTACACAATGAAGGAGAAATCTATTTATTAGACGAGCCAACTGCTGGACTTCACATGCAGGATGTTGCTAAATTAACTAAATTATTTGATCGCTTAGTTAGCGAGGGCAACAGTCTCATAATTATCGAACACAATTTAGCTGTGATCAGCCAAGCCGATTGGTTAATTGATATGGGACCGGATGCTGGAATTTACGGCGGTAAGGTCGTCTATGAAGGAACTCCCAAAAATTCATTAAACAATACAAATTCAAAAACTGGTCGAGCTCTAGCTCAATATAATCAGATAATTCGTCCTTAATTCTAGGGACGTTTTTTTAAATAACTAATATTTGTAAATTTTTTTCAAACAAAAAATCCTCATTGCTGAGGATTTTCAAATTATTGAACAACTTCGACCTTGAGTTCTGTTGTTTTAACATTTCTAATCGGAATGTTAATTGTCAACCAGCTTCCATCGAAAATATTTGATAATTCACGATCATTAGAGAAAGTTTGAATTTGATGCTTTGCTTCAAACTTATAGCTAGAAGCTGCAAGTTCTTTGCCATTAACCAAAACTTTCTTCGGAGCTTGATTAATTTTTAATCTAATGACGGTCTTTTTGTTTGGCACAAAGCCTTCAAAATTACCTTTAGTTTTACTAATATTAATAACTGTACTGCCTGATTCCTGACTACTATCAATTTTTGTCTTAACGTAATCATCTTTTAGATAGTCTTCACTAACTCCATCATCATCATAAACTACAGTTGATGATGATTTTTTATCAGGATAGATATTGACATATTGGGTTGTTTGATCAATTTCACTAGGATTATTATTTGGATTATTTTCTGGAATAATCGCACCTTTTCTAATGAAGACGGGTGTTTTCCAAAGTGGGGCCGCAAAATGATTCACAACTTGATTTCCAGCATATTCTTTACCAGTAAAATAATCAATCCAAGTCGTTGATTTTCCTGGTAAATAGATATTATGCCGCACATCATTTCCGTTTACATCTACCTGTGTATCCTTATAAATTGGAGCAACTAAAATGTCATCTCCTATTAAAAATTCATGAGTTAAATCAGGTCGTTTTGCAATTTTTAAATCACTATTATAAACAACTGGTTTTAATAAAGGAATTCCCTCAAAAGTATTACGATAAGCGGCCGAATACATATAAGGAAGCAATTGACTCTTTAACTTCAAGTAAAAGCGATTAATATCAGCATAACGTCCGCCAAAGGTAAATGGGGTCTTATTCTCAGAACCCCAGCCATCCATATTTAACTGGATTGGCGTAAATGACTTCCACTGAAGATCACGAGTTTGAATAATTGGCTTGCCGCCTTCATAAATACCATCAATATCAGCACCAACATTAGATAACCCTGAAAGTGAACTTCCAATATAAGTTGGAATTTGATAACCGATATTCTCCCAAGTACCGCCAGTTTGATCCCCAGTCCAGACTGCACCGTACTTTTGAGTTCCAGCCCAGCCGTCAACTGTCAATGCAAAAGGACGTTCGTTGTTACCATATTTAACCATGTAGTGTGCTGCATCACGTAAAGCACCGATTCCTGCTTGATAACCGTCCCCAACCCATGCTACATCAGTTTTAATTGCTGCAACATGTGCCTTTTGAACTTCTTTCTTAAAATCTCGTTCATCAGCTTTTGGCTTTTTTGGATTCTTCGGATGCAGATTTTCTTGCGTCCATAATCCCGTTTTTACCCCATTCTTCGCTGCAAATTCTGAGAATTCACGAAGATTATCAATATTTTTATCTAAACTCTTAGTTTGACCATATCCAGCACCATAACCATCATTAGGTAAGAACCAGCCTAAAGGGGTGTTATTTTTCTTATATCGATCAATAATCTGACGAGCTGAGAATTGATAATTATCTTTCTCACCATTTAACGACTCTTTGCGGGTATGGTAATTTCCAGCTGAATCTTTAACAAACGTTACTTCGCCGGTTCCCCGCCGAATTGAAGGAACAAAATATTCGCCGTTAACTTTAATTTTATCAGGACGATTAACATTGAAACTCTTCGGATTGATTGGCTGATACTCTTTATAATACTTACCATCTTCAAATTTACGAGCGCCCGCTGAATCAGCTGTTACTTCAATCCAAGTATCACGATTATACGCATTTAAATGTGCCGGATACCATGCAAATTTTGGTAATAACAAAGGTTTACCAGTTAAAGAGAAATAAGATTTTAAAATTTTTTGTGGTTTAGAAGCAATAATATAGTAGTTATCGGCTTTACTGTCTAAAAAGCTAAAAATGACATTGGTTGGATCTTGAAAATCATATTGTCCCTTTGTATAAGTGTTATTTAAAACGCCAAAGCCAACGTTAGACCAAACAAATGGAGTCGGTGATGATACGCCGCGATCTAACCAATCATTTAAGTTTTCGATTTTAATGACGTTTCCAGTATGATCGTAACTTCCATTTTGCATTCCACCGCCAAAATATTTAGCCGCATCATTCGTTACTTTTAAACTCGTTACAACGTTACTATCCTCGATAAAAGGGGCATTTTGAGTGAAAATTGGTTTCTTTTCACCCCGTTTGTAAAATTCAATGCTCCCCTTCTTTTTGTTAACTTTTAAAGTAACCTTCTTGGTTTGAAGTTTATAACTCTTATCATTTTCGGTTACATCAAATTTAATGGTTGATTTTTTAGTAATAAAGTTTGGTACTTTATCCTTGTTAATATTTCCCGTTGCAACAGTTTGATCTCCTCCAGAACTTGCACTGCTATTCTTCATAACCGTTGGCTTGTTGCTTGGTTTAGATCCCTTATACCAAATCACATGGGGGATATCTTCTTTTACAAAAGATATTTCTTCTTTATAATCGTCAGGCAAATTAACCGTAACTGAACTTTCACTTGCCGCCTGTGCTTTTGAAATCGACATATTAGTTCCTATCGCTAACGCTGCAGCTCCCATTGCTACAGCAAATCTTAAAATAAATCTTTTTTTCATAATATGGTTACATCACGTAATGCCTGTTCATGATTTATTAAGGAATTACGTATTGTATCTCCTTTCATTAACATCACTAACAGCGCCGTTAAATATAACCATAATTTTGCTTAAAATATAAAAATAATTAAAATATTATAGCTCAATAATTATTTTTTTAACATTCGTGGTATTATATAAAACGTCGCTAGTGTTAGCTTTCTATAAATTTCGCGGTTTATAGCTTTAACATGGTGGCTTTTTTTTCTAAAAATTAAGCCTTATAACGAGAAACTCCATCAACATAAGTTTCACATAAATTCATACTTTGATCTAAAACAATAAAGTCAGCAGCTCTGCCTGGTAAAATTGCGCCACATTTTTCAGAGATCTTAGCACTAACTGCTGGAACCCAAGAAGCCATCATGACAGCTTTTGCAGGTGTTACAAGGTTCCAGTCCACAACATTTTTGATTGCCAAGTCTAATTTCAAGATGCTGCCGGCTAAACTATGAGGCGGTTCTTTCAAAGTTGCTGTTCCACCGCCAACCACTACTGGCAGTTCACCTAACATATAATCACCATCCGGCATCAGTCCAGCTGACATACAGTCAGTTACTAAAATTACATGTTCCGGTGTTTTCTTATCAATTAAAATTTTTGCAACATAAGGGTTAATATGATGACCATCGCAAATCAATTCGTCATTCACGTTATCCAAACTCATTGCAGCTCCGACCATCCCTGGTTCACGGTGATTAAGTGGACTCATCCCGTTAAAAGTATGAGTGAAAACTGTTGCTCCTGCTTCAACACAAGCTTTAGCCTGTTCAAAAGTTGCATCACTATGACCTAATGCCACAGTCACACCAGTTTGAGCAACTTTACTAACAAACTCTACTGCTTCTTTTCTTTCAGGTGCCACAGTAATTTGACGTAAATGTCCCTTGGCAGATTTCTGCCATTCATCAAATTCCTTCAAATCGGGATCCGTAAAGTACTTGGGATTTTGAGCACCCTTATGTTTTTCGGTAAAGAAAGGTCCTTCAAAATTAATTCCTTGAACTTTAGCCCCTGTTTCTTCACCATAATGTCCGCCAATTGTTTTACAAATATCATTCAACTGTTCAAATGAACCTGTAATTGTTGTTGGAAGCCATGAAGTAACGCCGCATTTAAGTAATGCATTTGACATTGTCTCAATACTTTGCCAATCATTATCCATGACGTCTTTCCCGGCAATCCCATGAATATGGGTATCAATTAAACCAGGTGCAATCCATTTGTCACTGTAGTCAACAATTTTGCCAGACGGTTTTTTGTCCTCTGGAATGTACTCGCCAAAATCACCGTTATCAGTGACCTCTAAGTAACCCCCATTTTCTGTCGTGTTATTTAAGAAAAACTTATTTGCATGTATGTAATATGTCATATTACTCTCCTTTAAATTTATTAAAAATAATTCAAACTAAGCACTGAATGGGTGAATCGTAACCCCAGCAACTACTCGATTTACTTGTCCTGTTGGTGATGGCGTATCTGGAGTATTGCCAATTTTAATTGAACTCAGTAAAGCAAATGTCTGAGCTACCATAACATAAGGCAATGCAGCATAGCCGTCTGGAAGCTGATCTAATTCTGATTTAAAGAAAAATCCGTTTTTAAATTTAGCAGAATCTTTTTGAGTTCCAATTGCGTAAATTCCAGCCGCAATTTCATCTCCTGCCATCTCATTTAAAATATCAACATCATATTGTTCGGTATATTCATTGTGAGACAGAAAATCAAAAACAATTGTCTTGTTGTCAACAAAGGATTTTGGACCATGACGAAAACCCATGGATGAATCAAAAATTGTCGCAATTTTACCTGCTGTCAATTCTAAGATTTTTAATTGAGCTTCCCGTGTTAAGCCAGCTAATGCTCCTGAACCTAAATACCCAACTCGATCATAATCAAGATCGACAATCTTTTGAATCTCAGCTTCTCGTTCAATAACTTCTTCTCCAGCTTTAGCAATTAAGTGAACCCATTCGTCCTTTTTAGAAGCATTTTCTTTGCCGAAAGTCAAAATAGTTGATAATGACATGCAGCTGAAACTACCTGTCATAGCAAAACCTTGATCTTCTGATCTTGCCGGCTGAAGCAATAAGAAATTTTTCTCTTCTCTTTCTGCTTTTAAAGCTAACTGACCTTTTGGCGCACAGGTGATTGCAATTTGATAAAGATTCTTAATATATTTTTCACAAACATCAACCGCAGCAACACTCTCAGGACTATTTCCGCTCCTGGCAAACGATACTAAAATTGTTAAACGATCTGGATTCAAATAAGCCTGCGGATAAGAAACAATGCTAGTTGATGGAACTGATTCAAATTCGAAATTATCGGTATCACCAAACTGATTTAAATATGGAACTACTGTATCACCCACATAAGCTGAAGTGCCCGCACCTGTAAAAATAACTTTAATCGGAAGTGAATCTTTCTGAGCTTTAATTTGATCTAAAAATGCATCTAATTTTTCCTTGTTTCTATGATATATATCAAGCGTCTCTAACCACAAATCTGGTTCCTGCTGAATTTCACGCGTAGTAATAACTGCGCCCTGTTCTTTTAATTCTGAATCACTTTTGTTAAACATTAGTTTCCTCCATAAATTTTTAAATTAAATATATGATTTATCATCCGACGTAAAACCAGATGAAGAGATGGCTTTACTCTCTTTTTAAAACATGAACCGTTTTATAGGAAAAATCCTTAGAATTTGCCGTTGAGTTAGTAAATTCAATTAATCGATCTTGATCATCATAACTGTGTCTCGTCAATCCTAAGCAAGGATCTCCAACATTTAAGTTTAGATATTTTGCTTCTTTTTCGTTGACTAACTTTGCAATACAATTTTCATGAGCAGTTGTCAATTTTATATGAAATTTATCTTCAATCAAGCCGTATAAAGAAGCATTATTCAATTCCTCAATCGTTAATTCTGGAATCAATTCCATTGGAAGATAAGTAACCTCATATAATTCTGGTTTATCTCCGGCTAACCGAATTCGTTTAATCTTCCAAAAATCTCCAACTTGACTATCGATCTCCTGTTTTTCTTTTTTTAAAGAAAGAATTTTACTAGTAGGATGAATTCCCAATTGTTTCATATGTTCAGTAAAACTATACTCATCTGCAAGATTAATCGAATATACAGTTTGGGAAGAAACAAAAGTTCCTTTTCCATGAACTCTACTAATTAAACCTGACAATTCTAATCTATTCATTGCCTGTCTTACAGTGGTTCGACTTACATTAAACATCTTCATCAACTCTCGTTCAGAAGGTAATTGATCACCTGAAGATTTTTCTTTAATGATCATATCGCGCATTCCTAGAAAAACCTGCTGAGATAAACTTTCTTGCTGCACTAGTAATAATCACCTCCTCAATATTTTAATAAAAACGACAAATAAAGCAGTTGGAATTATCACCATGGTAATGTCCCCATCATCACTGGTAACTACCACCTATAAAATAACATGATTCCGTTTTCCTGTAAAGAATTTATTAACCTTATTTATGTAAAAAAAAACACAGTTTTATAAAATTAAAACTGTGTTTTTTTAGCTTTATTCCTCTACAAGTTCGCCTGCTTTAGGACCTGCATCAAGATAATAAATACGTTCAATATTAATTACAATTGCTGCCACTGGATGAGGCAAGTGCCCATCACTCGCAAACTTTTCTGCGTCTGCATAAATTTGGTCGCCTTGATGAATCTCAGCCGTTCCTTCGAACCGATATCCTTTATAAGCTTCATGATTCGCAACTGCTACGGCAACTTTAGGATTAACATGAATATTTTCCCATGCTTGCTTACCAGTATGCTCATCATAAAGTAAATGTTCATCATCTAAAATACGCATTGTTCCTTTTGGACCAACTTGCGGATTATTTTTTCCATCAGTTGTTGATAAAAAGCTCAACTGACTTTTCAACATTTCTTTCATGTCGGAAGTTAATTTTACCATTTCTAATACCTCCTACTTTCTAATCTAATTCTACATCTTATATAGATAATTAGCCAATTTTAAATAAATAAAGCCCGTAGGACTTAAAACATCCTACGAGCTAGGTTCGGATCATATCAGCTATCTTCATTTATGAAGCAACTCTATATATCGTCCATACCAAATATCAATAAATTCTTTTGAAAAAGGGCCTAACTGATGGTTAATCCAATAAACCAAGACCTTGACATTATATTTTAGAATTTCATCAGTCGTTTTAGAATAATGCCATTTTCTTTTATTTTCTTCATACTCATTCAGGTCAAGTAACCTCTTCTCACCATTAGCAAAAACCTTTACATCCAGGTCGTAATCGATATACTTTAGCGCTTCACGATCGATTACATACGGAGAAGCAAGATTACAATAATAAACCACACCAGTTTCCCTAATCATCGCAATCACATTAAACCAATAATGCTTGTGAAAATAGATAATTGCTGGTTCACGCGTAATCCATCGATGTCGATCGGATTCAGTCACAAGCGTATGATTGTTTCCACCAATGAGAATGTCTTCACTGACTTTAAGAACCATTGATTCTTTCCAGGTTCGATGTAAAAGTCCATTATGCTTAAAACTTTGGATAGCGATATAATCACCTTCTTTGGGTAATACCATGGAACGTGACCCACACTTTCAAGTTTTAAATCCAAGAAAAATTATATCATACTTATTGATCTATTATTGAAATATTGTCCAATAGATCTTTAAGAAGGTGAATAAATCATATCTAAATGAGGAATATTATCTTCCAAATAAACATCTGAAACTGGTTTAAAACCTAAACTATGATAAAAAGATTGAAGATAACTTTGAGCAGCAATTTTTATATCTTTATTATTTCCTATTTTTAACGTTTCTAAAATTGCTTTTTTTAACATTTGGCTGGCAAAATGATATCCGCGAAATTCTTTTACAACTAAAACTCTGCCGATACTCATGTACTGAACATCATCATGTGGAATAATTCGACAGTATGCGGCTAATTGGTCTTTTAAAAATAGCATCATATGATGAGCTTGAAAGTCTTTATCATCAATTTCTTGATAAGGGCAGTTCTGCTCAACAACAAAAACTTTTACCCTTTCCTGCATGATTTGTAGTAATTCATCACTAGATAATTCATCCGTTTTTTTCGTTAATATTGTAATTTTATCCATCTGCTTGTTAAATTATTTACTCTCCATTACATCTGTTTCGTCTGCATTAACGTAAAGTCCATTCTTTGCAGACTCACAATCACTTTTGTTTTTATAAACGGTAATAATGTATTTACCATTATATTGAATATTATTGGAACAATACATTGTTTTTTCTGAACTTATTTGTTTCGACTCATTTTCATTTTTAACCAAAGCATCATAGGCAGTTTGATATAATCTTGCATTGCTCTTAATCTTTACCTGATGATCAATTTTAATTGTCCCACCAATCGTTAACCAATTAATCATCGTTGAAGCCATTTTTTTATACGTAAGATCCGTCGGATGCGTTCTGCCATCACCAAATTGGGATCTTCTCGTATTTTCCCATTCCTCAGTTGATTTTCTTGGGTCAAAAAAGTAAATATTATTTTTTTGGTAAACTTCAGCAAGAATGTCAGCAACTTTGGTCAACGTGAATCCATTTGGATTTTTTTTAATTTTATAATCACTTTTAACCTGATCAACTTCTGCTAACCCATCCCAAGGCAAAATACCATATATTTTAGCGCTTTTATTAATCTTCTTAATCTCGTTAATATCGTTTTGTAAATTTGTTTCCAACTGGTATTTATGTAAATTAGGAACAACTGTATCATTGCGCCCTGCAGAAATAATAACTATATCAGCCTCTTTTACTTTATTCTTGTTCTTCTTAATCGCATATAAAATATTTTGCCAAGTATACCCTTCTCCAAGGTTTACCATAATACCAGATCCGGGAATCGAAAAATTTTTGACACTTTTGGCATCTAAATATTTTGCAGCTAAAGGCAAATAATTGTATTTACTAATCACATTTTGTCTTGTCTCACCATATGAAACCGAATCGCCAAAAATTACAATTTTTTGGTTTCTAATCGGATTAACACTTGTTTTTTCATATGTATGAAGAGGTTTATGAAATTGAGCAATCAAGGTGAGCGAAAAAAAGAGCAAGAAAGCACAGATCATAATTCTTGTTGCTAATTGTAATAATAATTGCAATCCTTTTTTTGTCATAACATCCATTTGAACCTTTTCTACTATTAATAATCTCATTTTTTAAATAAAAATTTGTTCAAATTGAGATTAGATTTATATTAAAGATTGAAACGATCTAAAAAAGAATTAATGTTACTGCCCGAATATCCTTTCCGATACAAAGTTTGCTTTATTTTCTGCTTTTTATCAGCGGGGGACAATTTTTCATACCTTGCTAAAAGTCGCTCTCCCTCTTTTACTAACGAATCGTTTTCTTCTTCTTTAAGTTGGCTCAAATCAAACTCAGATGCAATATGATTAATTAAATCTAAATCGTAACCCCAGCGAACCAACTTAAGTTTTTCTTTCTCAATAAATTTATTAGCAGATATTCGAGACATTTTTCTATTTAACGTTTTAATAATGTCATTTCTAATTCGATCTTCCTGCAGACCAGAATCAAAATTCAATAATTCTTCTTCAATTAAATCTTCTGATAAAAATTTTTGCCGCATTTTTTGACGAATTGTATTTGGTCCATAATGACTGGTTTTAATTAATTCTTTCATATAAATATGTGCAAATTTCTGGTCTTCGAGATATCCCTGTTCAATCAAACGATCAACCACCTGATTAATTATGTTTACAGGAATATCAGACTTTTTCAATGCTTGTCGCATTTCGCCTACCGTCCGCATTGAAAAGCTCAGCTTGTTTAAAGCAATATTATAAGCTACCGAGACTTCTTGCTGGCTTTTTAACTGACGAACCACTGTTTCTGATAAATCTTTACCTTTAATTAATTGTAACTCTACTAAAAGATTATCACTTACAGTTAAAAAAAAATGATCATCTAAATAGAGATCATAGTCGTTACCTTTTTTTGATTTAACTATTTTAGTGATGACAGACATTTTAGAGCTTTCCCATTGACTGCAAAAAATAAAGGACCAATGCGATTACATCTAAAGCTGCAGCCAAATAAAGATTGTAATAATCAGATTTTTTAAGATCATCTCGTTCCAAGTTATACAAAGAGACTGTCGATACTAATACCATTACTAGTATTGGCATATAAACATTTTTGTGGAGCGTAAAACCGATGATGACAAAAATTAAACATAGGCCTACAATTAACCAAGACAACATTTTTATGGTACTGCTGCTGGATTTGGAAAGATGCTTTTTATCTGAACTATTTTTTTCAGTCATAAAAACCTCGATATTTTAGATATAATTTATAATAGCATTTATTTTACTAAATTTTAATTTACATTATAAAAGAAAGAAGTTAAAAAATGAGAATATATTTTGCAAACGCACTATTTACTATTGCTGAACAAACATTTAATGCTCAGCTAGCAGAAAAAATCCGCGCAATTGATCCTTCAATAGAATTATATTTACCGCAGGAAAATCAAGAAATTAACGATAAAAGTCTTTATGCCGATTCAAAAATGATTGCAAAAGGCGATACAGAACAATTGGTTAAAAGTGATTTAGTGGTTGCTATCTTAGACGGCGTAATTCTCGACCCCGGCGTGGCAGCTGAAATTGGAGTTGCTTACGGTAAAGGAATTCCGATCATTGGCCTTTATTCGGATTCTCGTCAGGAAGGTGCCAGCAATAAACAAAAAGTTGAGGCATTAAACGATGTCGCTGAAAATCAGTTCTTCTATCTTAATCTATATGTAGTGGGTTTGATTAAATTAAATGGATCGATTGTTGCCACGGAGGCTGATTTGACGCGGAAAATCGCCGAAAAAATTTAATATTACAATATTTCAACGATGTTACATCCCCCAACATTTAGATTACAATAAGTTTTCGGTCTATCGGTTTTGATTGTTTTTAGGTGGTCATCGTTATAACCTATTGTTGTTCAAAAGGACGACAAAGGAGAATTTTTTGAGAGTTAAAAAAACAATCATTTCTTTAATCGCACTTACATCTGTTTCAGGAATTGCAAATGCAGTATCTGAAACTAAGATAGAAACCGTTCAAGCTGCTGCTGCAGTTGCCTATTCTGCTCAAAGCGGAACATTTTATGTTAATTATCCTGGTTATTCAATTGCAGTATATAAAGAACCTGCAGATCAACCTGTAACAACTGGAAAATTTTTACAGCATGGAACAGCTTGGAAAGTTTCAAGACAAGCTTTAGTAAATAAAAAATGGTACTATCAAGTTGGAAAGAACCAATGGGTCCAAGCTGCCTATATGTCAAGAGTTAAACCTGATATTAGTGCAACTTCAGGTTTAAGCGGTGTAATGTATGTCAATTACAAACAAAATGCTTCAATTGCTGTTTATTCAGCACCTGCTAATTCACCAAAATTGACTGGTCAATATTTACCTCATCGCAGTGCTTGGAAAGTTTTCCAAGAAGCAACCACTACTAACGGTAAACACTTTATCAAAATTGGTGCTAACCAATGGGTTCAAGGAGATTACATGAGTTGGAGTCAACCAGTTGTTCAATCAGCTGGTCGTACAATGGTTGCTACCGCTTATGATCCAAGAGTTCTTGGAAATTATACATTTGGGTATGACACAGTAGCTGCTAATTTAAGCGTATTTCCTCGCGGAACACGTTTAGCAATTACTTTCCAAGATGGCACAACTAAAAATTATGTAGTTCGTGATACTGGTGGATTTGCTTATTCAAATCCTAATCAATTGGATATTGCAATGCCAAATTCTCAAGCACTTCAGTTTGGCCGCCAAACTGTTACTGTAAGAGTAATAAGTTAATTAGATTAAAAAGCTTAAAGATTTAGTTCTTTAAGTTTTTTATTTGCTCAAAATTTTATTAACGGTTTTTGCAGGAAAAACTTTAAAAAATAATTTTAAAAACAAATATCCAATTAATCCTCCAATGGTGTTCAACAATAAATCTCCCGTATCAAAGCTCCGATTACCTAAATAAAAATAATTTAATGTCAATTGACTTATCTCAATCAAAAGAGAAACCAAAAAGGAAACAGTGACAGCTTTGGATAAACTTCGCATTTTAGGAAAGATTATTCCACCAATAAACGTTAAAGGCATCAATAACAAAATATTTCCAAAAATTTGAAATTTAGAATAACTCAACCACTTCATCGGATTGAGTTCAGTCATATTTTGCATACCGAATGGATAATTATGGATAGCACTATTACTGTCAAACCAACCGATTGGAAATAATGTGAGAGAAATAACTTTATAAAGATAAAAATAAAACGCCCAAACCAGAATAATTTTTACAATAGACGAATGATTCCGTACTAATTTTACTGTCTGAACAATTGCAATCATTAAAATAATCGGTAAGATAATCTCAGGATTTAGCGATCCACCTGAAAAACTCTTGCCATTGGATAAATTAACAAACATAAATAAAAACCTCTCTTTACAGTAATTTTACTGGATTGAGAGGTTTTCGGCAAAAAAAGCATCATTTTTTAATTACAATTGCTTCATACGGTTTAAGATGTCCCATAGCGGAATCTGAGTAGTTTCCAATCAAAATTGAACCATTTTTGTATTCTGGTGGAATTTCGTAATTAATTTCTTTTTCAGAAAAATTACAGACAACCAAAAGTCCTTCTGAATCTTGTTCTCTTGTATAGATAAACAAATCCGGATTATCTGGATCTAACAATGTATAATTGCCCGTTGTAATAATTGCTAGATCGTGTCGAAGCTGAATTAATTTTTGATAATAGTAAAAAATAGAATTAGGATCAGCTAAAGTGTTTTGAACATTAATCTCATTATAATTAGGATTTAATTGTAACCACGGCTTTCCACCTGTAAAACCACCATTAGTTTGACTATTCCACGGCATTGGTGTTCTAGCATTGTCACGCGACTGCGCATAAATTCCCTTCATCGCCTCTTCATTACTCAATCCATGAGTTTCTCTTAAGACCTTATAAGCGTTTAAAGTATCAATATCATCGTAATCACTAATTGAAGGAAAATGAACGTTTGTCATTCCAATTTCTTCTCCCTCAAAAATATAAGGTGTTCCTTGCATAAAATGAAGAAGAGTTCCTAACATTTTTGCAGACTCTACCCGATATTTTTCGCTGCCAAAACGGGAAACTGCCCTTGGCTGGTCATGGTTACTCCAATAAAGGCTATTCCAGCCACCTTTATCAGCTAATTCCATCTGCCATTTACTAAGAACTTTCTTTAGATCAATTAATTTAAATCTTTTATCGGTATATTTACCATAAACTGGATCACGATCAATCCCCATGTGCTCAAATTCAAAAATCATATTAAGTTCTTCATTTTTTGGATTTGTATATTTTGAAGCTTCCGCAGGCGAAGTTGAAGGCATTTCCCCAACTGTCATAATATCGTACTTGCTCAAAACTTCTTGATTCATCTCATGCAGGTATTCGTGTGCTTTTGGACCATTTGCTACTCTTGGACGATAGTCACTGTATTTCTGTCCTGGTTTTGGCGTAACATCATCATAACTGCTTTTAGAAATTAAGTTGATGACATCCATTCGAAAACCATCAATGCCTTTATTAAGCCAATATTTCATCAAATCATAAACTTCAAATCTTACTTTAGGATTTTCCCAATTCAAATCTGGCTGTTCTTTAGCAAACAAATGGAGATAATATTGTGCAACTTCATCAACATACTCCCAAGCAGATCCGCCAAACGATGCTCCCCAGTTATTAGGTTCTTGATTATTCTTTGATTCACGCCAAATAAAATAATCATGATATTTATTTTCACGGCTTTTCTTTGCTTCTTTAAACCATGGGTGTTTGGAAGATGTATGATTAACCACTAAATCCATGACGATTTTTAAATGATGCTCGTGAGCAGATTCTAAAAGTTGATCAAAATCCTCCATCGTTCCAAAAATTGGATCGATTTCCCGATAATCAGCAATATCATATCCATTATCAACTTGAGGAGATTTGTACACTGGATTTAACCAAAGAACATCTACGCCTAGCTTTTCTAAATAATCTAAATGCTCAATAATACCCTGCAGATCACCGATCCCATCACCGTTTGTATCTTGAAAACTTTTAGGATAAATCTGATAAACAACACTTTTTTTCCACCAATCACTATATTCCAATTTGTATCCTCCTGAATAAATTAAAAAAGAGATCACTGATCTCTATTTTAAACTTGTTTTTATTTCATTGCGCTAGAATTATTTTTTGTCCCAACCGTTAACGCAACCAATTGATCTCCTGATTTGACCTCGTTACTGTCAATCATTTCAACGGCTCCATAAGCCATTGTATTAGTAACGACGACCATTACAGTCGGATCATAACCCGCTTCTTTAATTTTTTGGTAATCAAAAGTGCCAAGCAGATCTCCTGCTTTTACTTTTTCGCCTTTCACTACATTGCTAGTGAAATATTCTCCTTTTAAATTAACAGTATCAAGGCCTAAATGGATTAAAACTTCAGCTCCATCATCACCCGTAATTCCATAAGCATGGTGGGTTTCAAAATCAGCGGTTACAGTACCTGACAGCGGAGCATAGACATTATTATCGTTTGGAACAATTGCTGCACCTTTTCCCATAATTTCTGCCAAAAATACTTGATCATTAACTTTATTTAGTGATTCAGGCGTACCGCTGACTGGTGCTAAAATTACTGCATCTTCTAAAGTTGAATCATTTACTTCAGTGGTTACTGAAGAAGCATCTGCAGCAGGTTCTTCATCAGCAAAAACGGTGTAATGCTGTTTACCGTAAACCATTGTTAAGATAAACGCAATTCCAAAACTAACTACAACGCCAATTAAGAAGGAAACCCAATATTTTGTCGGAATTGAAATAAATCCAATCACCCCAGCAGATCCCATTGCACTTGCTAATACGTGCATTAAACCAATCCAAACACTCGCAATTCCTGATCCGATCATCGCACAAACAAAAGGAAACTTCAATTTTAGGTTAACAGCAAAAATTGCTGGTTCGGTAATTCCTAGTAAAGCAGAAATTCCAGATGAAGAAGTTAAACCTTTTTCTTTTTCGCTTTTAGTCAAGAAGAAGATTGCTAAACATGCCCCACCTTGAGCTACATTTGCCATTGAGGCAATTGGGAAAATAAAACTTCCTCCAGTTTTAGCAATATTCGCTAACAATTGGGTTTCCACAACTGGGAAACTTTGATGAAGTCCGGTAATAACAATAGAAGAATAGAATGTACCAAATATACCGGTTCCGATAAATCCAGTTGTCTTATAAAGCCAAACTAAACCATTTGTTAAGCCATCAGAAACAACTCTAAGAACGGGACCAACGACAATAAATGCTAAAAATCCAGTAATGATAATTGAAAGCATTGGTGTGAATGTGAAATCAAGGGCATCTGAAATATGCCGATGGAAAAATTTCTCAAGCGTGGCCAGAATAAATGCAACTGCGAGAACGGGAATAACTTGTCCTTGATATCCAGCTTGGGCAACCTTGAAACCAAATAGGTTCCAATAAGGCATCTTGCCAGTATTCATTGCAACTGCAACGTTATAGCCGCTGACAAGACTTGGCATTACCATAATCATTCCCATTGCTGCCCCAAGATAAGGATTACCGCCAAATCTTCTGGTTGCCGAAAAGCCAATCAGAATTGGTAAAAAGGTAAATGGCGCTGAAGCCATTAAATTAACCATTTCTGAAACACCTTTAATCTGCGGATACATCTCTACTAAAGATTTAGCAGAAAATAGATTCTCAGCAGTCAAGACATTATTTAAGGCCATCAGTAAACCACCAGCTACAAGAGCTGGAACAATTGGGACAAAAATATCAGACAGCAGCTTAATAAATGCCATGAACGGATTGGTTTTCTGCCCATGACTCGCTGCTTCCTTCAAGTCATCAGGAGTTACTTCTTTTAACCCGGTCTGTTTGATTAATTCATCATAAACGTAATCCACCGCACCTGGTCCAATAATAACTTGATACTGACCATTGGTCTTGAATGTCCCCTTTACATCAGAATTACTGTCTAAAGCTTTTTGATTAATTTTGCCTTCATCTTTTACAACTAAACGAAGGCGAGTCGCACAATGAGCCGCTGCCTGAAGATTATCTGCTCCAATAGCATCGATGACGTCTTTGGCTACTTTTTTATAATCCATTTTTCTCTCCTTTTAAAAATTGTATGCCCTTCCACCAAAATATGTTATACTATTTTCAGAAAATGTCAAACGTTTAACAATTATTTTTAAATTTTGGGTTTAAAAGTTTATAAAAACAATTAAAATTAAATAAAAACGTTTATCAATGGAGTAAAGATGATTACAAATTGGACACGTGAACTACGCTATAAAAAATATTCCGACTGGAGTAATGAATACATCTCAGAGTTAAAAGAAAGAGGATCAAATTCCATCTGGCATTCAAAATATCACATTGAACCAGACTTCGGGCTATTAAACGATCCTAACGGGTTCTCTTTTTTTAATTATGAATATCATTTGTTTTATCAGTACTATCCTTTTGGTGCCGTTCATGGATTAAAATCTTGGTACCATTTAACATCAAAAGATTTAATTCACTGGGAAAATAAAGGCATTGCTTTAAAGGCAGATACTAAATACGATTCGCATGGGGTTTATTCAGGATCTGCATTGTCAATCGATGAACAATTGCTATTAATGTATACAGGAAACGTTCGAAACGAGCAAGGCGAACGATTTGCTTACCAAGATGCTGCCTGGATGGATAAAAACGACAAAATTAAAAAAGAGGAAGTCCCTTTAATTAAAGAACCTCCTACTAACTGCACTTCTGAATTTCGTGATCCCCAGATTATGAAAATTAAGGACAATTATCAAGTCATAATCGGTTCTCAAACATCAGACGAACATGGTAAAATTGCCGTTTATCAAGGAAAAGAATTACACAGTCTTCACTTTACAGGCTTTTTAAACTTCACCGACAATCCAACCGGATTTATGATTGAATGTCCTAACTTAATCGAAGTAAACGGACAGCCAGTAATTATTTTTTGCCCTCAAGGTTTAGACCATCAAATCTTGGATTATCAAAATATATATCCCAACTGTTACGTTATCGGACAAGATCTTGATTGGAATAACAACACTGTCAAAGAACCATCAAGTATCAACAATCTTGACGAAGGTTTTGATTTATACGCGTCACAAGTTTTAAAAGCTCCCGATGGACGCAGTCTGAGCGTTGGCTGGATTAATTTACCCGATCTTATTTATCCAAATGATCAAGATGACTGGACTGGCAGTTTAAGCCTTATTAAGGAATTAACGATTAAAAATAAGCAGCTTTATCAATATCCAATTGCTGAAACCAAAATGCTTCGTCAAAAGAAAATAGATTTTCAAAATGAACAAGTAGGCAAGAATTTTGAACTTGAACTAACAGTTCCCGCCAATCAGCGGACTAGTCTAAAATTATTTAAAACTGATCATAATTATTTAGAAATCACAATCAATGCACTAAATGGTATAGTTACGGTAGATCGTTCTAGAACTAAATTTCCGTTAAATAAAGAATTCGGTGAAATTAGAAGATCAACTGTAACAGCCCACCAAGAGATTCAATTAAATATTTTTGTTGACAATACGATCTGCGAAATATTTATAAACAACGGTTTAAAGGTTCAAACTTTACGTTATTTTTCTGAACCAGATGCTAATACAATTGATTTAACCGGTTCGTATGACCAAATCAACGTTTGGGAATTAAAAAAATAATTACGAGGTTAATCGTGGCAAAATTAGAAGACGTTGCAAAAAAAGCGGGAGTTTCTCCCACTACAGTATCTCGAGTTATTAATAACTACGGTGCGATTAGTGAAAACACGCGTAACAAAGTGCACACTGCAATGAAAGAGCTCAATTATCAACCGAACTCTTTGGCTCGATCACTGCAGGGTAAAAAAACTCAATTGATTGGCTTAATCTTTCCATCGATTACCAATCCTTTTTATGCTGAACTAATTGCTACAATTGAAGATCAGCTTTTTAAATCACACTATAAAACAATTCTTTGCAACGCTTCAAATGATCAAAATAAAGAGCGTGATTACCTCAATATGCTGGTATCTAACCAAGTCGATGGAATTATTGTCGGTACCCATTCAAAAAGTTTGAAAGAATATCAAGAAATCAAACAAGCCATCGTTTCTTTTGATCGTTATTTAGCAGACTCAATTCCGATTGTCGGCAGTGATAATTACCAAGGAGCAGCTCTTGCTGCTGAAGAACTTATTAATAGCGGGGCTTCTAACATTTATTTTTTAGGGAACGTGCATGCCGGACGGGATCTTCAGCCTACAGATCAAAGAGAGATTGCATTTCGAAAAACATTAGCTGAACATCAGTTAACTCCAAATTTTCTACCGCTGTCAACTGAAATATCAGTAAACATCAAACATATGATGATTCGGGAATTATTGCAGAAAAATCAAAATATTGATGGAATTATGACTACTGATGATCTTACCGCACTCTTAACAATTAATGTCGCACGTGAACTAGGAATCACCATTCCAAATGATTTAAAAGTGATCGGATTTGATGGAACGAAATTTATTCAAGATTATTATCCTGAACTCACCACGATTGCTCAACCTATCAGCGATATTGCAGAACTTCTCATCAACACCTTATTTAAACAGATTGACAATCACGATCATTACGAAAATAAACATTTTATTTTACCCAACAAGTTAATTAAAGGTAATACCAGCAGATAAAAATGGCCAATAACATTCAGCTATTGGCTATTTTTGATCATAAATTCGATTTCCGTTAACGACTTCTTTTAAGTAAAAATCTCCTAAACGAATGCCTTCTGAATTAAATTGTTGATTTAACTCATCAGATCGTTCTTGATACATTTTTTCGTAAGTCTTAATCTCAACTTCCTGACGATTAATTAACAGATCGCTTAGTGAGCTTAAATCAGGAATTGCATGAGCTTTTAAAACATAGAATTCACTTTGTGAACCTGATCCATAGCTATACATTCCAATTAAATCTTCTTTATTGAGATTTCCTGCTAAAACATTTGATAAAAGATTTAAATATAAGGAACCCGTATAAATATTTCCAACTTCTGCATTTAATGATTTTCCTTGATTAAACAAATTAACCCATTCTTCAAATTTATCAATATTAATCTGATCTTTAATCTCGTTTAAGGCTTTAAGACCGATCTTGGTATAAGGCATATGAAAATTAATCATTTTTAAATCTTCAGGCATAATTGGTTTAGATTTAAAAAAGTCCTCAAATACGTGTTTAAAAAATTGCAAATAAGTTTGATTTGAAAGCGGTCCATCAACAATAGCTTCTTCGCAACCCATTGGGCGATAAAAGTCAGGAACATTTTGAGCATAGTAGGATGGTCGATAGACGGTTTCAAATGCCGTTTCAAGACTATTTTCAACCAGCATTGCAACACTTCCAGCCCCTTGAGTTACCTCACCGCCAGAATTAAGACCATAGCGCGCAATATCACTAGCTACTATTAGAACCTTTTCATCCGGGTGCAGTGTCACCCGATCAATTGCTAAATCCAAACCCGCCGTTGCCCCATAACACGCTTCTTTTATTTCAAAATAACGCGCATCTGATGAAAGTCCCAAGTATTGCTGAAAAAACAATGATCCTGCTTTGGATTCATCAACACTGCTTTCAGTTGCAAAAATTACTAATTTTATCGATTCTTTTTCTTCTGAGGTTAATGAATCTAATAATCGACGAGCTGAATTAAGCCCCATTGAAATCGAATCTTCATTTCCTCCGACAACAGCCATTTTTTCCTGCCCAATTCCAATTAAAAACTTTTTAGGATCAACTCCCCTAGCTGATGCTAAAGAAGTCATTTTAAGGTAATTTTGAGGAATATAACAAGCTATTTTATTAATACCGATCATTTGTCTCTTCTCTCTTTTAAAATTTTTTGTACTGTAATCGTATCAAAGCTTTTCCGCTTTACCATTTCATCTACTACTGAACTAAGATCTTGATCTCTAACCCCTACACTTTTAGCAATAGATTTTGCCTGCAGACGCATATGACCTTTTTGAATTCCATCCGTAACTAACGCATACAACGCCGAAAAATTGCTTGCCAGTCCCACTGCCATTAAAACATGTGCTAGTTCAGTGCTATCTTGAACGTTTAAAAGCGATAGACATTTTTTGGCGTCAGGGTGAGTTGAGATTGCTCCTCCCACCGTTCCAAGAGGTAAATAACCAACAAATTCTCCAATTAGTTCTTGATCTTTTATAATCCAATTCGTAAATGAGCGGTTAAGCGGTTTTGAATGATAACTATACATGGCGCTGCTGACAGCCCGATCATCATTACCCGTTGCAATCACTGCTCCAATTAAGCCATTCATAACCCCTTTGTTATTAGTTACTGACCTTGCTTCGTTAAAACTTGAAATTGTTGAAAGCTGGACTAACTTTTCCGCCGCTTCAATGCCAATTAGTGAAACCGGAACATTTGCCCTTGCTTTAAAAGGTTCGCCAATTGGTAGATTAGATAAAATTGCACTGATAACATCACCATTGATAATTTTTGCAACTAGAGGTGCAATTTTTTCAACAATCGTGTCAACTAAATTTGCACCCATTGCCTCTTTTGTATCAACTTGAACGGTACAAATCATAATTTCCTGTTCAAAATCAAACGTTAATTGCTTAATTCCACCGCCACGTTTAATTAAATGAGAGACGGCTTCGTTTCCTTTTGCAATTAATAAATCTTTTTTTGAGATGATATCACTTTTAATTGCTTCTGCTTCACCTTGATATGTGACAAAAATTTGTCCGGTAGTCGGCAGCTTTGTCCCAGTAACAACGATTCCTTTGTCTTCGTTAACAAAATGAGTTGCTTTATTTAAAGCTGCGACAACTGAAGGCTCATAAGTTGCAATCGGAATTTCATAACTTTCCCCATTAACCTTTAACCCATGAACCAAGCCAATTGGAATATGAAACTGGTTTATCGAGTTTTCAGTGAAAATTTCTAATTCTTGGTCAGTCAAATTTGCAGCATCTACTAATCGATCTGCTAAATCATGGGTTATTTGTTTACTGTTTAAAAGTTCTTTAACCCGCTCTAATCTTGCAAGTTCATAAAATTTTTTCAATTATTTTTAATCAGCATGGCACAAGCCATCCCGCCTCCAATACATAAAGATGCAACTCCTAATTCCAGATTTTTTCGTTGCAGATTATGAACTAATGTCGTCACAATTCTGGCTCCACTGGATCCTAACGGGTGCCCCAAAGCAATCGCCCCGCCGCTGATGTTAAGTTTATCCAGTGGAATTGAAAGATCGCGGCTGACTGCAAAACATTGAGAGGCAAAAGCTTCATTAATTTCGAAAAGATCAACATCTTGAATCTTTAATCCATTTCGCTTTAGTAGCTCTTTGATCGCAAAATAAGGAGTATATCCCATCAATTCAGGTTTAAAACCGATTTCCACGTAATCAACAATATCAGCTTTTGCATCTAAATTATAATCATCCACAAATTGTTCACTGGCTAAGGCTAAGAAACTAGCTCCATCACTTAAAGGTGAAGAGTTCCCCGCTGTAACTGTTCCACTTTCACAAAAAACTGGCTTTAATTGACTTAATTTTTCATAGCTAGAATCCACTCTGACACATTCATCGCTACTTAAAAGAATTTCACTGCCCGATTTGATTGGAACAATTTCTTTATTAAAATCTCCTTTTTCCCAAGATTTCCCTGCCTTTTGATGAGACAAAAGGGCAAATTCGTCTTGTTCTTTTCGAGTTACATGATATTCATTAGCTACATTTTCTGCCGTAACTCCCATATGATCATGAGTAAAAGGATCTTCTAAAGCATCATTTAAAAGAGTTGGCTTATTTTTTAAACCAAATGCCGGTGCGTTGGACATACTTTCTGCACCACCCGCAATTATTAAATTAGCTTCTTGAAGTTTAATTTTACTATCAGCAAGATGAAGTGCATACATTCCAGAACCGCATACCATATTTACAGTCTGAGCTGTAGAAGTATCGTTCATCCCTGATTTAAGAGCAACTTGCCGTGCAGCATTAGAACCCAGACCTGTCTGTAAGACTGTTCCCATAATCAAAGAATCAACTAGTGTTAAATCAATATCTAGATCTTTAACTACCTGACAAGAAATTTCCTGAACCGATAACTGCTCAAGACTTTTACCTTTTTTTCCGATCGGACTTCTTTTAGCATCGATAATTTTTGTTATTTTTTTCTGCATATTTTCATTTTATATATTAAATTTGATTTCTGATTTTTCTCAGTTTCATTTTAAAAAATTTTAATTTCTTCCAAAAAAATCGTGGAAACGCTTTATTTTTTAGCTGAGTTGAGTTACAATGAAAAATATTACATTTTTACAGAAAATCAGGAGAATATTTAAATATGCAACCTAAAGTAACAATTTATGATGTAGCAAACGCAGCTAATGTATCAATGGCTACTGTCAGCCGCGTAATGAACCGAAATCCTAAAGTTAAACAGGAAACAAAAGAACGAGTCCTAAAAGTTATCCACGACTTGAATTATCACCCTAATGCTGTTGCTCAGGGTTTAGCTAGCAAAAAAACAACAACAATTGGTGTTATTTTACCAGACCTAGCCAATGATTATTTTGCTAATTTAGCGGTAGGAATTGATGATATTGCTTTAATGTATAACTATAACATTATTATTGCAAACTCAAGTGAGGACACGGAAAAAGAAAATAAAATTGTTGATAATCTTTTAGCCAAACAGGTTGATGGAATTATCTATATGGGCCGAGATCAAACTGAACATTTTCAAAAATCTACCAAAGACAATGGGACTGCCGTAGTTTTAGCAGGATCTGTAGATCAGGAAGGGACGCCGAGTGTCAATATTAATTACCGCAAAGCAATTTGCGATGCCACATCATTCTTTTTGAAACAAAAACAAAAAGTTGCATTAGTTATCAACGATAAAAATTATTCTATTAATAGTGATTATCGGATTCCAGGATATCAAGATGCTTTGAAGAAATACGGAGTTAGCTTTGATCCAAATTTAATTTTTGAATATCGCGACAACAACAGCATTAGTAATCCAATGCTTCAAGACATTTATGACAGCGATGCCACTGCAGCTGTTGTTTACAGTGATGATGTTGCCATAATGTTATTAAACAAAGGATTTCAATTAGGTAAATCTATTCCCGATGATTTCCAAATTATTACCAGCAACAATACTGTAGTCACAAAATACGCTCGTCCAATGATTTCTTCAATTTCTCAGCCTTTATACGATATTGGAGCTGTCGCTATGAGAATTTTAACAAAAATCATGAACAATGAAAAAGTTCAAGACAAACAAGTTTTTCTTGACTATGATATTATCCATCGAGGCAGCACCAGAATTTAATAGTTCTTCAGATTAAAAAAGCAAATCTAAAAATTGATTTGCTTTTTTGTTTAGCTATATTTACTGACCATTTCCATTATTATAATTATTTGATTGGTTTTGATTTATTTGATTATTGTTCTGATCCTCTCCTCCGTACTGGTTAGTTTGCTGATTCTGGTTATATCCATTGCTATTATTTAAGCCGCCATAATTTCCAGTTTGATTATAGTTTTGATAGTAATTTTCATTACCACTCTGATTATAATAACCTTGATTATTATTTACCGAATTATAATAGTTATTAGAAGAACTATTACGAGGAGCCTCATAGTAAGAGAAATATTCTTTTGGATTACTCGTATCATATTCCATCCCTTTAAATGCACTCGATACAATCCCATAGCCATTATATTGTCCAAAGTAATTTGCCCAAAACAATCTATAATCACTCGCATATCCGCCAATTCCAAAGTTGACAGATATTTCTTTTGGTTCACCTTTAGCATAAAGGCTTTCAACAGTTTGACCCCTCATCGTAAAGCTAGAAGAATTAGTATTGATTGTACCAGGTAAAGTCCCCGTTTTAAGAAGAACATTATATTCTTTAACACTTTTTGGCTTAGATTTTTGCTCATTTAACTTTAAGAAGTCTGGATTATTTTCATAAATTCTATTTAAAATTCTAGCCACATAACGTAAGTTACTATCTGAATCACTCATTTGTAAATTATATGAGTTGCCTGATCGATTATCATAGCCAATCCATGAGGAAATCGTTATTCCTGGAGTTGAACCTGTGAACCAATAATCACGATTATCATTACTTGTACCTGTTTTTCCATAAAGTTTATCCGAATCAAATTCTAAATTAGAACCTAATAGAGTCGCGGTACCATTTTGAACAACTTCCTGCATCATTTTTCTCATAATATATGAAGTGGCATCTGAATATACTTTAACTTTTTTAGTTTTATGTTCATAGACTACTCGACCAGTTGGATCAAGAATTTTCGAAACTACATATGGTCTTTGATAGTCACCATCATTAGAAAATGCTGCATAAGCTCCCGCTTCTTGAAGGGGCGAAAGTCCATGATCCGTTCCTCCCAATGAAATTCCGAGCTCATTGTATTCTTTATCTGTTAGCTCAATATTCATCTTATCCATGTAGCTCTTAGCTAAATTTGTATCTTTTTGACGAAGAGCCTGATAGAGATTAACAGTTGGAACATTGTATGATTGAGCAAGGGATTCAGTTGCTGATACAAAACGATTTTGGAAAGTTTGATCATAATCACTTGGTTCATAATTACCATATTTAGCCGGAAAATCTGCTAACACTGAATGAGAACCGATAATCCCGGAATCAATAGCCGGACCATAAACTAACAGCGGTTTAATTGAAGAGCCGGGAGAACGACGATTGTTAAACGCATGATTAAACTCATTAAGTTTAAAGTCTACACCTCCTATAAACCCTAAAACTCCACCACTTTTATTATCCAAAACAACTGTCCCATGTTGAACCGGTTCCGATAATTCGACAAAATCATTTTTTTGTTGATCATACACACTATCAGTATGAGTTTCACTAAAAAGATCGCGACTATTTGTCAAAATTTGCTGCATACTGTTATTAATCTTTGGATTAATAGTTGAATAAATTTTATATCCATTTTGCGACAATTTCAGCCTAGCAGCGTCATAATATCTTTTATAAGTCGATTCTTTAACCTTATCAGAATCAATCCCATCATCATCCATTAAAACATTCGCTAAAATATCTTGTGCTTCTTCTTTAACAGCGCTATATGTATAACCATTATTATTAATATGTTTAGTCGAAGCCGCTGGTTTTAAAAATTCTTTGCTCAGATCTTCCTTCAAAGCACTGTGATATTGCTCTTTACTTAATTTACCATCACGATAAAGTCTAAAAAGAACAATTTTTGACCGCTTTAAACCATATTTAACAGTATTTTTATCAATTGCACCTTTATTATCAAATGGTGTATAAGCAAATGGACTTTGAACCAACCCAACTACAAAAGCAGATTGTGCAATCGAAAGGTCATGACAGTTTTTTCCAAAAATGCCTTGAGCAGCAGCCCCAATCCCATTAATGTTTTCACCTTTGTTATTTCGACCAAATGAGGCTGCATTTAAGTATGAAGTTAGAACATCGTCTTTACTAAAAAACTTACTTACTCTCATCGCTAAAAAGATTTCAGTAGCTTTACGCTTAAAAGTTGTTTCAGAAGACAAAATTTGCATTTTTACCAATTGCTGAGTCAAAGTTGAGCCGCCTGTTTGAGCCCCAAGTCCAAAAATGTCAGAAAGTGCCGCGCGAAAAACTGCTCTAGGCATTACTCCTCGATGGATATAAAAATCTTCATCTTCTGAAGCAACAATAGCTTTTTTAATCCACGGAGAAATCTGGTTGGATTTTACCTTATAACTAACGATATCAGATTGAATTTCTCCTAGAGAAGAATTATCGGCAAAATAAAGGGTCGAACTTTGATCAACATCATGAATTAACTTATCAATTTGAGAAACTGTAGGAATCGATTCTTCATTTAAGATTGACGCAAAATAACCAACTGCAATACCAAAAAGAAGACCTAGAGCTAAAATGCCCAGAGCCATAAAATTCAAAACAACTTTTCTAATGATTTGTAAACCTAAATCAATCTGATGAAAAATTTGTTCCTTATTTAATGCTTTTAAATTGTTTCCAAAACTTATAAAAAATTCTTTTAGTTTATCCATTTGAACATAAATTGTTATTGATTACGTTTGGCAGCCGCCAGCATTAGTAAAGACCCACCAGCTACTGATGCATTTAAACTATCCACATGACCAAACATCGGAATTTTAATAAATTCATCAATCTTAGCACGAATCCCTTGCGAGATTCCACTTCCCTCATTTCCTACAATTAAACAAATTTTACCATTTACTTGCCAATCTAACCAATTGGTACCCTGCATGTCAGCTCCAAAAAACCAGAATCCATCTTCTTTTAACGTTTTAATAGTTGAACTAAGGTTTGTAACCCGAACAATAGGTACAAAAGATGCTGCTCCCGTTGAAGCTTTCCAAACAATATCAGTAACTTGAACATTGCGCCGCTCTGGAATAATAATTCCTTGAACTCCTGCTGCATCTGCTGAACGAATCAATGAACCAAAATTATGCGGATCCATAATGTTATCTAACATCAAAAGAAAGTTGCTGTCTTTCAAATCTGACAGCTCGGAATAAGAAAACGGAGCATTTTCTAAAACCACTCCTTGGTGAGTGCTATTATTAGTCAGCTTATCCAGTTTTTCTTTCGGCACATACTTGATTAGAATTCTTTTTTCTTTAGCCAGTTTTATTACTTCGTTAAAAAAACTGCCTTTTAAAGATTTTTGAATTAAAAGCTGGTTAATTTGGCTGGCTTGTAATTGTTTTAAAGCATTTATTACTGAATGCCGGCCAAATATTTGATTTGTTTCTAAATGGTCTTCTTTATTTTGCAAATGAATTTACCCTCATTCAATTATTTCTACATTATCAATATTTTTAAAACAAAAATCCATTAATTCTTGAATCCGATCATCCTGTCCTGTAACTTTTAAATAACCAAATAATGCTTCAAAACCAGTAGAAATTCGGTAAATCGAAATAGCAGTATTTTTTGCATGAGTATGACTTTTTGCATTTCTTCCTAACTTAAATGCGCTAAATTCTTCATCTGTTAAAATTTCTTCTTTTGACATTAAATTAAAAAAAGCCGTTTGGGCTTTGGCCGAAACATATGATTTTGCCAGCATATAGAGTTCGTTAACCGAACAATGCTTATTCATCACTAAATAGTAGCGAACTTTTTCTTCTATTTCTGCATCACCTAAGTATGCAAGAATTAACCCGTTTAATTGATTAACATTTGTCATTTTTTCGTATACTTCGTTCCATTATTAGTATCTTCAATTGAAATTCCTAAATTTAAAAGCCGATCACGCAATTCATCACTTAATTTAAAATCTTTAGATTCTCTAGCAGCATCTCTTTGATTAATTAAATCTAAAATTTCCTGGTCGGTAATTTCTTCAGTTTTTGGTTCGCTTAATCCCAAGATGCCAAGCCAATCGATTAATAAATTTTGGATATTATTTAACTCATCTAAGCTGGATAACTGATTTATAACTTCTTTATTGATCCACCTTAAATATTCAAAAACTATTGTTAAGGCATTTTGAATATTAAAGTCATCATCCATCGCTTCAACAAATCGTTTTTTAAAGTCTTCTACTAATGAAGAGCCATTGGACTTATCAGTTTTTGTCGGCTCGATACCGTCAATGTAAGCTTTTAGGTTACGAGAAGTCTCTGCAATTCGATCATAATTTCGTTTAGCTTGAGCAATTGAATCCTTTGAATATTGCAGTGGCTTACGATAATTAGTCTGAACGAGGAAAAAGCGTAAAAAATTTGCATCATAAGTTTTTAATGCTTCATGCAAAGTTATAAAATTGCCGGCCGATTTACTCATTTTTTCATCACCTGCTGTAGTAACAAAAGCATTATGCATCCAGTAATGAACAAAAGGTTCTTCAGTTAAAGATTCACTTTGAGCTCTTTCGTTTTCATGATGGGGAAACTTTAAATCTTCCCCTCCGCCATGAATATCAATAGTCTCACCAAGTTCAGAAATTGACATGACCGAGCATTCAATATGCCAGCCCGGCCTACCTTTTCCAAAAGGCGAATCCCAGGCAATTTCATCACCTTTTTGACCTTTCCAGAGCGCAAAATCTAACGGATCAACTTTTCGGCTTTGTTCTTCTAAATTAACATGCTCACTTGCTCCAACGACAAGATCAGCAATACTCTGATCTGATAGTTCTCCGTAAGTTTGAAATTTTCGTGTCCGAAAATAAACATCCCCTTCACTTTTATAAGCGTAACCTTTTTCAATTAAACGAGAGATAAAATCGATTATCTGCGGGATAAATTGAGTTGCCCGGGTTCGAACGGTTACTGGCAGGACATTAATTTGCGAAACATCATGTTCATAACCTTTAATAACTCGATCTGCCAACTGAAAAACTGTAACATTTTCCTCAGCTGCCCGATCAATCATTCGATCATCAACATCAGTAAAATTGGAAACATACTTTACCTGATAACCTCGATACATTAAATAACGGCGCACGGTATCAAAAGCGACTACTGAACGAGCATTACCAATATGAATGTCATTATAAACAGTTGGCCCGCAGACATACATCGTAACCTGATTTTTAGAGATTGGGGTGAAATTTTCTTTTTTTCGACTAAGAGTATTGTAGATTTTTAGCAAGTAGACGCCTCTTTAAGACATTTGTTGTAAAGTTAATTTAATATGTTCAATAACTTTCTCTTTACCAATTACTTCTAATTCGTCCGTTAAAAAAGGTCCATGCATTAAACGAGTCGATGCAATTCTAATCGGCATATATAGTTGACGTCCTTTAGTACCGGTGTCTTCTCTAACGCTTTGAATAGCGTCTGCAATTTCAACAGAAGTAAATGGTGTTAGATCCTTAATTTTACTATAAAAATCATCAATGACAAATGTTGCAGAAGCGTCCTGCAATTCTTTTTGCTCACCTTCACCTAGTTCAGAAATATCGTGAAAGAATTGGTCAGAAAGATCCAAAATTTGGTTGGTATAACTCATCTGGTCTTTAAAAAGAGCAACAAGAGATCTAACCCAAGCAATTTTTTGTTCATCCGGATTTTCTTCGACTTTACCATTTTTGATTAAATCCAATAGACACATATGAGCAATCCGGCTTAAAGGAGCTGCTTTAACATATTTATTATTAATCCATTCTAACTTCTTCTCATCAAATTTAGCAGGTGAGCGGCTCAAGCGTTTTGGATCAAATTGTTTAATAAATTGTTTTTTTGTAAATATTTCTTCTTCACCAACTGGCGACCAGCCCAAAAGAGTGATGAAATTAAACATCGCTTCTGGAAGATATCCAAAGCTGCGATACTGTTCAATAAACTGCAAAATCGTTTCATCACGCTTACTTAGTTTTTTGCCGGTAGCTTGGTTAATGATAAGTGACATATGTCCAAATTTTGGTGCATCCCATCCTAAAGCTTCATAAACGGCCAATTGTTTAGGAGTGTTAGCAATGTGATCGTCACCTCTTAAAACATGAGTTATTTCCATCAAATGGTCATCAATAACTACTGCAAAGTTATAAGTTGGCTGCCCATCTTCTTTCATAATGACAAAATCGCCGCCAAGCGTATCGCTATTAAATTCGATATGACCTTTCACAATATCATCAAATTGAAAAATATGATCTTTTGGCAGACGAATTCGAATAACCGGTTTTAAACCTTTAGCTTGTTTTTCAGCTATTACCGATTCAATTTCAGATTCCGACATTCCTTCAAATTCATACTCGTAATGAGGCATAACGCCCTCTTCTTGCTGACGGTCACGCATTGCAGTCAACTCATCTTCAGTAAGATAGGATTCATAAGCAAGACCTTTATCAAGCAGGACTTGAATATACTTATGATAAAGCTCATTACGTTCTGACTGACGATAAGGACCGTATTCTCCCCCAACATCAGGGCCTTCATCCCAATCAATGCCAAGCCACGATAAATTATCTAACTGAGATGCTTCACCATCAGCAACATTTCTTTTTGTATCAGTGTCTTCAATTCTAATTACAAAAGATCCGCCCATGTTACGGGCAAACAAATAATTGAATAATGCAGTTCGCGCATTTCCAATATGTAAATGTCCTGTTGGACTTGGCGCATAACGTACTCTAACTTTTTCTGTTTCCAAAATTACTGACATCCTCCGTGTTTTTAAAAATCTCTAATTATAATATCACTTATCACGATCCAAGAACTTTTTTGATTGTTTCAGCAATTGTTTTTACTCCAATCACCTCAATTTTTGGTTTGTCATGATAATTTTTTAAGTTGTTTGCTGGTACAAATACCTTTTTAAATCCCAATTTTTCAGCTTCAGCGATTCTTAACTCAATCCGATTAACACTGCGGGCCTCACCAGCAAGTCCTAATTCTCCAATAAAGCAGACACTTGCGGGTATTTCTTTATTTTTAAAACTTGAAGTAATCGCCATTGCACAGGCCAAATCGATTGCTGGTTCATCTAAGCGAACTCCCCCAGTAACTTTAATATAAGCATCTTGATTTTGAAGTAAAATATTGGCTCTTTTTTCCAGCACTGCCATGATTAAAGACACTCGATTATAATCAATGCCCGTTGCTGTCCGCCTTGCATTGCCAAAAAGAGTCGGGGTTAACAACGCCTGAATTTCTACTAAAATAGGGCGTGTCCCTTCCATTGAGACAACAACTGCTGAACCGTTTGCCCCTTCTAGTCTTTCCTGCAAAAACATTTCTGAAGGATTGGTAACTTCTTTAAGTCCGTCTTCATGCATTTCAAACAAACCAATTTCATCAGTAGAGCCAAATCGATTTTTTACGGTGTGCATAATCCGGTAAAGATGAAATTTGTCCCCTTCAATATAAATTACCGTGTCAACCATGTGCTCTAAGATTTTGGGCCCAGCAATAGTGCCATCTTTTGTAATATGACCAACGATAAAAGTCGTAATATTTTGATTTTTAGCAATCTTCATTAAACGACTTGTCAATTCTTTCACAACAGAAACACTTCCTACTGCTCCGTCGATGTCTGAAAGTTCCATTGTTTGGATTGAATCAACCACCAACAAATCGGGCTTAACCTCACCAAGAAGTGACTCTACTTCATCAAAATCACTAGTAGAAAGAATTATTAATTCCTTACCTCTTACCCCCAAACGTTCTGCCCTTCTTTTAATCTGAGATGCGCTCTCTTCGCCAGACACGTAGAGGACTTTTTGGTCTTGAGAAACAATTTTACTGGCAATTTGCAGCAAAATTGTTGATTTACCGATTCCTGGATCTCCCGAAATAAGAACCAAAGAGCCCGGAACAAGTCCGCCCCCTAAAACTCGGTCAAACTCATCAACCCCCGTTTTTAATCTTGCAAGATCATTGATCGAAATTTCATCGATTGACTTAGCAACTGCTTGTTCACCAATTTTCGCTTTTTTCTTTAAGGTTTCCTGTGATTTTTTAACCAGCGGCTCCATTGTGTCAAATTCATGACAGTTGGGACAAACCCCGTATTGAACTGCTGATTCGTATCCGCAGTTGCTGCACACATAGATAGTTTTCGTTTTTACCATTTTAATCTCCGGAAGAACCAAATCCTCCAATTCTCTTACCATCAGCAAGATCATTTTCTGCCATTAAAAACGGCATAAAAATCCCCTGACCAATTCGTTCACCTTTTTTAATTGTCACGTCTTCATCTTTTATGTTTAATACTTGGAAAAAAATCTCTCCTTCATTACCAGGATTATCAAAATAATCACTATCAACAATCCCGACTCCGTTCGGTAAAATCAATCCTTTTTTTCGCGGATTGCCGGAACGATTTACTAAAAGTAAAAACTCATTTGATTCCATATAAGCTTTAATCCCGGTTGGAATTAAAACTGGTTCGCTTTGATGAGCTTTAATTGTAACATCTGATGCTGCTTCAAAATCATATCCTGCCGACCCAACACTGCTGCGTTCTGGCAAATTTATATTTTGATTCTGATATTTACTTACTAACTTAAATCCTCGCATGATTCTCCTTTATCCAATCAACATATTATTTTTACAATTAGGTCTAACTTTCTTCACAATCAGATAGTAATCTAATAAGTGTAGAAATTAATTACTACTCCTCCCAGAGATCTAGTTAATTTTCATAAATAATTTACAAACTCCCAAAAAATTACTCGATCGGCCTCCCTGATCGAGTTTTTTAATTTTCTAATCCATAAATTATAATTACTTTAAGTATACAATGCTATGCAAGAGGTTGATAAAATGGAATATAAAAAAGTACAGCTAAAAGTTAGTAACGACGGCATTAATGAATATAAATCCTTTTTAGGCTATAAAATTTATAGTACGATCAATAAATCTAATAATGATAGGACAATAACTTATAAAAGAATCTATCAAACTCCAAGGAAAAATTTTGTTTATTATGAAAGATCTGATGTTAACTGGAATTACTGGAACGATAAATCACACTACAAATCTAATTTTGATCCAAGTGAAATAAAATCTAATTTCATTTTTAAGGTTGTACCTACTTTATCTTCGTTAAACAATTATATTGATGAAAATATGATTCAAAAACTTCAGACCAAATTAACCGCCGGTGAAGTTGTTGAGGAATTAGATATTTGATTTTTTTGTTTACAATAATTTGACAGATAAATCAAAATTTCTTCACATCTACAATGTAGTATTAACATTGTAGAAATTAGTTAATAACTCCTCCCAAGAGATTTAATTAATTACCTTAACAACTTATAAACTCCCAAGAAATTCGGTGATCTCCCCTCATCGAATTTTTATTTTACCCAAATACCTGTTATATTATGAGAATTGGGGGAATTACTATGACTAAATTAATTTGCATTGACCTAGATGGAACGCTTCTAAATGATTTGTTACAAATAACCGATTACACCAAAAATGTAATCACTGAAGCCCGTAATGCTGGGATTAAAATTGTAATCACGAGCGGCCGTCCATTAACAGGTGTATATTCTATAATTGACCGGCTGGATTTAAATTCTGAAGACTACGTAATAACATACAATGGTGGATTAATTCAAAAAGTTGATGGAACCACAATTCAACAATTCAGTCTTCCCTATTCTAGCGTTTTAGAAATTGATCTTTTTAATCGAAACCTTGGAACTTATGTTGAATTTCAAACCGAAAGCAGTGCTTATACAACTTGGCATCAAATTAATTGGCATGGAAGTTTCGAAAATTATATGACTCGTCTCCCTCTTTACATTAAAGAACATGGAAAATTACCTGAAGACATTAATTATATCAAGGCCATGACTAATGATGATCAAAAAGTTCTTGATCAGATCGAAAAGAAAATTCCATTATCATTTTATAATAAATTAACTGTTATTCGTTCTTCCAGACATAATATAGAGTATTTGAATAAACAATCATCAAAAGGGAATGCAATGGCTGCTCTGGCCAAAAAATTAAACATTGAAATTGAAGAAACAATGGCAATCGGTGATCAACTAAATGATCTATCAATGATTAATCAAGCCGGTATTGGAGTTGCAATGGGAAATGCAATTTCTATCATTAAACAAGCTGCTGAAGTTGAAACTAATGATAATAACCATGACGGAGTCGCTCATGCAATTGAAAAATATGGACTACATAGATGAAAAGCTGGAAATTTGTTAAAAATGCTACCCATTTCTTTTTCCAAAAAGGAAAAACATTTTTAATTTTATTTTTAACTCTCCATATTTTGATTAACTTTTTTATAATTCCTGCTCTCGCTTTAACTGCGCAAGGAATACTTTGGATCAATAAAATTCCTTATCTAGGTTACGACAATTTCACTTCAATAGTCACCAAAAATCCGCTGGCTGTTTTGGAACTAATTGCTCTGCTAATCATCATTTTGATGTTAGTTTATTTACAATTTGCTTTTGTTTTTATTGGAATTGATCAATTGCGACAAGATTATGATCAAACCATTTGGGAAATACTTAAGAAAAGCTGGAGCAAAATTCATAATCTTAAATTTTCAAGTTTCCCTTTTTTTATTTGTTACCTAATCATAGTTGTGCCTTTATCTAATATTTTATTGGGCTCCCCACTGCTTGACAAAGTTAAAATACCTACATTTATCGAGGATTTCTTTTTAAGCAATGGGTGGATGACATTTATTTATCTTGCTTTCATTTTAATAATTACCTTTTTGGCAATTCGCTTAATTCAAGTGTTACCATTAATTTTTATCAAAAATAACCAAATTACAGAAGCTATTAAAAACAGCTGGCACAATACTGGACCTCGATTTTGGAAAATTATTGTGCGTTTTATATTGGTGATTTTAATAGCTTCTCTAGTTAAATTCGCAGTAATTGGTTTTATTGTCTCTTTTCAGCGGCTTCTTGATCTAATGCTTGAAAAAAATATTGCTTTTTATTTTGCAATTGGGAATCTTTCTTTAATTAAAATTATTCAATTATTACTTGGAATTTGGGCCTCAGCTCTTAGCGCTTTAATAGTCGTTGTGGACTTTTATCAAGACGAGAAAATTACAAATTCCTCACTTTATAAAAATACAGAAATACATTTCAAAAAAAAATTAGGAAAAGGCAGTTATACGATTTCTGCCTTAATAATTCTAATAATTTCAATTGTTAATTTTAGAAATTATGCACTTTTTATTAACAATCACGACAACACAAAAATTTTAGAAATATCTCACCGTGGGGTTGACGGAAATAACGGTGTTCAAAACACAATTCCCGTTCTTAAAAAAACTGCTAAATTAAAACCCGATTATGTTGAAATGGACATTCACGAAACGAAAGATCATCAATTTATTGTAATGCATGACGCCAATTTAAAGCAATTAACTGGCCTTAACAAAGAGCCTTATCAATTAACTCTAAAACAATTAACGAAGCTAAAAGTACGAGAAAATGGACAAAGTGCGCCAATGGCTAGTTTTGACGATTATTATCAAACGGCTCGTAAAATTCACCAACATTTACTGATTGAAATTAAGACGACTCCTCATGACAGCAAAAATATGTTAGACATTTTTTTAAAAAAGTATGGAAGAATAATTGTTAATAATCATGATCGAGTTCATTCACTAGACTATCGAATAGTTGATGGAATCAAACAGAAAGCTCCTAAAATTTTCGTTAGTTATATTATGCCTTACAACCTAATCTTTCCTAACACAAAAGCGAACGCCTACACGATGGAAGAAGCAACGCTCGATGAAAGTTTTATTTTCGGAGCAAAAAATGAGAACAAACAGGTTTACGCCTGGACTGTCGATGATCCAGATGACATGGACCGCATGCAGTTTATCGGAGTTAACGGAATTATAACCAATGAACTGTCCAAACTTAAAAAAAGCATTAAAACCAATAACAAACGTACAACTTACGCGCACAGAATTTGGCTTTATGCGAAGGAAAATTCTATTTTCGACTTTTCAACGATAGAAAATTAGGGTTATCTATATAGCATAAATAACAACTTCAATTTTTTTACAATATAGTAGACTACTTTTCATTTACCAAAAGCCATTTTTTGCGCTCAATTCCGCCAGCGTATCCCCCAATATTACCGTTAGAATTAATGACTCGATGACAGGGAATAATAAGCGCGATTTTGTTAGTACTATTTGCTCTTGCAACCGCTCTGCTGGCATTTTTATTGCCGATTCTAACTGCTAATTCTTGATATGAAATTGTCTCACCTGTGGGAATTTTTTGAAGCTCTTGCCAAACTTTAATTTGAAAATTAGTTCCCGTCATTTTAATTGGAACTGTAAAAATTGATTTACCTGTGGAAAAGTATTCATTTAATTCATGTTCCAGTTCATTAACTATTGAAATTTTTCGAGGTAAAATTTTTGCTTTAAGTCGTTTTTTAAAGTTATGGATTTCACTCTCAAGCCCTTTTCGATCAACAAACTCTAGTAAATAAACCGCATGGTTGTCAGTAATAACGATCATTGGGCCCAACTTAGTTTTAAGTATTGAATAAAATAAGGGAGTAAAATTTTTATTGCTTATTTCTTCTACTAACTTAGTCAATAGATCAATCTTTTTAGCAGCACCTGTCTCATTCATTTTATTTTCCCTTTTTATATAAAAAACAAAAGAGCTGCATTTTACAGCCCCTTTTGAATATTTTTATTTACTTAAATCTAGTCCTTCTAGTGGCGGTAATGGTGCTCCGGCTTTATAAACTTCAACTAGTGCTTCTGGAATCACTAATTCTTTTAACCGATCCTTAACATTTAAATTAATTTGATCAATCTGATCGTTAATAATTTTATTAGTAAACTCTGGATCACTTAATGCTACGACTCCCATTGCAACTATATCACCATAATTTAAAGCATCTAATGCATCATCCGGCGTTTTAACTGAACCAGAAACAATCATTGCTTCTCTTTTGGCAATTTTCTCTTTAATAAGAGCATTAACGGGCTTGGTTTGGTTCCCTTTTAATGCATAGGCTTTATAGGCATCTTTACCAAAATTACCACCGCCATACGTTGAAGTATGAAGATAATCAATATCTAAATCTGATAATTTATCAACTAATTTAAGAGTATCATCAATCGTATAACCAACATTTTCTCCGTGGATTTCTTCAGGTGAAAGACGATATCCGACAATAAAATCGGGTTTTAATTTTCTGGCGACTGAAATAACTTCTTTAGTTACTTCGATCGGGAAATTCATCCGTTTTTCTAAGCTGCCGCCCCAAAAATCTGTTCGTCGATTAGAATATTCAGAGAAAAATTGCTGAATTAAATAATGATTGGCTCCATGGATTTCAACCCCGTCAAAACCAGCTTTAATTAAGCGCTCAGTTGCCTTGCCGAAATCAGTAATAATTTGTTTAATTTGTCCATCTGTGAGTTCTTTAACCGGATAATTCAAAAAAGGAAAATCAATTGCACTAGGGGCATAAGCATTTCCAGTTTCGGCATATCCGACCGATGCTTCACGACCCGGATGCTGAAGCTGAACAATCGCTTTATTTCCGTGTTCTTTCATAACACTTGCTAACTTACTAAAAGGTTCAATTGCTTCATCATTTTCAATTGATAGTTGATGAGGTCCACATTTAGTATGAGGCTGAAAAGTTGTCGCACCTGTAATTAAAATTTGTCCCACTTCATTACGTAATTTAAAATAGTCTAAATCTAACTGAGATGGAGTTCCGTCATCATTTGAAGCAAAAACCAACATCGGACACATTCCTAATCGATCAGTCAAAGTTACTCCATTATTTAATCTAAGTTCTTCAAAAAGCGGCTGATATTTTTCTTGCATTGTTTCCTCCATCCAATTTTTATATTTTCAACTTAATTATAAATCATTCAGCTTATAAAAAAGCGCTTTTATTGAAATAGATTTTAAAACATAAAAATCGCTTTAATTTTGAAATTTTAAACCTTAAAATAGTCATTGAAACAATGAAAATATTAAAAAAAACTTTTACTGACAAATTACTATTGATCAGCTTAGCAGTAGCTGTTATTACTCTTATTGTAGGTCGCCCTCGTAATAGTGATATTGATTGGCGAACGATCGGATCTTTGTTTGCTCTGATGATTATGGTCCAATCATTTCAATTTTTGGGGGTCTTTCAATTTATTGCTGATAATTTAACTTATAAAATTGTGAATACACGACTCCTCATTCAAATTTTAATTTTAATTGCTTTTTTTAGTTCAATGATTTTGACCAATGATGTCGCAATAATCACTTTAATTCCTTTACTGAAAATCAGCATTAAACAAACTAAAGTTGCCCCGGAATTACCAGTTATTTTGCTTTGCCTCGCTGCTAATTTAGGAAGTATCCTTTTACCGATTGGTAATCCTCAAAATCTATTTTTATTTGTCCACTACAATTTATCCTTTATAAACTTTCTCAAAATGGCATTACCAATCTGTCTATTAAGTTTTATCCTCCTTGAGTCTTTAACTTATCTCATTAAGCCTCAACCACTCGTTCAACAGAAATTAGGATTAAATAAATTAAATTCTAAAAAAGTCTGGATTGCAGGAATCAGTTCATTAATTGTTTTATTAAGCATCCTTAAATTAATTCCTTTAACAATTGGAATTCTGATTGCTATTATCAGTGCTTTAATAATTTCCCCGCAAATATTTGGAAATGTTGATTATTCGCTTTTATTGACATTTATTTGTTTTTTCGTTGCCGTAAGTAATATTAGTCATGCTGATATTCTCGTTAATTCATTAAAATCGATTGGAAATAATGCCATTGAAGTCTATTTTTCAAGTATTGGATTAAGTCAATTTTTAAGTAATGTCCCAACTGCTATTTTATTCGCACCATTTACTAAAAAGTCTTATGCTTTATTTTTAGGTACCAACATTGGAGGTCTTGGAACTTTAGTTGCATCACTTGCCAATCTTCTTGCTTATAAACAATACAAACTTAATTTCAAGCGTCAAAATAAACATTACCTTATTAAATTTACAGGATTGAATGTTTTAATGCTCTTAATCCTTGGATTTTTAGGTTGCCTATTAATTATTTTGTACTAAAAAACGAGCCATAGAGACTCGTTTTAAATTAATCTAAATCTTCGCCATTGGAAGCAATCACCTTTTTATACCAATAAAAGGAATCTTTTTTATAGCGTTTCAAACTTCCATTACCTTCATCATCTTGATCGACGTAGATAAAGCCGTAACGTTTTGACATCTCAGAAGTTGAAAAACTAATTAAATCAATTGGGCCCCATGTGGTATAACCCATCAATTTAACACCATCTTTAATTGCTTCTCTCATTTGTTCAATGTGTTTGCGCAAGTATGCAATTCGATAAGTATCATGGACCTTATGATCAAGTGTCATTTTATCTTCAGCACCAAGACCATTCTCAACTATGAATAACGGAACTCGATAGCGATCCCAAAACTCGTTTAATGTAATCCTAAGACCAATCGGATCAATCTGCCAACCCCAATCACTTGTTTCAAGATATGGATTTTTTTCGCTTCCTGCAACAAAATTACCAGTAAACTTTTCAACATGTTCACTTGCAGTAGTGATACTTGTCATATAATAACTGAAGCCAAGATAATCAACCTTACCTGCCATAATAATTTTCTCATCATCCGGCTCCATCTTAATTTCAATTCCATTTTCTTTAAAATAACGATTCATATATTCCGGATATGCACCTCGAACTTGCACGTCAGTAAAGAACAGATTCAACTGATCTTGTAATTGTGCTGCTCGAACATCTGATGGATTAGATGATTTCGGATACGTCTGCATTCGAGCTAGCATACAGCCAATTTTAGCTTCGGGATCAATTTCATGACATTGCTTAACAGCCATTGCACTTGCAACAAATTGATGATGAACAGCTTGATAACGTAATTGTCCTTGTTCAGTTAGAGATAATTCATTGTCGACAGCACCAGTTCCAGTATAACCGCCAATAATGGCATTAATCTCATTAAAAGTCATCCAGTATTTTACAACTCCACGATAACGATTAAAAAGAACTTTTGTATAACGAGTAAAATCTTCAATAGTTTTTCGACTTGCCCAACCATTTTGCTGGACAGTTAAATTTAAAGGCATTTCATAGTGAGAAATTGTTACTACAGGTTCAATTCCATACTTATGACATTCTTTAAAAACATTATCATAAAACTTTAGTCCAGCTTCATTCGGTTCAGCATCATTACCATTAGGAAAAATTCGAGCCCAGGCGATTGAAATTCGAAACACTTTAAATCCCATTTCAGCAAATAATTTAATATCTTCCTTGTAATGGTGATAGAAATCAATTCCACGCCTCTTAGGATACATTTCATCAGTCTGATCAGCAATTGCTTCTTCGATACTGCTTTTTGAAACATCATTCATCGAAAGTACTAAATGATTTTGGGCCTTTTTTACTGCTTCGGCCGTTGTTAATCCTTTGCCGTCAACGTTCCAAGCACCTTCTATTTGATTAGCAGCCGTCGCTCCTCCCCATAAGAAACCTTTAGGAAATCCCGTCGGCACATCTTTTGAATACATTACTTAATATCCTTCCATTCCTTTTTTCCTGCAATAAAATACTTCAAAGAACCTATTGAACTAGTTAAAGTAAACTTTCCATCTTTATAAACTAATATTGTCACACCATCATTTTTAATTGGTGCTCCTTTATATAATTGCTATCAATGAGCTTGTAATTCCCAATACTCTTCTTACTTTATGTTTCATCATTTTCCCTATAAATTGGGTGTTTTTTAACTACTCCAAGTCCAAAAGTAAATCTTTTTGTTTTACTTCGCCTTTAGCCATCACATTAACTTCATCGTAGTTCTTACTGTTAGTAATAACGATTGGCGTCGTAATTTGTAAACCTGCATCCTTAATTGTTTGAATATCAAACTTAACTAGTATCTGACCAGCTTTTACATGTTCATCTTTTTTAACTAAAATTTCAAAACCTTTACCATCTAATTGAACTGTATCCATTCCAATATGAATTAGAATTTCAGCTCCGTTATCGGTTAAAAGTCCAACTGCATGTCCAGTTGGAAATACCATCTGAATCGTACCATCGGCAGGTGCCACAACAACCCCTTCAGTCGGCTCGATTGCAATACCAGCACCCATTGCACCAGATGAGAAGACTTCATCTTTAACATCTTTTAGAGAAATGACTTGTCCTGTCAAAGGGCTAAGAATTGTTTCTGCCCTACTTTGAGGAGTAGAACTAACCTGATTTTTACTCTCTGATTTAACTCCTGCGGTTGATGCAGCAACTGCAGGTTGTTTACTATCATTGATGCCTCCCCACATTATTGTGAATACTGTTGCTAAAATAAATGCTAAAACATCACCGATTAAAGAAATACCAAATCCTTTACTGATAAATGTCGGAATTGTTAACACACTAACTAATCCAACTGAATTTGCATGAACTCCTGAAGCCGCTACGATGGCTCCTCCTATTCCTCCTGCAATTGCTGCACAGTAGAATGGTTTTTTCATTTTCAAAGTAATCCCGTAAACGGTTGGTTCAGTAATCCCAAAGATTGAAGTAATTGTATTAGAACCAGCTAAACCTTTCATTTTTTCGTCTTTGGTTTTTAAGAAAACCGCAAACGCTGCCCCTGCTTGGGCTAAAACAGCTGGCAAAAGAATTGGAACCAAAGGATCATAGCCCCATTTTGTCAAATTGTTCATCATAACCGGTACAAAGGCCCAATGAACACCAAATATTACGAAGACTTCCCAGAAACCGCCTAAAACAAGTCCAGAAATAATTCGAACATTCTTATAAAGCATTAAAACAAGACCTGCTAAAGCGTTACTTATTGCTGTACTGATTGGTCCAACAACGATAAAAGTTAAAGGAACTAAAATCATTAACACGCAAAGCGGTGTCAAAATATTACGGACCGATTCGTGCCATAATTTATTAAACAGCGGTTCTAAATACTTTTGCAAAAATACCACTAACAAAATTGGAATAACGGTACTCGTATAAGTTGTTGCTACAATTGGAATTCCAAAAAAATTTATTTGATTATGACTGCTTGTTAATGCAACCATCGTCGGATAAACCAATGCCATTGCAATTGAGACTGTAACAAATTGATTTACTTTTAGCTGTCTTGCAGAAGTAAAAGCTAAAATTATTGGTAAGAAATAAAAAATTCCGTCCGCTGCTGCATACCAAACCTGATAAGCTCCTGTATTAGGTGTCATCCAATGTAAAACGACAAATAGCGATAACAAACCCTTTAAAATTCCGGCTCCTGCCATGGCACCAAGAAATGGCGTAAATGAACCAGAAATGAAACCAATAAAGGAATCAAATGCGCCCTTTGCTGTTAATTTCTTTTTTTCAGTTGGGGCTGATTCTTCATCAACTGATCCCAAACGAGGGTCAAGAGCAACTAGTGCATCATAAACCTCGCCGACGTTATTACCAATTACGACTTGGTATTGTCCGCCCGCTTGTACAACAGTTACAACACCATCTAAAGCTTCAATTGCTTCAGTATTTGCTTTGCTTTCATCTTTTAAAATAAATCTTAGTCTTGTTGCGCAATGCCAGGCAGTATCAATATTTGTATCGCCTCCAACATTGTCAAAAATTTGTTTGCTTAATTCTTCGTAAGCCATTTTTTCCTCCTAAAATATAAAAACCCGCCATTGCTAAATACTAGAATTAAAATAATTCTAGAAAATAACAATTAACGGGTTAATGCCTGATCGAATCAGTAACACACCAATGTGATGATTATTCACTTATATGGCGATGAGTAACACGCCAAATATGTAAAGTTAGATAAACTTTTTCATCCGGCTGCAGCTGCCAGCCTGTTTTATTTTGTAAAAAATCTCCGATCCGTTCAACAGTTTTGTAAGCATGGGGATACTTAGCAATCATTAATTTTAAAATAGCTGGATCTAAATCATCGCTTTGCCCTTCAGCTTTTCTTAAATGCTGAATCATAAAAGAACGTAAATGAGTAATAAAGCGATTAAAGTTAAACGAATCACTATCTAAATTAATGCCGTATTCATATTGAACAATTTCAACTACTTGCTCAATTAGTTTAGTAATCTTAATGGTATCGTGAAGTCCTGGAGCATCAGATCTTAAATTCAAGAAATGATATGTGATAAAAACTACTTCACCGCTAGAAAGCTTCAGCTTAGACATTTTTTCAATCAACCTAACCGCTTTTTGGGCTGCCTCGTATTCTTGAGGAAATAATTTTTTAACACTCCAGCGAGTTGTTCCGTCTGCTAAATCTAAAGCGGTCCCCGCACGCTGAATTGTAAATTCAATGTGGTCTGCTAGAACCAAATATTGATAACTATTAAATTTTGCATTTAAAATCGGTTCAACCATTTTAACAACTTCATTCGTAATTAAAACTGTTTGATCAGAGATATCCGATAAAGTATCAAGTACCGAACTATCCTCATCTGCTGCTACAAAACGACGAGAAATCTTACTTTGGTCAACCTGATCTCCCGGTTTTTTCCCAAAGCCGATCCCGTTTCCAATCACCACCCATTCTGTATTATTTTGATCCTTAACCAGAGCAATATTATTATTAAAATTTTTAACAAAAATCAATCTTTTAATCCCCCTGGCTAAGGCAAACAAAAAGCCTACCTTTTAATGAAATTCGATACATTAAAAGATAGGTTTATGCCCAAATTCAATCGGTAACACACCTTTTACGAACAATATTATATTAGTCTGTGAAACCGTTGTCAACACTTTTTTGATTTTAGGGAATTTAAAAACCTAACACTTTTTTGTTATTAATCAATTATCAATAACGATTTAATCGCTTCACGCTGATCCATTGCTTCATAAGCATCCTCAACTTGATCAAGTTTAAAACGTTTAGTAAAGACTTTACCAGGGTGGATTTTTCCATTCAAAACTGCATCTAACAATACTTTACGATCATCAGTTGTAACGCTGGCGATTCCGCCTCGTAAACCAATGTTCTTCCAAAATAGATTACTGGTATTCATTTCATTTTTTTGAGGAACTCCTACGCGCCCAACAACGGCACCAGGACGGCAGACTTTAACTGCAGTATCAACTGATTGTTCAGTTCCAACACATTCTAAAACTTCATCAGCACCATTCCCATTAGTTAAATCCATAACCTTTTTAACACCCTCATCACCACGTTCAGCAACAATATCGGTCGCACCAAACTCTTTTGCCAATCGCTGGCGATCCTCGTGACGACTCATCGCAATAATCCTTTTAGCACCTAGAAGCTTAGCTGAAATAACTCCACAAAGTCCAACGGCTCCGTCACCAATTACAACTACTGTATCCCCTGATTTAATCTCAGCGCTATCTGCTGCATGAAATCCTGTCGCCATAACATCTGCCAAAGCTAAAAGATCATTTAGCTCATCATCGCTATAATCACTAGGAAGTCCTGGAATTTTAACTAGTCCCCAAGAAGCGTTTTTATATCTTAAATACTCCCCTTGGTAACCAATTACTTCGTCATCAATTTTTGTTAAGCAATTCCCATCAAATCCGGCAAGACAAGCTGCACAATGACCACAACCATGGGTGAAAGGTACAACTACAAAGTCACCTACTTGAACATTTTTGACTGCCGAACCGATTTTTTCGACAATGCCGATAGCTTCATGTCCAACCGGAGTATTCTTTTCTCGCTTAGAGATTCCCCGATACCACCAAAGATCAGACCCGCAGACACAGGCTCTGACAACCTTGATAATTGCATCATGCTCTGATTTAATTTCAGGCATTGGGTAATCTCTTAATTCAATCTTGCCTGGTTCAATAAAAGTTGCTGTTTTCATCTTATTTATCTCCATAATAAAAGTTAGCTGTTGCTCCGCCATCAATTAAAAAAGTTGAGCCGGTAATAAACGCACCTGCTGAAGTCATTAATAACTGGGCCACATTTGCCACTTCATCGGCAATTCCTGGACGACCAGCAGGTGATTTAGCAAACATTTCCTTGTAAAAATCACCGCGAATGCCATTAAATTCATCTAAAGCCAATGGCGTAACAATAATTCCTGGAGCAATTGCATTTAATCTGGCTCCTCTTTTAGCCCAATTTAAAGCTTCAGCCATGACACGTTTTTCATTGCAGCGTTTAGCCAGCTGATAAGCATGAAGCGTGTCTTTTACATTTTCAGGCTTTAATAGATCTAAATCCAACAACTCCTCAGTCGGGGTTAAGGCTAGTAATCGATCCTCATCGGGCGTTAATGCTGGCATGCGGTGACCTGACTGACTAGTAATTGTAACCCCAACGCCATTTTCGGCAATAACTTTTCCTACTTCTTCTAACAATACCGCGGTACCATATAAATCAACCTTTAAAATTGCTTCAATTGAGGCCTGACTAGGAGATAATCCTGCGCCATTAACTAAAGTTGAGATTTCACCGTATTCTTGACCTTTATCTATCATCTTTTTAATTGAACTACGAGATGATAGATCCATCTCAATTGCTTCGACATCAAAACCAGCTTCTTCCATTACTTTTGCAATAGTTTGAGCATTGTTAATATTTTTATCACCTAAAATAATTTTTTGGTCGGCGCCAATTCTTCTGGCAATCGCCATACTAATTTGACCAGCACCAACAACTAACATTACTTTTTTCTTCATTTTAATCTCCTTTAATAAACGGGTCTGTTTTCTCCCTGGGTATCAGGATCTGCAATTCCTATACTTTCTTTAACATATAAATTTGGATCATCGATCAGTTTTAAAATAAACTCAGCAACACTTTTTCTTGAAACTGAAACTCCATTGTAAATTTCATTTCGTGTTGTAATTGAGTACTTAATTTCGTCGCGGTCATTAAGCCACGGCAAACGTAAAGTCGTATACTTAACACCTGATTCTGCTAGAAGCTGATCAGAATTACGAGCTGTTGCTAATCCTTTGGGACCAATTTGTTCAGCATTCCATTGGCCAAAAGCTCCAGGAACTTCATCGTAAATTCCAAGCACATTAGCTACCGCAACTCGACCTTTACCATTTGACTTCATTGCATGAATGACGTTTTTAGTAATCGAATTATCTGATTCATGATCGACTGTCGCTACAAAAATAAAATCCTGATCCTTTAAAGCTTCAAAAACTTCTTCTTCATTTCTTATATCTCCCTCGATTAACTTAACTTGCGGGTTGTTCTCTAAATTTTCTAATCGACTTTTATTTCTTAAAAATAAAGTTAATTCAACATCCGAAAATTGTGGGGCATTTAATATTTGTTCTTCAAATAAACGGGCAATTTGTCCATTAGCACCTAAAACAGCAATCTTTCTCATTTTTACCTCTTTGTTGGCGTGTTAATTCCAACACTCTCTCTTGCATACAAGCTATTATCTCTAACAAGTTTTTTTACTAAATCTGCAATCGAACTAATTGAAACATCGTGTCCGCCAAAGGGTTCTCCCTTTCTTGTAACCTCATATTCAACTGGTCCACTGGTAAACCATCCGGGCCGAATAACCGTATAATTTAGATCAGATCCTTCAATCACATCGGCAGCTTCACGATACGTTTTTAAGATTGGGTTTGTGCTAAGATTACCGCTTGCTCCAACCAAAGCTGGAATCTCATTATAGATCCCCATCGAAGAAATAAAAATTAATCGAGAAACGTGATTTCGATCCATCGCCTCAACAATGTTCTCAGCAAATTTCCCCAAGTCACCTGTTAAAGCGGCTAAAACTACATCTTGATCTTTCATTGCTTGATCAAGATCATTATTTTTTAGAACATCGCCTGCAATAATTTTCTTACGATCACTTGCATCAATCTGAGCCGCCGAACGAGCGAAAAGCGTCAATTGATCATCCGTTTCTTCTAGTAACGTTTTAGTAACCGCTGTTCCAACAGTCCCTGTCGCTCCAATAATTAAAACTTTTTTTGTCATAAATCCTCTTTCTTTAATATGTACTTGCTTCTTGATCAGTTATAAACCATCGTCCTTGGTCTTTAACAAAATACATTTTCATCTGCAGCGGCCAAGTATGCACTGCTCCACCGTTAACAATTGCCTTAACTTTATTCTGTCCTATTAAACTAGCATTATTATCATTTATTTTAATATCTTTAATTTTTTCTTCGACTGATGAAAAGTATTGAAATCCTCCGTTTTGAATTTGGTCAATCCACTCTAATTTTGGTTGAACATAACCTGTCATATGACGCAGGTGCATTGAAGGCACCAAAATTTTATTTAAAGTTGTAATATCTTTAGCAACCATTGCTTCATTTTCCTTGCGGTAAAGGTCAATGATTTGTTTCTCATCAGTTTTTGCCATTGGCTTCCTCTAACTCTGATGCAGCATTGTTTACACAACGTAATGTGTTCAAACTTCTTGGATAACCAATAAATGGTATATTCTGCGAAATAATTTTAATTAAAAACTCTTTATCATTACCTATTTTCATATTTGTCTTAGCATGAGATGTAAGTTGGGGTTCAACGCCTCCTTGTGCACTTAAAAAACAAAAAGTAATCATTTCACGCTGTTCTTTACTTAATCCTTTACGAGTATAATAATCTCCAAAACAATTATCAGTTAACCAATAATTTATGTGCTGACTCTCTTTGGGTCCTGATTTCCAAAAGCCTTTCATATGATCACCCAAAATTTCAACTTGGATTTTTTCGCCTGCTGCTAAACGATTATCAGTTGTTGTTTGAGCTTGCGGTTCTAGTGGAAGTTCGATTCCTTGTTTTTCAAAAATTGTATTAGTAGCTTTTAAAAAAGGAAAAACTCGACCAATTCCAAGGTATGCAACAGCTTGATAAACGATCTCTTTTATTTCGACTGGAGTAACTCCTAAATTTAAAGCTGCTGGAAGCATCATCTGAAATTCATCAATTCCTTGACAACCAATCAGGGTCGCTAAATTAGAAATAAGACGCGTGCGGTCATCGAGATCATCGTGATTAACAACTTCATCAAATGCAAAATTATCAAATCTTTCAATGAATTCTGGATCGGTTTTTAAAAACTTCGATTCATAACCTGGAAACATTCTCTCATGATATTTTTTTGCTTGATCACTGATTGCCATTTTTGTATCTCCTTATTCTTTTACTACCGTTATTTTAGATTTTGAAATTGTTGAAACCAATTCTAAAAATTGTTAATAACCATTAGTTTTGCTTATCAATTTTTTGACAGCAAAAAAGCCCCCGATGCCTTAGCACTAGGAGCTTAATTTTTATTTAGGATTAATGACCAAATGCTGATTAACAAAAGCCTCAATTCCCAAAGCACTTAACTCTCGACCATACCCAGAGTTCTTGATTCCGCCAAACGGCATATCAGGAGTTGATGACCATCCGGCGTTAATAAATGACATGCCGGTTTCAATTTGGGCTGCCACTTGATCAGCATGTTCAAGATTACTTGAAAATACTGTACCCCCTAACCCATAGCTAGAATTGTTGGCTAATTGAATTGCTTCAGCTTCGTCTTTAACTCGGTAAACAGAAGCAACTGGGCCAAATAATTCTTAGTTAAAGATCGGGTTATCATGATCGATGTCCGTTAAAATGGTTGGCATGAAAAATTGTCCCGGCAAATCAATAGGTTCATTGCCATAATAGACCTTTGCTCCTCCTTTAATTGCTGAATCCACCTGGGATTGGAGCTTTTCTTTGGCACTTTTAGAAGAAAGCGGTGCTAACGTTGTTGCTGGATCCATCGGATCACCCATTTTTACTTTCGAAAAGGCATCCTTCAACATTTCCAAAAATTGATCATACAGCGAATCCATTACAATAAACCGTTTTGAAGAAGTACAGACTTGTCCAGCATTGTATAAACGAGCTTGCGGAGCAACTTTCTTTACATCTTCCCAATTAGCATCATCTAGGATAATAAATGCGTCATTGCCGCCTAATTCTAACGTAGATTTCTTCAAAGCTTTACCAGCAGTTGAAGCAATTGAGGTTCCCGCGCGTTCAGAGCCTGTTAAGCAAACCCCTGCAACCCGTGGATCGTTAATCGCTGATGCCACTTGATCATAATTTAAGAACAAATTTGCTAATGTTCCAGCTGGAGCACCAGATTCTTCAACAAGTTCCGCAAACATTTTAACAGACATTGGACAAATTGAAGCTGTCTTCAAAATCATCGGGTTTCCGACCATGATGTTAGGAGCCAAAACTCGCATTACTTGATAAAGCGGAAAGTTCCAAGGTTCTACTGCAACAATCACGCCAGTAGCTTGCTTTAAATAATAAGCGTCTCCTAATTTAGTATCCAATTTTACAGGTTTTAATAATTCTGCCCCATGTTCTGCATAATATTCAGCAATCCAGATACATAAATCGACTTCTCCTTCTGATTCGGTCAAAAGCTTACCCATATCGTAAGTCATCGCTTTTGCCAAATCTTCGCGTTTTGTCTTCATCAAATCTGCGATGTTTTGTAAAATTTTGCTGCGGCTCTTTGGTTCTTCTTCACGCCACTCTTGATATAACCGATGACCAACTGTAATTGCCTTATTTAGGTCTTCATCAGTTGCGTTTTTGTATTCCTTTATAATTTCATTGCTATAAGGATAAATTGTTTTATATGCCATTGTTTTTCCTCCAATGTAAAAAATTGACTAGAATTTGTATCTATGATCGTTATTCAATATCAGTAGATGCTGCCATGTCTGTTTCAGACTGGTATTCATGTAATCTATCTGTTAAACGCAAAATTGTCTCTCGTAATGCTTTTGAACCAAGGACAACATGCAAAGGAGCCGGGGTTTGATCTACGGTTTCAATAATCCGACTCGCCATTTTAGAAGGATCGCCAGGTGCTAAACCATTTGCTGGATCAAGCATTTTAAGAAAATCATGAGTCGGAGTTTGGTCATATTCAGGCATTAAATTAGCAACATGAGCACTGCCGTAACGAAATTCAGTTCTTGCACCACCTGGTTCTATAATTGTTACACCAATGTTAAACGGTTTCAACTCCTGGGCAACTGCTTCACAAAAACCTTCAATCCCAAATTTGGTTGCATGATACATTGAATTACCCGGGTAAGCAACCTGACCGCCATATGATGAAATTTGAATAATACGGCCATGACCCTGCTTACGAAGATATGGAATAAATGAACGAATCATCTGAATAGAACCCGTTAAATTAGTTGCTAAAATTAAATTAACATCATCGTCACTTAATTCCTCGGCAGCTCCAAAAAGTCCATATCCGGCATTGTTAATTAAAACATCAATTTGTTTGTGTTTTGAAAATGCATCTTTCACTACTTGATGAATTTCATCAAGATTAGTGACATCAAGATGAGAGACATCCAATGTATCAGGAAAATTTTCTTGTAAATCTCTAATGTCTTTGTTGTCCTTACGAACGGTTCCAATTACTGTATCTCCGTTTGCAAGCAGCTGTTCTGTTAAAGCTTTACCAAACCCACTGCTGATTCCTGTAATTAACCATGTCTTACTCATTGTAGTTCCTCCACTAAGTTTATTATGGAAATATCGTAAAACTTCTTAATCCGGGAACCAATTTTAAAATCAAAATTTATTAATAAGATTTTCTTATCATCAATCAAATTGTTGTTTTAAAAGTTCGGCAAAGGTTTCAATATAATAGCCAGAGTTATCCTTTTTCCAATATGCATAATACTTTTGGTGAAGAGGTGTATTCCCGTTATACAAAGGCAAAACTCGATTAATTTGATGATCTATTTGACGGGCTGTTCGACTATTAGCAACTAAATATCCTTGATTAGCAGCCACTAAAAGCTGAGCTTCATCAAAAGTTTTAGCAACTTTAAATTGACTTTTTATTCCCAAGACTTCTTGATAATATTTTTCATCTTCAGATCGTTGTGGTGGATCAACAATTAAAATACATGGTAAATTACGTAATTCTGCAGCATCAATTTGGAGCTGATCTTTTGGAACAATTTCCTTAGCTACAATCGCAATAAAGTCAGTTTCGGTTAAAAATTCATTATTATACTCATCTGATAGTGCTCGACGTTGATCAGAAAAATTTAAATCAATCTGATCACTTCGTAGCAGTCCAAATAAAGTCTCATGCATCCCATTGGTAATTTGAACATTAACTTCTGGATATTGTTTTGAAAATTGAGCAACTGCCTGCAAAAATTCCTGTACCCCAAAGTTAACTAAGTAACCAAGTCTCAAAATATACGCATCTTTTTGGTGCTCTGCTAATCTTTGAGTCGAAACAACTACTCGATCAACATTGCGAACAATTTCTTGTGCTTCTTGATAAAAGTATTTCCCAGCTTCAGTCAGTTCAAAACTCCGACCTTTACGTTCAATTAATTTTGTCCCGATTGTATTCTCAAGTTCTTTAATTTGTTGAGAAATAGCTGATTGTGAAATATTGCATTCTTCAGCAGCACGCGTAAAGTTATGATGCTGAACTACTGAAATAAAATACTTCATTTGTTGAAACATAATTGATGCTTCCCTTTCTAAAAAAATCTCAATCTAACTTATAAACAATGGTTCCTGTTAAAAAATGGTCAATTGCTTTAAAAATCTCATTTGTTTGATCATGTTTTGGTGGGGATCAGACGTGATTAGTTTACGGTATTGGAGCCGTTTATTGACTATCACGCTAAAAATTATCAAAACTAATCCCGCAGCTATAGCCATTTTTCCATCCTCCTTAACCTTTAACCACTTCCTGAACTATTTTTAAAAAAGCATCAGCCGCATTAGATAAAGTACGATTTTTTCGCCAAACAAAATTAATCTCTGTACTTAATGCAGGACTTAGAGGTCGAAAAACTAAATTTGGAATATCAACAACTCTAATTAAGCGATCTATACAGTAAACCATCCCCACGTCTTCTTCCACCATCACTGCTGCGTTGAACAATAAATTATAAGTTCCAATAATTTGTTCCGCCGGAATCGGATGACCAAACCAATTTTCGATTTGACTAAAATTATAGTTTTGACGCGGAAAAATTGCTGGCATCTGTTCAACGTCTTGAGCTGTGATAACTTTTTTAGTGCTCAAAGGATTGGTCGGATGCATTAAGATCCCCCAAGTATCTTTAGAATCCATTGAAATAAAATTATAACCAGCAGTATTGGTTGGATCTATTAGTAAAGCAAAATCTAAAAATCCTGATTTTATCTTATAACGTAATTCGTCGCCGCTGCCGCTATAGAGATGAATATGAGTTTCTGGATAACGGGAACGCATTAATTTAATTGCCTTCGCAATTGGATGCATGGCTTGAGTTTCTCCGCAACCCAAATAAATATCCCCGCTGATTGACTTTTGATCGTTTAAATCATTTTTAGTTTTGGTAACCATACTTAGAATTTCTCTGGCCCGCTGTAAAAGATAGGTCCCATCATCAGTTAAGCTAAGCTGCCGACTGCCTCTGTCGGCTAACTTAACTCCTAATTCATTTTCCAGCGACTGTAGATGACGTGATAAGGCAGGTTGAGAAATATGAAGATTCTTAGCGGCTTTTGTAATGTTTCCGGTCTCTGCAATCATGACAAAATTTTGTAATTCTTCTAGCTCCATTTGTCTGTCCTTTTTTCTATGCTCTATAAGCATTGTTACTAATCAGATATTAGTATTTTACATTGTTTAACATCAACCATAAACTTTTTATTAGAAAGTAGGTGAATAAATGACAATTAAAGATAAAGTTGTCGTCATTACTGGTGCTTCAAGCGGCATTGGCGCTGCTAGTGCGAAATTATTATTAAAAAGTGGTGCTCACTTAGTTTTAGGCGCCCGTCGTACTGAACGGCTTCAATTATTAACTGAAGGTTTTGAAAAACAGGCAATTTTTCAAAAAACTGACGTGCGTGAACAAAATTCAGTTCAAAGTTTAATTGATTTAGCAGTAAATACTTTTGGCCGAATTGACGTGCTTTTCAATAATGCAGGAATTATGCCCATTGCCAATTTAAGTGCTAATCATCATGACGAGTGGGAATCAATGATTCAAACCAATGTGATGGGCGTATTAAATGGGATCTCTGCTGTAATTCCTGTTATGCATAAACAAGGATCAGGACAGATTATAACAACTGATTCAGTAGCAGGTCATGTTGTATTTCCTGGTTATGCCGTTTATTGCGGGACAAAATTTGCTGTTCGCGCAATCATGGACGGTTTAAGAAAAGAAGAACATTCTAACGGCATTAAAACTACTATTATTTCTCCAGGCGCTTCTGATACTGAACTATATCGCAGTAATCCAGATCCAGTGATGGCCAATGGTTTAATTGAATCATGGCACGAAAATGACGATAGTTCACTTAAACCTGAAGATGTCGCAGAAGCTCTGCTATACGCCATTGATACTCCTCAACATGTTAATGTTAATGAAATTTTAGTAAGACCTTTGGGTCAAGGAGATTAAAATGAAAACAATTTTAATTTTAGGGGCAAACGGAGCAACCGCTCAAATTGTTACCCAACGATTATTAGAGGAAACCTCTTACAATCTTAAATTGTATTTACGTAACTCTACTCGTTTATCAAAATATCAGACTCAACCAAAAATTTCGATCATTGACGGAGATGTCCAAGATCGTTCGACTTTACAACGGGCAATGAGGAATGTTGATCTAGTTTATTCTAACATTGGGGGCATTGATTTGGCTGCCTCAACTAAACAAATACTTGAATCAATGAAAGAATCTGATTGTAATCGCTTGTTATTTTATAGTGCACTTGGTGCTTTATATGAGGTTCCTGGTAAATTTGGTACTTGGAATGAACAGGCAATCGCCCCCTATTTACCAGGATTTCGTGAGTCCCACGAACTCATTGAAAACGAAGATCAAATCAATACTACTGAATTTAGACCGGCTTGGCTGACAGATAAAGATGAGATCAATTACGAGATTACTTCAAGAAATGAACATTTTAAAGGTACCGAAGTATCACGTAAAAGCGTGGCTGATTTTGTAGTCAAACTAATTAAGGATCCAACCCTTTACCCAAATACCAGCGTTGGAATTAATAAACCCGGTACTGATGGGGATCACCCATCATGGTTAAATTAATGGAACAATTTATTGATGTTTTTGCTCATGTTCTGCCGCCGCTTTTTAAGAATAAAATGTTAGAAATTGTGCCGGATGCACTTAAAGAAAACGCCTGGATGGAACATCCGCTTTTGTCCAATTTACAAAAACGGGTAGATACCATTGCAAAAGGCCATCAAGAAATTATTTCAGTAGTTAACTTAAATCCCGAAGATTATGTTGGACCAGCTGAATCATTAAATTTATGCCGCCAAGCTAATACCGAGTTAAAAAGCATAGTTAGTCAGTACCAAGAATATTTTCCACAAGCAGTGGCGATGATTCCAATGAATAATATTGATGGCGCATGTCAAATAATTGAAGAAGATGTTGCTAAAGATTCGACTTTTGCGGGTATTCAATTATTTACTCGCGCTTTGGGTCATTCCATCACCAACCCTGCTTATCAGCCAATTTTTGAGTTAATGAATCAAATTAACAAACCAATTTGGCTTCACCCGGTGTTTGATAAACGAAAACCTGACAATAATGTAACTTTTAGTTGGGAATATGAGTTAACCATTGCGATGAACTCAATCGTGCAGGCTCAATATTTTGAACAATATCCTAATTTAAAAATTATTGTTCATCACGCAGGCGCGATGGTTCCTTTTTTTGCCGAAAGAATTCGTTACACCCAAAACGAACAGAATTATCAAGATTTCAAAAAATTCTTTGTTGACACTGCTCTTTTAGGTAATCCCAAAGCTTTGGAACTAACGGTTGATTTCTTTGGCATTGACCATGTTTTATTCGGCACCGATGCACCACTCGGGATTCCGCCAATTGGCGCAACCAAAACCATTGAAGATGCTCTAACGCAGACAAACTTAAAAGAAAATGATTTAGAAAAGATTTTTCATCAAAATTGGAAGCAAATGCAGAAAGGAATAACTAATGAATAATATCGAAGCTGATTTTCAAGAAGTCATCTCTTCTTGGGTAAAAGACGTCGACACTCATTGTGCAGTACATCTTAAAAACGATCGGTTCCTCATCCCTTTAATTGCCGGAACGGTTCAAGGTGTTACTACCTCAATCAAAGAACAAACTAAAAAAACTCTGGCAGCTGGGATTAAACCGGAAGTAATTGTCGAAGTAATTTATCAGCTCGCTCCAGGGACTGGAATTTTAAGAGTTCAAAAATCTTTAATCGAAGTCCAAAAGGCTTTCGATGAAGAAAACATTGAATTAAAAAAAATAACTATTGATGAAGATCCTGAATTTGGCGCCAAAGTCCAAGCCAAAATTTATGGAACTGAAATCAAAAACCTCCTTCATGATTTACCAGATCAGTCAGGCAATTTTATTCCTGAAGCCTTAACAGAACATTTCTTTAACGATTTTTACGGTCGAGAAGCTTTATCAGTCAAAGACCGGGAACGCTACGGCTTACTAGGACTAATTGCTTTAAATGTCGATTTTCAAATCAAAGCCCACGCTCGGGGCAGTCTTAAGGCTGGAAACTCTGAAAGTGAACTGATATGGTCGGTTATTCAACTTCTGCCTTATGTTGGATTCCCTTTTGTAGTCAACAGCGCCCAAGTAATTCACAAATCTGCTGTTGAGTTAGGAGAAACAAAATGAAATATACCAAATTAGGCCATAGTGGTCTCGATGTCTCAAGAATTTGTCTAGGAACAATGGGGTTTGGCCGACCTGAATCGGGCATGTTCCCTTGGGCGATCGATCAACAAAAAAGTGAAGCAGTAGTCGCTAAAGCATTAGATCTCGGAATCAACTTTTTTGATACAGCTAATATCTATTCTCATGGTGACAGCGAAGAATATCTCGGAAATGCTCTTAATAAATTAGCTAAACGAGACCAAATCGTTGTCGCTACGAAGGTCTTCTACACACCTGGTAATGAACCGAACCAACACGGCCTTTCCCGTAAGGCAATCATGTATCAGATTGACCAAAGTTTAAAGCGGCTAAAAATGGATTATGTTGACCTATACATTATTCATCGTTGGGATTATAACACTCCAATCGAAGAAACAATGGAAGCGCTACATGATTTAGTTAAAACCGGAAAAGTTCGTTACTTAGGTGCATCAGCGATGTTTGCTTGGCAGTTAGAACAGGCGCAAAACGTTGCTGAAAAACACAATTGGACTAAATTTATTTCGATGCAGAACCACTATAACCTCCTTTACCGCGAGGAAGAACGGGAAATGATTCCATATTGTCAAGATCAGGACATTGCGTTAACCCCCTACAGTCCTTTAGCATCCGGGCGCTTAACCCGTCAATGGAGTGGTGATACTTTAAGATATCAAACTGATACCGTTGCAAAGGGCAAATACGATGCCGATAAAGAGCTTGATTTACCAATTGTCAAAAGGGTCGGCGAAATTGCCGCTAAGTACAATGTCCCTCAAGTTCAAGTTGCCCTCGCTTGGCTTTTACATCAACCTCAGATGGCTGCTCCGATCATGGGAGCAACTAACCCAGATCATCTCGCTAGTGCGGCTAAAGCAGTTGATCTGAAATTAACAGCAGATGATTTAAATTATCTTGCTGAACCATATCAGACGCATCGATTAGTTGGGCCGCTAACCCCAACGACCAAGACTTTACAAGATAAAAGGAGAAGATAAAATGGCAAAAAAACAAACTGCAGGACGCGAACAATTAGGAGATTTTGCTCCTAAATTTGCTGAATTAAATGATGATGTGTTATTTGGAGAAGTGTGGTCAAGAGAAGATAAATTATCTGCTCGTGACCGAAGCATGATCACTTGTGCGAGCTTAATGTCTCAAGGACTTTCCCCTCAACTAGAAGCTCATATGAAGATTGCAAAGGAAAACGGGGTCACCAAAGACGAAATGGTTGAATTAATCACCCATTTATCTTTTTACGCCGGTTGGCCGAAAGCGTGGTCAGCATTTAGTTTGGCTAAAGAGATTTTTAAAGATTAAGCGTTGAAAACACAGAATTTTTTCTGCGTTTTTTATTACTAATAAGTAAAACTAATAAATAAACCCCTTTTTTGAATTGGTTATTTGAAAATGTATAAATAAAATTAAGACTATTATCTTTAGTTTTAATGGCAAATATTAACCAAATAATCAAAAAACAGGAGTTCAAAAATGAATCAAAAAATTGGAATTATCGCTGCAATTGTGGGAGTTTGTGCAGTAATCATCGGCTGGAATATCTATCAGCACCAACAAGCTCGGCCTCAAACACAATCGATCTCAAAAAGCAGTTCTAATAGCTCAAACAGCTCGAGCAGTTCTGCCAGTCAAACAAGCAAAAAAACACCGACCGAAAGCAACAAACCTTTGATCGTCTTCTTTTCTCGGACCGGTCAAAATTATGGCGGATCAAACCTTAAAATTGGTAATACTCATCGAATTGCTAATTTTATTGCTGAAAGAACCGGCGGTGATCTTTATGAAATAGTACCTGCCAAAGATTACCCAAAAACTTATGATGCTACCACTGCTCAGGCTCAAAAAGAACAACAGAGCAATGATCGGCCGAAAATTAAAAATAAGATGCCGGATGTTTCAAAATATGAAACGATTTTTATCGGATATCCAATTTGGTGGAGTGAACCACCAATGATTGTTCTTACATTTCTCGAACAAGTTGATCTAAAAAACAAAAAGGTGGTCCCTTTTGATACAAATGCTGGGTCAGGTTTTGGCGACAGCATTGAAATCTTGAAGAAGGCTGCTCCAAAGTCAAAATTCCTTGAAGGATTTGAGATCGCTGGGTCTGAAGCAGCCGGGGCTAAAAACAAAGTCAATTCTTGGCTGAAATCAATTGGTTACTAAAATGAAATTTTCACAAAAAACTGCAGTTTATCTTGCAGTCTTTTGCTTTCCCTTACCTTTAATTTTCTTGTTCAACCAAGCAATAACCGGTAACTTTTTAAATTTCATTTATTATGACGCAGGAATTACTGCCTATTGCTGGTGGTTATCTGCAACTTTTCTTTCGACCAGACCAAATTGGCTGGTTCAAAGAATGAGTATGCCATCTCTTTATTTTTTGCATGGAATATTAGGAGTTGGTTCACTCGCTCTCGCTTTTTTACATCGTCATAATTTAATTACAATGGGGCAGCTAATCCATTTAACCGGTGACTGGGCATGGTATCTTAGTCTTGGCAGTATGATTTATGCAGTTATTTTTCTTTCCGGCTGGTTAGTTGACCGTTTTAGAATTATTGCAAAGTTAAAAAGATTCCTTGAACATGTTTTCAAACATCAGATTACCATCTGGCTTCATCGATTAAACCTCATTGCCATTATCTTAATTTGGCTGCACGTCCATTTAATCGGCCGAATCAATGCTCACTTTGTATTTATGACATTGTTTGATCTCTACACTTTCGGCATTTTAGGCTGGTATTTATGGAATCTTTTATTTCCTAAACAAACTAAAGCAATTGTTACTAAAAAGGCATGGCTTAATGAAACGACGTTTCAGCTAAATTTAAAATTAGAAAAACCCTTTAAAAATTATCAAGCTGGCGATTTTTACTTTTTAAAAAGTAAGACGGTTAAAGAAGCGCGACCATTTTCGGTGACTGAACCCAGTAATGATAAAGGTAAAGTATTATTTACCATCCGCGTTCTTGGCGATGACACGAAGAAATTGTCTCAATTAAATCTACAAGATCAAGTTGAATTAGAAGGTCCGTTCGGGCATTTTGCACCGACAATTAAAAGGCATCCGAATATAAAAATGGTTTTCATTGGAATGGGAACCGGCATCTCACCTCTTTTAAGTCTTGCTCAAAAGTTTAATTATACTCATCCCATCAAAATTCTTTGGTGCGTTCATCAAAAGTCCGATTTGTACTACGATGAAGAACTCACCAAAATGACTAACAATAATCTTATCTACCATCATCAGATCGGTCATTTTAATCTTGAACAATTAAATAAATTAATTAGTCATTCTGAATTTGACCAGGCGTTATTTGTAATTGTCGGTCCCAGTACTGGTGTTTTAAGCACTCGTAAAATTCTTAGTAAAAAAGGCGTAGCTCGTGATCATATTCTCGATGAGAGAATCACCATGTAGAGGAGAAAAAATGTATCTTTTTCAAAGAATTGAAGAAGCAGTCTTCAATGAAAATGATTCTAAAGAACAATTAGTGAATGTATCTTAAACAATTGCAATCAACTTAATCAATTTATAAATATCCAACTTAACTTAATAATTTGCAGTGATTTATTTTTATTAAATTTTTCATCATGCTTCTAGAGACTTTCTTTACCTATCTTAACAATTGAATTGCAAATAAATAAAGCATATGATATAGTCTCGGTTAAGTGAATAAATATCAATAAGCGAATGTTACTGGTAATGCAGGCAAGACTTAGTCAGGACTCTATTTAGTTTAGAGTTTTTACTAAATTTTACCTGTTTTTTTATTAAGGATTACATGTTTAAGATTACAAAAGTACTCAATGTTAATGTTGTAATGGTCAAAGAAAACGATCAGGAATTTATAGTTTTTGGAAAAGGGATCGGTTACCACCAGAAAGTAAATAATCTTATCTCGCCTGAACAAATCTCCAAAAAATTCATTTCAATCGACGATAGTCGAAAAAAGGAAATGATTGAATCATTAAATAAAATTCCTCCCGTTTATATTGATGTCACGGCAAAAATCGTTGACTATGCTGAAAAAAAATTAGATGAAACGTTAATAAGCAGTGTTTATTATTCTTTAACTGATCATCTTTATTTTGCAGTCGCTCGTTACAACACAAAACAGGTCTTAGGTAATCGAATTTATTGGGAAGTTAAAACCTATTATCCTGAAATGTTTGAAATCGGTAATTACGGCCTATCTGTTGTAAAAGAGCTGCTTAAAATTGAACTGCCGAGAGAAGAAGCTGCAAATATTGCATTTCATATTATTAACAACACCAGTAAATCCTCAGTCAAGACAAACGTGATTGAAGCAACTCAATTAGTTGATAATATGCTGCAAATTCTGCGCGTTTTAACCAAAGGAAGTCTTAATGATAATGGTCTAAATTATGAGCGCTTCATTACCCATTTAAAATTTTTTGCTGAACGCTATTTAAGCAATAAGATGCTTTCAGATGATAATAATTTATTAAAAATGGCATATGAGCTCTATCCAGATGCTTCTAAAATGGCACTGAAGATTCAAAAAACAGTTGAAACAATCTATGACCGTAAAATTACCAATGAAGAAATTGCTTATCTGATTATTCATATTCACCGAGTTTTAACCCATTAAAGGAGAAAAAAATGAGCTCAAACAAAGAAGTTACCGACAAAATTATGGAGTACGTCGGCGGTGTACATAACGTAACTAATTTATACCATTGTGCAACCCGTCTTCGCTTTAATTTAATTGACAAAAGCAAATTTAATATTCCCGCGTTAGAGAAAATGCCTGAGGTATTAAGCGCTGTAGATTCAGGTGAAGAAGCTCAGATCGTCATTGGGGGAAATGTTGGAAGTTACTATCAAGAAATTATGAAAAATTATCATATTCAGGATAATAACGAAAATAATTCTAATGAAGATAGAAAAGAAACTAACATTTTTAAAAGAGTCTTAAACGCAATTGTGAGCATTATGTCACCAATTATTGTGGTCTTAATTGCCGGCGGAATGTTCAAAGTTCTTTTAGCAATTTTCACTTTATTTGGAATGAATAAGCAAAGCACAAATTACCAAATATTGAATTTCATGGCAGATGCAGCTTTTTATTTCCTGCCATTTATGTTAGCAAGCAGCGCCGCCAAAAGATTTCGTACCAACCAATATTTAGCGATGATGATGGCAGGAGTAATGCTGCATCCCGCCTTTTCTGCGATGATCGCTGCTAAAAATCCGATTTCATTATTTGGAGCACCGATTAGGCTTGTTTCTTATGGCAGCAGCGTTATCCCGATTATCTTGGTAGTTTGGTTTATGAGTTATGTAGATCGTTTTGCAGAAAAATTTATTCCAAATGTAGTTAAAACCATTTTAAAGCCATTATTGATTGTGGTAATAACAGCACCTGTTGCTTTAATTATTATCGGACCAATTGGTTCATGGCTCGGTGACGGATTATTTGCAATTATTAACTTCCTTGATAAGTACTCACCTTGGCTAATTCCTTTATTAATTGGAACTTTTAATCCTTTAATGGTAATGGTCGGAATGCATATTTCTCTTTTACCTCTATCAACCGCATCTTTTACTAAGTATGGATATGAAAGCATTTCTGGTCCCGGGTCATTAGCAAGTAATTTGGCTCAAGCTGGTGCTGCTTTGGCTGTATCGCTTAGAGAAAAAAATCTTAAGGCTCGTGAAGTCGCTGTTTCTGCAACTATTACTGCTTTTTCAGGAATTACCGAACCTGCTCTTTATGGGATAACTTTGAAATATAAACGAGTTTTAGCTAGTGTAATGACTGCCGGAGGTATTGCTGGTTTATACGCCGGAATTACCAAAGTTGTTCGTTACTCATTTGGTGCTCCCGGAATCTTTACGCTGCCGATTTTTATCGGTAAAAACCCTAACAACTTCATCAATGCTTGTATAACTGGTGTAATTGCTGTCGTACTTTCATTTGTTTTTACTTATTTCTTCGGTGTTGTAAATACTCCTGTTAAAACAAATGAACCTAAAAAGATAAAAAATGTCATTGACGGAAAAGTAATTCCTTTATCCGAAGTTAATGATCAAGTATTTGCGAGTGGAAGTTTAGGAAGCGGCGTCGCAATTGAACCCAACGGTAATACAATTGTTGCACCAGTTGATTCCACTGTTACCATGGTTTATCCAACCGGACATGCAATTGGGTTAACCGATGATAATGGACAGGAATTTCTAATTCATGTGGGCATCGATACCGTTAAGTTAAAAGGAAAAGGATTTAACACTTTAGTAAAACAAGATCAACGTGTTAATTCTGGAGACCCATTGATAAATGTCGACTTTGACTTAATTCGCAATGAAGGATTTGATCCGACTGTAATTTTAGCTGCTCTTAATACCAAAGATGATCAGATTGAAATAAACGATCAACAAGTTTTTATCACTGAAATTAATTCTTCAGACAAATAACTGATTTCTAATAAAAAGGTCATGACCAATAAAAAGTCATGACTTTTTTATATTTATAGAACGCTTATTCCTTAATATTGGTCAAAGTATCACTCACTTGATTTTCAACTTTTTTTGCACTTTTACCGCCAAATTGAAGATAAAAAGTTTCGAAATTTTTTGAACCTTTAGGCGCAGGGATTCATTTTCTCCTTCATAAATTCCAAAACTCATTTCCTTAAGTATTTTAGACGCTCATATTTTTGTCCCGGAGCAATATATTCAAGAATATGACAAGATCGCTCCTGGGTTGAATCATAGAAATTTCTTGTTAATCGAAAGGAGAATCTCATGAGTTAAAAATATAATAAATTAGCTCATGATATCGTTGACAAATTAGTCGGAAAATCAAACATCACTGATGCCCACTGTCCGCTTCAAAGTCAGCGACCTGATAAAATCGACGTTAAAGAATTAGAATCACTCGATGGCGTAGTTAGATATATTGTAAATGCGGGATTATATCAAGTGGTAATTGGAACTAATATTGCTAAAGTATTTGAAGAGGTTGAGAAAATCGTTGATCTTAAATTGAGTGATTACTCAACAAATGAAAAAAACAACTTTTTTGACAAAATTATTGACTTTGTAGGTGGCGTTTTCCAACCCGTCATTCCTGCCTTATCAGGCGCTGGAATGGTTAAAGCAGTCTTAATGGTATTTAATGTTATTTCTACTAAATCGCAAACATAAACGCTTTTAAATATATTTGCCGATGGCGTCTTTTATTTCTTACCAATGTTACTGGCATTCACTGAAGCTCAAAAGTTAAAAAGCAATCAAAATTTAGCTGTCCCAGTTACAGCGATCATGCTGCATTCTACTTGGAGTAGTTTAGTATTAATAGCCAAACCGGTTCATTTCTTTGGCATAATTCCATTTACTCTTGCCAACTATTCAGGCTCTGTAATTCCAATCCTGTTAGTAGTTTTTGTTCAAGCTTACTTGGAAAGATTTTTAAATCGCATCATTCCAAAGTCCGTGAATCTAGTGTTCATACCAATGCTTACTTTCTTAATTATGGGAACTCTTTCCCTTTGGATTCTTACCAAAAGATTCTCTTTTGATTAGCCCTGCTAAAGGCGAAGTGATCCCTTTAAATGAAGTTAAAGACGAAGCATTTGCAACTGCCTCATTAGGGGAAGGATTTGCAGTTGAACCAATTGACGGGAAAATCGTTGTTCCTTGTGCTGGTAAAATTTTATTTATTGCACCGAGTAAACACGCGATCGGAATCCAATCAGATGATGGACTAGAAATATTAATTCACATTGGCTTAGATACCATTGAATTAAACGGCAAATATTTCAACTCTGAAGTTACATCGGGTGATGTTGTAAAACAAGGTCAACAGTTAATGGACATCGACTTTGACAAAATCAAAGAAGCTGGATACGTGACACAAATTATCTAATATTGATCTTTTGCCCTTTGGAAGTGACCGCTTAAAAGTCAGTCAGGGAGAACTTGAAATGTTGGATTGGCAGGACGACCACTATTATCCCGCTAAACAAGCAATTGACATGTATCATCACTATTTATCAGATATCAAATTATTTGCGGAAATGGGACTAAAAATGTACCGGATGTCGATTTCTTGGAGTCGCATTTTCCCTAATGGCGATGATGAAAAACCCAATGAAAAAGGGCTCAAATTTTACGAAGATATTTTCAAGGAACTGCGTAAATACCAGATTGAACCAATGGTCACCCTCGCCCATTTCGATATCCCCGTCCATTTAATTAAGAAGTATGGCGGCTGGCGAGATCGGCGCCTAATTGATTTTTATACCAATTACACCAAAACCGTCATAGAACGTTACAAAGGACTTGTGAAATATTGGCTGACTTTTAACGAGATCAATATTTTACTGCATCAGCCTTTTGTCGGCGGTGGAATTGTATTTCGAACCGATGACAACAAAAAAGAAGTTAAATACCAGGCAGCTCGTCATCAATTAGTTGCCAGTGCGTTAACTACCAAAATAGCACACGAAATTAATCCTAATAATCAGGTTGGCTGCATGCTCGCTGGCGGCAGTCACTATCCTTATACTTGTCGACCAGAAGACTATCAGGAAATGATCAGACGGGACCGTGAAGGCTATTTCTTCATTGATGTCCAAGCTCGTGGAGTCTACCCTAATTATGCCCTTAAGAAATTTGAACAAGAAAATCTTAAAATCCAAATGGATTCAGATGACAAAGAAATTTTAGCTGATAATCCAGTAGACTTTATTACATTTTCTTATTACTGTTCCAGGACGGTTAGTGCTCATCCTGAAGATTACGAAAGTGCAACCGGCAATATTTTCCCTTCAATTAAAAATAAGTACCTGCCATCAACTGAATGGGGTGGCAAATCGATTCCTTGGGGCTTAGGAATTCACTTAATCAGTTATATGACCGCTATCAAAAACCAATTTTTATTGTCGAAAATGGACTCGGAGCAGTCGATAATCCGGATGAAAATAATTATGTCGCTGACGACTATCGAATTGATTATCTAAAGCAACATATTAAAACTATGATGGACGCAATCGAAATTGACGGCGTTGATCTAAGAGGATACCTCACTTGGAGTGCAATTGATCTAGTTGCAGCAAGTACTGGTCAGATGAGTAAGCGCTATGGTTATGTTTACGTTGACTGTGATGATGAAGGACATGGGAGTCTAAAGCGATATCCCAAGAAATCTTTCTATTGGTATCAAAAGGTCATCGCCTCAAATGGTGAAAATTTATAAATAAAAAAAGTTTTAGCTTTATAAATCGGCTAAAACTTTTTTAGTATTTAAAACTATGGATCTATTTTCGTCAACTTCTAGATTTTTTGACGAATAAAATCGTTTTGGAAAACATTTCTTTGAGAACTCATTTCTTGAAGGAACCAATCCTTTACTGCTTGCTAGATCGTATAAATGAGGCTCATAGTTATCATCTTTCATCCAACCTTTGATTTGTTTTAAAATCACATCTTCGATTGATGTATAGCTCGCTGTAGAACGAGTAACCACGTAACACGGCATCTTAAAGAAATCGCCAGACCAAGAAAAACAGTTATATCCTAATATTTCTGCAAAAGATGCTAGTAATTCTGGTGTCCACTCGAAATTAACATCCGGCAGATCATGAAAACTATCTGGTGTAAGAGCATTTACGGCCAGAAAATCCTGGTTACTAAGTAATTGTTCAATTTTGTCTTGAACCGCCTGATCAATAGTATCATTTCGTTTCATATTATCTTTATCTGCATAAAATTTGCTGGAAACTGGAATTAATCCTGACTTTTTAAGATCGTCATTTCCGCGTAAATTCCATGTCCCTTCACCCATTCCAGCATCAATAAAAATCTGTTTAATTTCTTTTAATGTTAATTGATTTTTCACATGGACTTTTAAGTATTGCGGCCATAAATCTGCCGGTTCTCTTTTTAGTGTCGGTTGATAAGTTTTTCTTAAAATAAATTCTCCCGATACTTCTACGTCTAAATTCAATGCATTAATAAAACTTGCAAGTGCCATTTTATCATCAGTATTAGTTAACTCTGCTTCCTCAGGCCATAATTCTATGTAATTGTGATAAAAGATCTTAAGTGACAAAATTGGGTAGATTTTCAGTTCACGATTAAGATAATCAGTTAGCGAATCACCTAAAAATTCTTTGGCAAAATTAACATCCAGCCACATAACATTTTGTCCATTTAACACAATCTCTAGATTTTTTGCCGCCTCTTGTTGCAAAGTATAATTAGCCCAACCAAATTGTTTTTTTAAATTACCTAACGAAACGGGATGATTTTGAGTTTTCAAAAATTCAACTATCTGTTCTCCGATTGTTAACGGTTGACTGCCAAGAACAAAAATATCATTATTTCGACCAGGTGAATATACAAAATCAACAGGATAAAGCCGTTGAAAAATTTGATAAAACTCATCGGTTGTCATGGATTTTGGCAGATCTTCTTTTAATTGTTCAAATAACCAAGCATCACGAACATAGTGGTAACCATCGGCAAAATGGTCATCAACTAGTTTTTTTGCTCGTTCAAAAATTACTAGATCATAATTTTCTTTCTCAAAAAGCTTATATTTTCCCTTGCCAATCGGAATGTACTCCGATTGATTAGATAACCTTCCTTGAAACGCTCTCAAAGATGGAAATGCTTCATAACCTAACTTTTCTTTAGACCATTCATTAATTTGATCATATTCATCAACGTCAATTATCTTAGTTTTACGATAACTGCAGTACTCTTCAATGATTTTTATTTTTGGTACTCGTTTAGTAGAAATAAGCCGTCTATTATCTTGATCGAGCCTATAATTTAAATTGTCTATCGCCTGATTAAATTCATCAGCTTTAAGTTCTAAGTGATTATTTTCAAAAACTTGCTTAATTTCTGCGATTGAATGAATTTGTCCATCTAACAAAATTGGCAGTAAAACATCAACAAACATTTGCAAATAATCATCACTGGTAAGAAAGTACTGATTCAAATCAGAATCGATAATTGTACTTTCAATTAGTCGATTATTTTCTTCACTGAAATATTTACTTAATGTCATCGGCTGACATTTCCCAAGCACTAGAAGCTTAAGTGTAAAGTTATGATTTTGCCACCACTGAATAAAAACGTTAGAGACCTTCTTATCAATTTGACGGACTCTTTCCCTCGTAATTCCCCACTTTTCACCTAGTTCTTCTAATGTCAGAATATCTGAGCTCATTTTTCGATATTTCAAAACTGCTTTTGAACGTTCATCGAGCTGATCTATAAATTCATTAACGTAATATTCAACCGAATTGGGCAAAAGATCGTTTAACAGATGCCAGCTTCTTTCAATTAAATCATCCGGGTATTGATCAAAATCTTCTTTAAAATAGATTGCGAGCGCTTTTCTTATAATCGCCATTTGTTCGTCTTGCTCTTTATTATCAACAAAATTTTTAATCTTCTCTGGAGCATCTTTTAACGAAACGACAAATTTCTTTTTATTTAAAAGAGTATTTATCAAACGTAAATATTCATTGATAGTAATTATTAGATCATCTGGCTCATCTTTAAGGATGAGATGTGAAAACGGCAATATTGGTAGAAATAGTTCCGGTGAATTAATCTGTTTATCAATTATTTTCGGAGCTGATTTAATTGTTGCAAGAATTTTTTGCTTTTTATTCTCTCCAATTCCAGGAAAATTAAAAATCTTGTTTAATAAATCCGGTGTAATTTGATCTGTATTTTGAATTCCGTTTTTATAAAAGGAGTTAATAATTAATCGATCTTTATTTTCATCAAATAAAATTTTTATTGGAATCGATTGATTAACATCTACAACTTCGATGTCTTCAGCTAATTCAAAATCGATAAGATTTCGAATTTTATTTTCAATAAATTTCTGTTTCCCCTTTCCAATTCCCGGCATTTTATAAATTTTCTGAAGTCTTTCTGAAGTTAGTTCATCCAGATAGGTAACACCTGCATCTGCAAAGTGATTAATAATTAAAGCATTATGCTGATAGTTAAATAACTCATCGACTTTAACTCGTTTTGAATCAAAAATTGTTAACCTTAACGGAATAATAATCGTAATCTCACTATCATTGAAAATCTGGGTTAACATTTCAAGGTTTATTCTAGAATCCAAAAAAGTAATTTGATTTAAAATAAGTCCAAATAGAGTTCCGTATGACTTTAACGCATCGAATTTAGATAAAGAAATTAATAAAGTATGCTCTTCAATAAAATGTTCGATTTCAATTGGTCGCGGATCGACAACAACACAAGTATTACGATCCCAAGTAAATTTTTTAAATACATCTTCATTTTGATCCACTTGCACCGAAATGCCAAACAAACTTAATAATTGCGTTAGCTCACTGAAAGAATCTGGATTCTCTAAGTTAAGTTCTCGCAAGATGTCTGGACTAAACCAATATTGATTATCCTTTTGATTAAACTCTAGTTTAATTTCTTTTCTAATAAAAACGTCAACCCAATGCTTGACTTGTTCTTTCGTCCAAAAATTAGGAAAGAATACTCCCTCTTTCACTTTGAATTCACTCCGTCCTAAAAAAGTCTTATACCATATTATGCTAAAAAAGATGGCTTTTGTCGTTAATCTTTATAAAATAATCGTCAAAATATGATTTATCGAAAGAAATTTTATTTCATTTACTAAATGTTTTTCCCTAACAAAAAAGATCCGGTATTTGCTCCGAATCTTTTTATATTTTGTTAGTAAGCCATAAAACCTGCGTATTCCCCTTGGATCCATTGATCCTTGCCGACCTTATAGAATCCGTTTTGCTTACCTGATACTTTCCAGTGGCTGCCATGCATTAACTTGCGTCCTGCATAATAACCGTTTGTTGTACTTGCACTCTTCCAAAGGTTGACGCCATAACCTTTCTTGTAGACGATCTTAACCTCGCCTCGAAGAGGAGTTACGGTATTAATTGGACTAAACGTTACGTACTTACCGTTAATCCATTGATTATTACCAACTCGATAGAATGTTTCACCCTTGGCATTTACCGCTTTATGACTAATTTTCCATGAACTACCGTGAACTAACCGTTGACCAGTACTTGCTCCAGCTGGAGCATTGTATACCATAATGCCATAACCCGGTACATAATTAATGTAGCCAACAGCCTTATACGCAGTTATTTCCCAATCACTTGTACTTGGCGTATTACTATTATCGGATGGTAACACCGTAATATTTCTTACCATCTCAGTTACTGCACCACTTGTGCTAGTTGCTTTATAAGTAACCTGATAGATTCCTGGTTTACGAGTATCTACCGTACCGGTTACAGTAACTTGCGGAGTTCCGTCCGTATTTTTCGCAATCCCTTCAAAATTAGGAAGTTTATTGTAATCTCCGCCATAATTGTTGAAGATTGACCATGAACCTACCACTTTGTAGTTATTGATATCAAAATTATCACCGACATGAATTGTTGTATTCGTTGATCCTTGGAATGAGAATACCGGAGCCGATGAATCACTTACCGTTACAGGAACTGTAATACTTGCTTTATCTTTTGGATCACTTGGATTGGTGTAAGTATAGACAACTGGATAGCTGCCAGCTTTTGTCATGTCTAATTTGCTGGTGTCAACCGTTAGTGCTGTAAAAGGTATCCCATTAATTGTGCCTTTATTATCAGCAGTTTTTAAAGTTCCACTGCCGCGGTAGAAATCATTTTGATAATTGTTAATTGCAGTATTGTAATCTCCGCTGTTGTCAGCGTACCCCATTGGCCACTGTGCATATGAGTTCTTAGTATCAGAATTACTAATTCCAAAACCACCATACATGTAAAGTGGGGAGCTCACTCCTACTCCTTTGTCAGTCTGTTTGAAACTACCGTCATTTTGCTGCCAGCTGTCTAAGAAGGATGATACTAAGATCTGCTGCAGCTTAGTAGGGCTTCCTACTAAATCAGGATTACCAGCTACTAAAATTCTTGCAAGTAAGTTCTTAAAGTTCTGAGGAACGTCTGCTGCTTTCAACACTGCGCCATCATCATAAGTTGTAGTATACGGTCTAAAGTTAACATTGAATGGATCATTGCCCCCACTGATATCTGTTGTTGAGAATGATGGTTTTGTATCTTGTTTACTTGGAGCAGGCACTGCTTCTTTATCGTAAACTACGACATTGATTCTTGCGTTACCTGCATTTTTGTTTAAACGAGGAAGAGTTGCTTCAACCCACTGGTTGCTCTTAACCCAATCTTTACTCTTACCCGTAACATTTGAAACTTCTTGAGCAAGTTCATCTTCTGTGACACCTTGTTTAGAAGCTGCCTCACTGATTGTAACTAGCTTATAACCAGTTCCGTCTGTTCCATGACCGTTGCCATCGGCACCAGAGTCGGTGAATTCGTTAGTAGGCTTATCAGCACCCGAATCCCTAATATTCGTTTCATTTTGAGTTGGATCATTATTCAAAACTGCTAATTTCAAAATCTTTGAAGCATTATCTTCGGTTGACTTACCAGCAGGATCATTCTTGCCATATGGATAGTAAGTTCCATCAATTGTAACACCTGCTCCAGGATCTCCAGGATCTGCAATCATATCTGTCGAAACGGGTCCGATGGAGAAATCCTGTGACACAAAATATCGACTATTATTCTTATGATTGGCACTTGAATCATAAGAAAAATCACCACTAGGATTATTATAAAGATTTGAATTAAAGTAAGCCCTCTTTGAACCATCACCTTGAGAAGTATTATTACCAGAAATTAACGATTTTAATTCATACCTTCCACTGAAATTTTTATGGAGAACAATTGTTCCTTCTATATAATATTTTCCCTCAAAGTTAGGTGAATCAATATTTCTATTATAGTCTGCCGGCGAGATCCATTTGTTATAAATAATCGGTTTGGCATCAAGTGTTAATTTTCCATTAAAATCTTTGGTTCTTATATTTTTATCCCACGTTTGGACAAAATACTGATTTTGATTCCAAAGTTGAAATTTATCATAAGGGGAATCCAATTTTATTTGAGAAGTACTACCTATAAAAGGATTATTTAAATCTTTTTTAGAATTGTCAGGAGGCACCGTATTATCCATGTCATTGCCTCCAATAGAACTAGAATCGAATGAAATTGAATCACCAGTTGTTCCAACTGCTCCAAATTTTCTAAATAAGTTATTATCACCATTTCCCGGTTGTACAGAGAATCTAATGTCTAAAGGATGACTGGAGGATTTTGTTAAATTAACATTAATTCTTTTAGATGAAGAATTACTAGCTGCTGTCCCATTAGGACTTGCGCCTACAATTTGTTCAAAAGTACCTGTATCAAAAGTACCCGCAAAAAAGTAAACTGGGTCTCCACTATCGTCTTTAACATAGTTAACATATGCATCTGTTGATAATTTAATAGGACCTTTTACATTGGGATTGTTTGGATCAGTTAAATCCAAAAATTCTTGAGGTTGAATGGACGAATTAGTAACTCCATTTCTTGAATCCAATGCAGTTCCATCAAGCGTTACTGTTGCTTGACTACTCATTACAGTTGAATAAGGGTTATTATATGATTTATACATCCAACTTGAAACAGGTGCTTCATAGGTAAAACTTTTTTTAACTTGACCGTTAGAAAAACTTCCCGTATTTGTCAATTGGTTGGTTAAATCATCAATTCCTGCACTATTAATTGTCGGATCATTAGTTGCAAAATGATTGGCATCATATGCTTCTTTGAAATAACTAGAAGGTTGAAATAAATGTTCTACTTTACCAACATTTGATCCTCTTGTAGGATCGTTAGTTCCAGCAACTTTACTTTCTGATCCATCTTTTCTTGTCATATTAGCAGCATTTACAAGACCTCCTTTTTGATCATAAGGAGTTCCTTCTGACATCTTAAAATCTGGAATTGAAGAAGCTGATCTTGGAGAGAATTTTTTGCCTGAATCAACTTTGGGGTCAAATAAGGCATTTGTATCAATCATATGTAGCTTTTTAGGGTCAGGTATTCCTGACATTCCTCCACCTCCGAACCAACTATCAATTGTCTGATTAGAACTTGTTGTTATAATATTATTAACTACATTGTTATAACCAACTGTACCATTGAATAAGTTATTATATTCACGGTATTGATTACCATTCTGACCAAGGCCAAATTTATCGGGTCCACCTAGTCCGTTAGCAGAACTAACGTAGTTATTTTCGCTCAAGGGCCCAGGCCAATTAGCCGTTGTGACACTTGACGCACTATAGGTCTTTTCATAAGCATGATTATAAGCAACGTCTTTCCAAGTCTTGCCATTAGACCCAACAATCTCGTTATTAGCTCCCTCATCACCAGGGGCTGTGGTAGACTGAATAGCTTTCATCGGTGCTGACTCTTGCAGTGAATTGGTTCCAATTAATTTCTTCTTAGTAATTAAATTAGCGATTTGTTTGGCAGTTGTCCCTTTGGGAACGACAATTGTTCCTCCACCGTTACTGCTGTCAAACCAATAACTAGTCTTTTTAGAATAATTAATCTTGTTCAGCGTCTCTTGTGGAGTTGTCGTCATATTAAGTCCCGCAATATCAAGACTGCCTTCTTTATCTAAGGCATAAAGACTGTTGTCCACATAGTTATTAAGACGGATTCCTTCGTTTACACTTGGTTGAGTTTTGTTATTAAGCTTGAATATTGCGGTAGCTTTCTTACCCGTCGTCTTGCTCTGAGCCACAATTGTAATACTAGAAGTTGCCTCTCTAATAATATTTGCTTCATTTTGCGCAACATTATCATATCCGTTCACATAGATTTGAGCATACGCATCATCTGCATTACCAAAGAAAGCCGTACCCAATACATCTGAAATATTACGGCCAACATTTTGATTAGTTGGATCTTCCGTAATTCGGCCTTTAATAATACTGTCCCCATCAGAATCTGTCGGATCATCGGTTCCGCTTTCCGCAGCCTGTTTTAGACGTGCTCCAACTCCACTCTTCTCATTATTGAAATCGAGAATTTGGGCAATAAAACCTAAGGCAACATTGTATTTATCATAAGTTTCTTTATACCCTGCCTTATCATTATTGCCTGTTGTGTCATTAAAAAGCACTTTCCGGGCATTTGAATCTTTGTCATTAGTTGCAATCGATAAATCGATCAATTGACGAACAACTTTTTGAGCAGTTGGATTCTCCCCTAAAGCATTCATAGTTGGGTACCAATCGACAACCCCATCGTTAGGACCAGCGTTTTGCAACAGTTGATCGTAATCTCCAAGACTGGGATTATCAACATCGTAATCCCAATTATTTTCGGCATGAACTGACACTACCGGTGTTACTGCTGTCATCGCACTTGAAATTGGTGATAATAATAACAAACCCGTACTAGCTAAGCCAGTAAGCTTTAAATTCATAAAATTCTCCTATTTTTGAAGTGTTTTTGTGATACGGTGAAATTATATCACTTTTTTTCACTGTTTTTTTTTTTTTTTCTTATTAGCGTTATTTTTTATTGAATAAAATTAACTGTTAAGAATTCTTCTTAAACCTAACAGAAAATTACAATTCTGTATTTGACGCTAATAACAAATCAAAATTTTGCGAAAATCAATACATGATAATTGTTATTGAATAAGTATCCTTGAAGAACATTTGTCTTTTATATCGTTCAAGTCTTCTAAATTTATAGCTTTATATCAGTAATTTCTATTACTACATCGTTAAGTTTCTAAGCAAAAAAAAGACTCGGAAAATAAATCCGAATCCTTTCTTATTTTTTAATACGATTTAAAGCTGACATAGTCGCTTTGAATCCACTGATCTTTGCCAACCTTGTAGAACCCATTCTGCTTGCCAGTTACTTTCCAGCTAGTGCCATGCATTAACTTGCGTCCTGCATAGTAACCGCCTGTAGTGCTTGCTGACTTCCAAAGGTTGACGCCATAACCCTTCTTATAGACAATCTTAACTTCGCCTTTTAAAGTAATCATTGTACTAATTGGACTAAATGATACATACTTCCCGTTGATCCATTGATTGCTGCCAACCTGGTAGAAGGTCTCTCCCTTGGCATTCACTGCCTTCTGGCTAACTTTCCATGCAGTACCGTGATTTAGTCTTACTCCCGTAGAAGATCCAGCGGGTGCATTGTAAACCATGATGCCATAACCTGGTACGTAATTGATGTAACCTATTGCTTTATTTGCAGTAACATTCCAATCGTTACTATTTGATGGTAACACGGTAATGTTTCTCACCATCTCGGTTACGGCTCCCGTTGTACTCGTTGCCTTATATGTAATCTGGTAAATTCCTGGCTTTTGTGTATCAATTTTACCAGTTACTGTTACTTTAGGAGTTCCATTTGTATTTTTAGCAATCCCTTCAAAATTAGGAAGCTTACTGTAGTCTCCGCCATAATTGTTAAAAATTGACCATGAACCAACTACTTTGTAGTTATTAATATCAAATTTTTCACCTACGTGAATTGTGGTATTCGTTGATCCTTGGAATGAGAATACTGGAGCCGATGAATCACTCACGGTTACTGGTACCGTAATACTTGCCGTGTCTTTTGGATCATTTGGATTGGTGTAAGTATATACAACTGGATAGGTTCCAGCTTTGGTAATGTCTAATTTGCTGATATCGGCAGTTAAAGCAGAGAAAGGAATCCCACTAATCTTGCTTCCATCTGTTGTAACTAAATCTTTACTTCCTCGATAGAAATCATCTGAATAACTTGTAACTGAAGTTTGATAATCGCCACTGTTATCTGTATAACCTTTTGGCCAATGAGCATAGGAATTCTTGGTATCAGAGTTACTAATTCCGAATCCTCCGTACATGTAAAGCGGTGAACTGACTCCAGCTCCTGTATCGGTCTGTTTATGACTGCCGTCATTTTGCTGCCAGCTGTCTAAGAATGATGACACTAAGATTTGCTGCAGTTTAGCAGTGCTTCCTACTAAATCAGGATTGCCAGCAACAAGAGTCTTACTTAATAAGTTCTTAAAGTTCTGAGGAACATCAGCAGCTTTCAATACTGCTCCGTCATCATAAGTTGTAGTATACGGTCTGAAACTAACGTTAAATGGATCATTTCCTCCACTAACATCAGTTGTAGAGAACGATGGTTTTGTGTCCTCCTTAGTTGGCGCAGGAACTGCCTCTTTATCGTAGACTACGACGTTGATTCTTGCGTTACCTGCATTTTTGTTTAGACGAGGAAGCGTTGCTTGAACCCAGCGAGTATTTTTAACCCAATCTTTAGTTTTTCCAGTAACTTTTGATACTTCTTCTGCAAGTTCGTCTTCAGTAACACCTTGCTTAGTTGCTGCATCACTAATTGTAACTAACTTGTAGCCAGTTCCATCAGTTCCATGACCATTGCTGTCAGCGCCAGTGTCAGTGAACTCGTTAGTAGGCTTTTTATGAGTAACCAAATCTTCGTTAGCTTCATTATGTTCTGGGGCATTATTCAAAACTGCCAGTTGCAAAATCTTAGAAGCATTATCTTCCGTTGACTTACCTGCAGGATCATCTTTCCCGTACGGATAATAAGTTCCATCAATGGTAACACCCGCACCAGAAACTCCCGGATCAGTAATCATATCCGTCGAAACAGGTCCAATTGAGAAATCTTGTGATACAAAATTACGACTGTTATTTTCGAATTTCTTAGTTTTGGAAAAATATCCGTTAGGATTGTTATAGAGATTGGAATTAAAATATGCTCTCTTGGACCCATCTCCTTGAGAAAAATGTTCACCAATCACATATTTTTTTAAATCATATTTATGACTAGACGGATTTTCACGTAAAACAAATGCTCCAGTTATATAGTAATTGCCTTCAAAATTAGGTGAATCAAAATTTCTATCATCTGCTCCAAAACCAGTATCATCATTGTAAATGATAGGGCTAGAATCTAACGTTAAATTGCCAGAAAAATCTTTGGTTCTTATATTTTTATCCCAAGTTTGTACATAATACTCTGATTCATCCCAAAGTTGAATCTTATCATATGGAGACTCTAATTTTATTTGATCAGAACTATTTACAAAAGGATTGTTTAAATTTCCAATATTTTCTGATCCAGAGATATCACCTGAATCACTACCTGACATATTAGGCTCATTTATTATTTTTCCTGATGTTCCTACTACACCATATTTTTGAAATGTATTACGGTTATCTGAATTAGCAGGTATTGATGGTACCAAAGAAAAATTAATATCAAGAGAATGATTATCCGATTTTTTTAGATCAATATCAATTGTTTTTGATGAAGAATTCCCAACTCCCATAACATTTTGATAAGTATCTTTATCAAAAACACCCGCAAAAAAGTAAGTTAGATCTCCATTATCATCTTTAACGTATTTAACATAGGCATCCGATGATAACTTGATTGGTCCCTTTACATTAGGATTATTGGGATCATCTAAATTCAAATATTCTTGAGGCTGAATCGTTGAATTAGTTACTCCATTTCTTACAGTAGCAGCCGTACCATCAAGAGTTACCGCTGCTTGACTACTAACGACAGTCGAATAAGGATTATTATATGACTTATACATCCAACTTGAAACGGGAGCCTCATAAGTAAAACTCTTTTTTACTTGACCGTTAGAAAAACTTCCACTATTTAGAAGTTGATTAATTAAATCTCCATTTCCTGAAGAATTAATTTTTGGATCATTAGTCGCAAAGTGATTAGCATCATAAGATTCTTTAAAATAACTTGATGGTTGAAATAGATGCTTTACTTTACCTACATTTGATCCTTTCATAGGATCAATTGTGCCAGCAACTTTATTCTCTAAAGAGCTTTTTTTACTAGACATATTAGCCGCATTGGGTATTGCGTCTTTTTGGTCATAAGGGGTTCCTTCAGACATTTTAAAATCAGGAATCGAAGCTGCTGATTTGGGCATAAATTTTTTACTAGCAGAAATTTCTGAATCAAATAGAACATTAGTGTCAATCATATGTAGCTTATCATCGTCAAGAGCACCACCAAACCAACTCTGATACGTTGCATAAGGACTCGTTGTAATTATGCCGTTGGGACCAAATCCGCCGTGACCAGATCCATTAAAGATATTACTATATTCACGATACCGTTCTCCATATTTCCAAAGAATATCTCTATCAGGTCCACCCAAACCAGCAATAGGTGAAACATAATTATTCTGAGGGTAAGGCATTGGACCATTAGAATCCATAACTCTTCCAACATTGGATCCTCTTAAAATTGGTTCATAAGCGTGACTATAAGAAACGTCTTTCCAAGTCTTACCGTTAGAGCCGATGATCTCGTTATTAGCTCCCTCATCTCCCGGTGCTGTAGTAGATTGAATAGCCTTCATTGAGGCTACCTCTTGAAGTGAATTAGCTCCCATTAATTTCTTCTTCGAGATGATTTCTGCAATTTGTTTTGCAGTTGTGCCTCTTGGTACGACAATCGTACTTCCACCGTTGCTGCTGTCAAACCAATAGCTCGTCTTCTTGGAAAAATTAAGCTGATCAATTACATTTTGCGAAGTCGTCGTCATGTTTAATCCTGCAACGTCAACATTGCTATCTTTGTCCAAGGCATAAAGACTATTATCCACATAGTTATTAAGTCTAGTTCCTGCAGCTACATTTGGTTGAGTTTTGTTATTAAGCTTAAAAATTGCCGTCGCTTTTTTGCCCGTACTCTTGCTTTGGGCGACAATTGTAATACTTGATGTGGTCTCTCTAATTATATTTGCTGCATTTTGCGCGACATTATCATATCCATTGATATAGATTTGAGCATACGCATCATCAGCATTACCAAAGAAAGCCGTTCCCAACACGTCTGAAATATTACGGCCAACATTTTTATTACTAGGATCTTCCGTAATTCGACCCTTGATAATACTGTCCCCATCGGAATCTGTCGGATCATCGGTTCCAACCTCGGCTGCTTGTTTTAGGCGCGCTCCCGTTCCGCTTTTCTCATTATTAAAATCAAGAATTTGCGCAATGAACCCCAAAGCGACGCTGTATTTATCATACGTTTCCTTGTAGCCAGATTTATTATTGCTCCCTGTCGTGTCGTTAAACAGCACTTTACGGGCATTAGAATTTTTGTCATTAGTTGCAAGTGATAAATCAATCAACTGTTGAACTACTTTTTGTGCAGTTGGGTTCGCTCCTAAAGCATTTTTGGTTGGATACCAATCAACAACTCCATCTGTTGGCCCAGCGTTTTGTAATAATTGATCGTAATCTCCAAGGCTAGGATTATCCACATCATAGTCCCAGTTATTCTCAGCATGAACTGGCACCGCTGTTGCTGTCATTGCCGTCGAAATCGGTGACAATAATAAAAGAGCGATACTTGATAATCCAGCTATTTTAAATTTCATATATTCTCCTTTTATGAAGTAAAGTTTCGTTTTTATATTCTATCACAAGATGTTACATGACCAAAATTTACATTTAGATACATTATCTATATTGCTATTAATATCAATTTTAATCAGTTTTAATCAAAAAAATAATCATAATTTATAAAGAAATAAAATTTCTATTTTTCGATGTTAATTTATAGATTTAAAAATATGACGGTAAATTTATTATTCGAAAATAATTTATAAAAACATATCAAAATCGATTGTATAATTTTGCAAAGAAAAAGGACTCGGTATGTTGCTCCGAATCCCTTTGTAACGTGTAGAGAATTATGAAATTTAAATTTGTTAATAACTTCTAAAACCGGCGTAATCTCCCTGGATCCACTGGTCTTTACCGACCTTGTAAAATCCATTCTGCTTGCCACTTACTTTCCACCGGCTGCCATGCATCAGTTTGCGTCCTGGATAGTAGCCGTTTGTCGTACTTGCACTCTTCCACAGGTTAACCCCATAGCCCTTCTTGTAAACGATCATCACCTCACCTCTTAATGGAGTTACCGTGTTGATTGGACTAAATGTGACGTACTTACCGTTAATCCACTGGTTATCTCCTACTCGGTAGAAAGTCTCGCCTTTGGCGTTCACTGCCCTTTGGCTGATCTTCCAAGCAGTTCCATGTGCTAATCTCTGTCCAGTTCCTGCTCCAGCGGGGGCATTGTACACCATAATGCCATAACCTGGTACATAATTGATATACCCCACTGCTTTATAAGCATTGATGTTCCAATCATCGGTACTTGGTGTTGTAATGCTGCCATTAGATGGTAATACGGTAATGTTTCTTACCATCTCAGTTACTGCACCACTGACACTGGTTGCTTTATATGTTAACTGGTAAATCCCTGGCTTATGAGTATCCACTATCCCTGTTACCGTAACCTTCGGAGTGCCGTCTGCGTTCTTGGCGATTCCTTCAAAGTTAGGCAGCTTGTTATAATCGCCCCCATAATTATTAAAGATTGACCATGATCCTACTACTTTGTAGTTATTGATATCAAACTTATCTCCGGTGTGAATTGTGGTATTAGTTGTGCCTTGGAAACTAAATACCGGTGCTGATGAATCACTTACGGTTACTGGTACCGTGATACTTGCCGTATCCTTGGAGTTGCTTGGATTAGTGTAAGTATAAACTACTGGATAAGTTCCAGCTTTAGTGATGTCTACCTTACTAACATCAGCAGTTAAAGCCGTAAATGGGATCCCAGTTATGGTTCCTTTGTTATCTGCTTCTTTTAAGTTGACTCCGCCTCGATAGAAGTCTCCTTGGTGGTTAGTAATAGCAGTGTTGTATTCACCACTATTATCCGTATAACCTTTTGGCCACTGCGCATAAGAGTTTTTAGTATCGGAGTTACTGATTCCGAAACCGCCATAGAGATAAAGTGGCGAGTTAACTCCGGCTCCCGTGTCCGTTTGTTTGAAGCTGCCGTCATTTTGCTGCCAGCTGTCAAGGAAGGTTGATACTAAGATCTGCTGTAATTTAGCTGTGCTGCCAATAAGGTCAGGATTCCCAGCAACCAATGTCTTAGAAAGCAGATTCTTGAAGTTCTGCGGAACATCGGCAGCTTTCAAGACTGCTCCATCATCGTAAGTAGTAGTATAAGGACGGAAATTAACGTTAAATGGATCGTTACCGCCGCTGATATCTGTTGTCGAGAATGATGGTTTTGTATCCTGCTTAGTTGGTGCTGATACTGCTGCTTTGTCATAAATTACGACATTGATCCGAGCCTTACCTGCATTACGTTTCATTCTTGGCAAAGATGCTTCCATCCACTTAATTGATTTAACATCATTTACAGATTTACCTGTTACTTTAGCAACTTCATTTGCCAACTGGTCTTCAGAAACGCCTTGTTTTTCAGATGCATCTTTAATTGAAACAAATTTATAACCTGTTCCATCAGTACCATAACCGTTACCGTCACCACCAGTATTGGAGAATTCATTTTTAATTTTAGATGCATCGTCACCATCAGCAACCACTTTGTTATAATCTTTGTTTTGCGTTGGATCGTTATACATTGCGGTTAATTTAAGAATTTGTTCCGCATTTTGTTCCGGTGTTAATCCGTGAGTAGTATCATTAACTCCATACGGATAATACTCTCCATCGATCGTAACTCCCGCTTTTGGATCATTACTAGGATCATTGATCATGTCAGTTGATACTGGTCCAATCGAGAAATCTTGGGAAACAAAGAAACGGCTATTGTTTTTATGTGAACCTGTCTTTGAAAATGCACCTTTAGGATTGTTATATAGGTTTGAATTATAATAAGCTCTCTTGGACTGTGAAGTTTGAGCGATGTGGTCACCTAACACATATAATCCAACATTTTTTGTTGAATCATTAACTCCAAACAATCCAGTTAAATAATATTTAGATTCATAGTTTGGAGAATCAACAATTTCTAACGTATTTTCATCAAAATTTCCTTTAACATCACTTACATTTTTATTGTAAATTAAGGGGTTTGGATTTTTAGTATAAACAAATTCATTACCAACTTTTTCTTTTGTTCTAGTGTTTTTATCCCACGTTTGAACAAATACATCCGTATCATCCAAAACTTTAACTTTATAAAACACATCGTTTCCCTGTATTCTATCATCAATTACTAAATTAAGATTCGGAATTGATAATTTTGGATGATTCATAGTCGTTTTATGCATGGTCCCTGAAAGTATTTGGTAAATACCATTTACAGAAGTTGGATAACCTGCCTCTCTCACATTAGAATCTGGGTTTTCACCATCAGAACCAAATACGCCAAATTTATTTAATGTCCCTCGGGAAACAGTAGACCATCCTGAGTGTAAAAGAATTTTAAGATCTGGATCTTCATTAAAGGCATTATAAATTAAATTTTTTTTGGTTGTTAAATTAGATGTTGCATCGGTAGGTTTTTTTCGATTATAGACTGCATAGTAAAAGTAATATTTTAGAGACGACGAAGTATCTTTAACTTTTATTGGGTATAAGTATCCATTTCCTGAATTGGTAGTCGGTTCTGTTAATTCAATTACATGTGCCCCATTTTTATCGGGATTTGGATTATCTGGTTGATCCAAATCTAAAGTCGTTTGAGGTTGAATTGTTGAATTAGACTGATCGTCTTCTAGCGGCTTCCCATCGACGGTTTTTGCTCCCGCACTACTCATGACCGTTGAATACGGATTATCATAAGACTTATAAACCCAGGCTGATGCTGGTGCTTCATAAGTGAAACTCTTTTTAATTTGTCCGCTTTGACTTATCTCAGAAAAAGATCCATTCTGAGCAATTTGATTTGTTATATCTTTAACATCGTTACTTTGTAAAGCAGGACTATTCATCACAAAATGATTAGCATCATAGGACTCTTTTAAATACTTATTTTTCGGCTGTTTAAATAAATGCTGAACTTTACCAACATTAGTGGATTTTGTTGCTTTCGATTTTGTAGAATACCTATAGTCACTAATCCCTGGATCATCACCGATGCCAGCTACGTGGATTTTATCATAAGCAGACATTAAACTTGAATCGTTTGGTTCAATAGCATCCGATTTATCGTAAGGTGAACCTTCTGAAACATCAGCATCAGGCAGAGATTCTGCTGATTTGGTAGTCATACCACCTGCAAGAAGCTTATTGGTATCAATCATGTGATCTCCACCACCAAACCATCCATCTGCTCCCGGTGTTTCGGAAGTAGTATAAATCCTCGGATCTTCAACTGAATTTGGGAGAGGAATGGCGAAAGCCGTTGAATGTTTCCCTCCAAAATTAGAGTTAAATACATTATTATATTCACGATACTGTAAAGTTTTCGGAGATCCTAGGTCAAGTTTATGATTAGGCCCATTAACTCCATAAACAACTTCAGGGGCAAAATTATAAATATTTTTTTGGTTATAATTTGCTGAACCATTCAATTCCATATAAGGATTTGCTTCAGGGAAAGGATTAGTCGTTGTCCCCGAATTATAATTATACCTCTCAGCTTCATACACGTGACTATATGAAACATCAGCCCAAGTTTTATTCGTACCCTCTATCTTCTTACTGCCTTCAGGCTTACCTGAAGTAGTAGCTGCTTGAACCGCCTTCATTGGAGCTGTTTCTCTAAGCGAGTTATTAACGGTTAATTTTCTCTTTGAAATTAACTCAGCAACTTGTTGAGCAGTAGTGCCCCGTGGTACGACAATGGTCCCCGCACCATCATTTCCGTCAACCCAAAATGTTGATTCTTTTGAAAATGAGATGCTGTCAATCGTCGACTGCGGAGCAGTGGTCATGTTCAATCCAGCAATATCAGTGTTGTTGTTATCAAGCGCATAAACGCTATTATCGATATAATTATTAACTTTATATCCTTCAACACCTCTTGGCATCGTCTTATTATTCAGTTTAAAAATAGCCGTTGCTTTCTTGCCAGTACTCTTACTCTGAGCAACAATCGTAATGCTGCTCGTTGCTTCCCGGATAATATTGGCTTCATTTTGCGCTACGTTATCATAGCCATTAACATAAATTTGCGCATATGCATCATCAGCATTACCAAAGAACGCTGTCCCTAATACATCAGAAATATTATGTCCTAAACTCTTGTTGCTTGGATCATCAATAATTCTTCCCCTGATCACTCCAGTGCCATCTGAATCTTGTGGATCGTTATCACTAGCGACTGCTGCTTGTTCTAATCTTGCACCAATTCCACTTTTCGCATTGTTAAAATCAAGAATCTGCGCAATAAATCCTAAAGCAACACTATACTTGTTATAAGTATCTTTATAACTAGCGTTCGCATTATTTCCCGTTGTGTCATTAAAAAGAACTTTGCGAGCGTCTGAATCTTTATCATTAGTTGCAATAGAAAGATCAATCAACTGACGGACTAATACTTGAGCAGAAGGGTTCTCTCCTAACGCTTCTTTCGTCGGATACCAATCAACAATTCCGTCACTAGGACCTGCATTTTGCAAAAGTTGGTCATAATCCCCCAGTCCGGGATCATCGACATCATAATCCCAGGTATTATCGGCTTGAACTGGGACAGCTTGCGTCACTGCACTCATTGCACTTGCAACGGGCGACAGCAATAACAGCGCTGTACCAGCTAAGCCAGTAAGTTTTAACTTCATAAATTTCTCCTTTTTTCGAAGTATTCAAGTTACATTATAAAACAATATCATATTTTTTCATTGTTTTTTTTTTTTTTTTTATTAGCGTCATTTTTTATGAGAAAAAATTAAAAATCAAGATTCCTCTTTTTAATTGCCGATCATTTTAATCTTTGGTTCCCCGCTAATAACATGTTATGAAGTTTGATTTAAATATAAAAACATCGAGGTTATTTTAAATGAATTGGGATCGACTCCAAATTATGTTCTATAAAAAATTGTCAATTTGCTTTTAACTTGGAACAAACCCAAGATACTCCCGTGCATTCATTTGAAAATTCCGGGGAAATCAAAAAGTGGATAGAAGATGAGGGCTAACAAAAAAAGACTCGGTATGTTGCTCCGAATCCTTTTTTGTGTCACTTAGTAATGAGCCCATAGCGAATAGATTATTACTAATCGCTCTTTTTTAAAAATCTTATAGACTACCCGATGTTGTTCATTTAACCGCCGAGAATAAAAACCTGCAGCTGGCGGAACTAATTTTTCAAATGATTGGATGGGGTTATAGGGATTTTCTTCTAAAGTTTCCTTGATCTCAAAAAAAATATTTTTTAACGGGCTGTGAAGAACTTTTTTCAAATCCTTTTTGTCAGTTGTTGCAATCTTAATTTTTACCCGTTATTCATTTTCGAGATCTTGAATCATCTGATCTAAATCAACTGATTCGTCATTTTCTCTATTTTTTGCATCACGAATTTGTCCATTAAGAATTAATTTCATCGTTTCCTGTAAAGAATCGTAATCTTTTTTAGCGATCAAAACCGCGCTTTTACTTTTATCAGTTCCTTGGATAATAACCGGCTTAGAATCTCTATTGACGTTACTAATAATTTTATAAAGATTTTTACGAGCCGCCGTAGGTGTCAAAATTTTTTCCACTTGCTTATCCCTCATTTTTCTTAATTATAATGTACGTCAGCAAAAAAGAATCGGTATGTTGTACTACTCTATGATCCTATCATTGAAATTGGAATGACATGAACATGATCCTGATTACGAGTGTATGCCACCTTACCTGTATTTAATAAAACTTTTGTGACCTCAAATTCACCTTTCACCAATTCCTCAAACCAATTTAAATGTTTAACATAACTGTCTTTTGCTTCTGGGTCAGCTTTAACTTCAAATAAAATTAAATGATTTTGCTTTTGAATAATAAAATCAACCTCGTGAGTACCAGTATGATTGCGAAAATGGGAAAGTTTAGCATCATTTGCTTCAGCATATACGATTAAACTTTGATAAACCAGTGATTCAAGAAGCTGTCCAATAAAACTCTGATTAAAAATTCCGATATAACTTGGAACTTTATAATTTACTAATTGAGCCTGATCAACTCCTAATATTTCAAGAGCAATTGCTGGATCTAACATAAAATGTTTTGGCGCACGGGCAAGATTCGAATAGATTTTACCTACTGGCAAAAATGAAGGGACTTCATCAATAATATCGAGAATCTTTAAAGCTTCGTGATAGTATTCAATCGTTTTACGAGATGCTGATTCAGAATTGTTAGCCATTGCAGCCTGCCAGATTGTTTGAAATTTTGTTGTGGTGCCAATAGCCGCCGCGTAAGATTTGATCCAAGACAATAGGCTTTCAGGCTTTTTAATCATAAATCCATTTTCTTGAAAATCATGATCAACAATGTTATTTACATAACTTTGCAGCAAGAGATGGCGCGCATGTTCACTTTTATTTCTAATTCCTGGAAAACCTGACCGAAAAATTTCATCTAAATAATCTGTTAAAGTTTTATCAGTAATCCCACTAATTTTCTGTTCTTGATTCATTTCTAACAAATCGCCAACTCTTAGATAACGATCCGACATTTGTCGTTCCTCAATTGAAAAAGGACGAAGTGTCATCCGGATAATTCTTCCCGCACCGCTATGAATCCGACTATTTACTTTAATACTGCTGCCAGTAAACAACACACTCCCCGCAGGTAATCCTTGATCGACTTGGTGCCTGACAAACGACCATACTTCAGGTAATAACTGCCACTCATCTATTAGAACTGGAATCTCATTATTTAAAATTATTTCAGGTGAATTTTTCAGCAGCAACCTGATCGATTCGTTATCTAAATCATAAACCGTCTTGGCTAACTGCAGACAAGTTTCTGTCTTACCAACCGCCTTTGCTCCCTCGATTAAAATTGCAGGTAATTCTTCTAAATTTCTTTTGAGTAGTTGATCAATAATTCGTTTTTGGTATGCATTTGCTGATTTCACTTAAAATGGTCTCCTCGTTTTAAAACAATTTTATTGTACTACTCAAATTTGACGGTTTCAATTACGCAAATTTCTCGATTTTAAATACGCAATTTTGTAGGTTTATAATTTTGCAAACAAAAAGGACTCGGTATGTTGCTCCGAATCCTTCTATAACGTGTTTTTAAAAGTGAGAATTATGAAATTTAAATTTTTTAGTAGGCTTTATAACCCGCGTAATCGGCCTGGATCCACTGATCTTTGCCAACCTTGTAGAATCCATTCTGCTTGCCGCTTACTTTCCACCGGCTTCCATGCATTAACTTGCGTCCCGGATAGAAGCCATTTGTCGTGCTGGCACTCTTCCAAAGATTAACGCCATAGCCCTTCTTGTAGACAATCATCACTTCTCCTCGTAATGGAATTACCGTGTTAATTGGACTAAATGTGACATACTTCCCGTTAATCCACTGATTGTTGCCTACCCGGTAGAAAGTCTCGCCTTTGGCGTTCACTGCCCTTTGACTAATCTTCCAGGCAGTGCCATGTGCTAACCTTTGACCAGTCCCTGCTCCAGCTGGGGCATTGTACACCATGATTCCATAACCTGGTACATAATTGATATACCCCACTGCTTTGTAAGCATTGATGTTCCAATCAATAGTATCTGGATTACTTGGATTACTGCTGCCATTTGTTGGTAAGACGGTAATGTTTCTTACCATCTCAGTTACTGCTCCACTGGTACTGGTTGCTTTATAGGTTAACTGATAAATCCCTGGTTTATGAGTATCTACCGTCCCTGTTACTGTAACCTTCGGGGTGCCGTCTGTGTTCTTCGCAATTCCTTCAAAGTTAGGCAGCTTGTTATAGTCTCCGCCATAGTTGTTGAAGATTGACCATGATCCTACTACTTTGTAATTATGGATGTCAAACTTATCTCCGGTGTGAATCGTAGTATTGGTTGTTCCCTGGAAACTAAACACGGGAGCTGATGAATCACTTACCGTGACTGGAACGGTAATACTTGCCGTATCCTTTGAGTTGCTTGGATTAGTGTAAGTATAGACTACGGGATAAGTCCCGGCTTTGGTAATGTCTACCTTGCTGACATCGGCGGTTAAAGAAGTAAATGGAATTCCCGTAATTGTTCCCTTATTATCTGCTACTTTTAAGTTAACACCACCTCGGTAGAAGTCCCCTTGGTGGTTAGTAATAGCTGTGTTGTATTCACCACTATTATCAGTGTAACCTTTCGGCCAGTGCGCATAGGAGTTCTTGGTATCGGAGTTACTGATCCCAAAACCGCCATACATGTATAATGGTGAATTTACTCCAGCTCCCGTGTCAGTCTGTTTGAAGCTGCCGTCATTTTGCTGCCAGCTGTCAAGAAAGGTTGATACTAAGATCTGCTGCAATTTAGCAGTGCTTCCGACAAGATCAGGATTACCAGCAACCAATGTCTTAGAAAGCAGATTCTTAAAGTTCTGCGGAACATCAGCAGCTTTTAAGACTGCACCATCATCATAAGTTGTAGTGTAAGGTCTAAAACTTACATTGAATGGATCATTACCACCACTGATATCAGTTGTTGAGAATGATGGCTTTGTATCTTCTTTAGTAGGAGCTGATACTGCTGCTTTGTCATAAATTACGACATTGATGCGGGCTGTACCAGCGTTACTCTTAACACGGGGCAGTGATGCTTCAAGCCATTTAGTTCTCTTAACATCTTGAACAGTCTTACCGGTAACTTTTGCAACTTCGTTAGCCAATGCATCTACGGTAGTACCTTGATTCTTTGCTGCATCGTCAAGAGTGACTAACTTATAGCCGTTAGCTGCAGTAAATTCATTTTTGACTTCTGCATCTCGTTTCGTAATATTTTTAGGATTCTTAGTAGGATCGTTATATTTAATAGTTAAATCAAGAATTTTTTGTGCATTTTCTTCTAATGTTCCAGTATTCGAAGTCTTATAAGCTGGATAAGTGTCCGAACCAATTTTTAGATCTGTACCCCCCGGATCACTAACCATATCACTTGAAACTGGTCCAACAGAGAAATCTTGTGATACGAAAAAGCGACTATTATTAGTTTCTTTTTTGTCTTTACCGTCATCCTTTTTAGCAAATGAACCCTCTGGATTATTATAAAGATTTGAATTGAAGTATGCTCTTTTTGACTGAGAAGTTTGAGAGATGTGATCGCCTAATACATAATCTGTAATATTACCAGAACTATCAAAATATATAACGCCAGTTAGGTAGTATCTTGATTCAAAGTTCGGTGAATCAACTTCCCCCAAGGTTAAATTGCTAAAACTTGCTGCTGAACCGTTCTGTAATGTTAAATTCTTATTATAAATTAATGGCTGAGGATTATCGATAATATTGCCAGATGCATCCTTTATTCTGGTGTTCTTATCCCATGTCTGTACAAAAAATCCAGCATCATCTCTTAAAACTAAGCTTTTATACTTTTGAACACCACCATCTACTTTGGTATCCATTCCACCACCACTAAAATTAATAGAATAATTTGCTGTTGCACTACCACTTAAAAGACCGCTATCAATTCCTCCCGTTTCTTTATAACTAGGGTTGGGGTTTTCACCATCAGTTCCAATAACTCCGTATTTAACTAACGTTCCAGCTTTACCTGCCCCAATCTTAAATGTTCCAGTTGATATAGGATTTGAAACACTACCATTGGTAGTTGCTTTGCTAAAATCAAGTGTCAAAGAATTATTACTAATATTATTTGAAGTCGCATTTAAAGTTTGAAATACACCCGCATAAAAATATTTATCTTTATGATTAGTTGGATCTTTTCCAAGATATTCTAAGTATGAAGGTTTTCCTGAAGTCCCATCACCCAAAGAAATAGGATTAGTTGATGAATCAGGATCGGCATCATTAGGATTGTTAAGATCCAATTTTTTCTGAGGCTGAATAGTTTTATTTTTTTGATCTGCACTTGATGTGTCTATTGGAACACCATCAATTGTTTGAGCTCCAGCACTACTAGTAACGGTAGAATAGGGATTATTATACGATTTGTACAACCAAGCAGAGACAGGAGTTTCATAGGTAAAGCTCTTTTTAATTTCTGCATTAGGGTCAGTACCCGTAAAACTACCATTACTTGCGATTTTATTTGCAATATCGTCTACACTGGAATCTTTCAATGCTGGACTGTTCGTAACAAAATGATTTGCATCATAAGCCTCCTTAAAATAATCAGAAGGTTTAAACAAATGTTTAACTTTACCAATATTCGTTAATTTATCTGCGCTATCAACACCAGCGACATGAGTATCTTTATCTTGAGGAGATACTACAGTACCCTCAACTTTAGCAGATAAAGAACCATCATCAGTAAAAGGATCTCCTTCAGAACGACCTACATTTGGCACCTCGGACGCTGATTTATTGGTAAAATGTCCGTTATCGTACATTTCATTAGTATCCAGCATATGATCTGCCCCTGTTGTTATTCCATTGTCTAACGTAGAACCTCCAAACCAAGCATCACTAGTTTTTGAAGTACTAGGATCAGTAATTTTTATAGCATCAATTGTTGTTCCACCATCAGCACTCGATAAATCTAAACTATTCGGACCTAATTTTGAGTTTAAAATATTATTATATTCTCTAAAATTGCCGCTAAAGCTTCCAGGTCCATTAACTCCATATTGGATATGATCTGCAAAATTAAATATCCCTGAGTTTGGAGTAGCAGGATAGTTAGCATATGACGTTCCATGTCTATTCGGATCAGTTTCTTCGCGTTCGTAAACATGGCTATAAGAATGAGTTTTACCATCACTCATTACCTTATTATTTGCAGCTTGAATAGCCTTCATCGGAGCTGATTCACGCAATGAATTATTACTATCAATCTTTCGATCAGCAATCAATTTGGCAACTTGTTTTGCAGTGGTGCCGCGAGGAACAACAATTGTGCCTGAGCCGTCATCTTTGCCGTTAGCGTCTTTTGTACCAGCAGCCCAAAAAGTTGATTCCTTTGAGAATTTCAGATTATCAATAGTAGACTGAGAAGCAGTAGTCATGTTAAGTCCTGCGATTTCCCCATTACCATTTTTGTTATCTAATGCATAAACACTATTATCAACATAATTGTTAAGTTTTAAATTATCTGCACCTTTGGGAAGTGTCTTATTATTCAGTTTAAAAATAGCCGTTGCTTTCTTACCGGTAGTCTTACTCTGAGCCACAATCGTAATGCTGCTTGTTGCTTCCCGGATAATATTGGCTTCATTTTGGGCTACATTGTCATAGCCATTAACATAAATTTGCGCATATGCATCATCAGCATTGCCAAAGAACGCTGTCCCTAATACATCAGAAATATTATGTCCTAAACTCTTGTTGCTTGGATCATCAATAATTCTTCCCCTGATCACTCCAGTGCCATCTGAATCTTGTGGATCGTTATCACTAGCGACTGCTGCTTGTTCTAATCTTGCACCAATTCCACTTTTCGCATTGTTAAAATCAAGAATCTGCGCAATAAATCCTAAAGCAACACTATACTTGTTATAAGTATCTTTATAACTAGCGTTCGCATTATTTCCCGTTGTGTCATTAAAAAGAACTTTGCGAGCGTCTGAATCTTTATCATTAGTCGCAATAGAAAGATCAATCAACTGACGGACTAATACTTGAGCAGAAGGGTTCTCTCCTAACGCTTCTTTCGTCGGATACCAATCAACAATTCCGTCACTAGGACCTGCATTTTGCAAAAGTTGGTCATAATCCCCTAATCCAGGATCATCAACATCATAATCCCAGGTATTATCGGCTTGAACTGGGACAGCTTGCGTCACTGCACTCATTGCACTTGCAACAGGTGACAAAAGCAACAGCGCTGTACCAGCTAATCCAGTAAGTTTTAACTTCATAAATTCCTCCTCATTTGAAGCATTTCTATTACACTATAAAATAGTATCATATTTTTTCATTGTTTTTTTTTTTTTTTCTTATTAGCGTTGTTTTTTATGAGATGAAATTAGAAATCAAGGTTCCTCTTTCCAATCGCAGATTATTTCAATTTTGGGTTTTCCGCTAATAACGTGTCGCATTACACTCATAATGTAGTATAATATGAGTACATAAAGGAGAAAACAAATGACAACTCAAGCCAAAAAAAGAATACAAATCCAAGTGGACAAAGATTTAGCAAACGACACCGAGACCGTTTTAAACGAATTAGGATTAACTCCAACTACTGCAATCACAATGTTCTATAAGAGAATTGTCGCTAATGGAAGCTTGCCTTTTAAATTGGAATTAACCGAAAGTGAAAAAGCAACCTTACATTTTTTAAAGCAAACCGAAGATACTCCTGTTCATAAATTCCAAAATTCTGAAGAAGTCCAAAAGTGGTTAGAAGATGAAGACTAATGATATTATTAGTCTTTATGTCGGATTCATTGAGGGCGCTGGCGGTAAAAATAGACCTGTTCTAGTGAGAAAATTTACTGATTCTTATATAGAAGTATTTAAAATTACTAGTAAATATACAAATAAATCAGAATTTATTAAACGTCAGTATTATAAAATTATTAACTGGAAACAAGCGGGCTTAAATCGTGAATCTTGGGTTGATATTGGAACTATTTTACAAATTCCTAATTCAACTATATCTTTCAAAAAAATTGGAAGATTATCAATTAAAGATCAGATTGAAATTGATAAATTTAACGACAACTTTATTAACCATCTTAAGTAAAAAGCGTTTTTCGATTTAATAAGAAATCTTAAAAAAAGGACTCGGTATGTTGCTCCGAATCCTTTTTTTGTTTATTTGCTAAATGCTTTAACTAGACTTGTTTTTTTATCAATATAATGTATATTAATATTAATTGCGGTGTACCTTTGCGGAGGGCACTTGAAGCAGCATGATTTTTCAAAGAAAAGTCGGCTGCTTTTTTAGTTGCAAATTTAAAATTATTAATATCTAAAAAAATTCCCGTTTTGCAAACTAGCTGAACTGAATTTGTTTAATTTCATCATATTCTTTATTATTTTGTGTTTCTGCATTACGTATTTCAATATCATTTTGCAAATTAAGAAAATAACGATCTGATATACCAAAGAATCTCCCCAATCTAATTGAAGTATCAACGGTTATCTGACGCCGATCATGCAAAATATCTTGAATCCTGGAAGTCGGAACTTTAATCTCATGAGCTAAACGATATGCCGAAAGATCCAACGGCAGCATAAACTCTTCTTTTAATATTTCACTAATCTTGGGTGTAGGAATTCTTTCCATAATATTCGTTCCTTTCAATCATGATAATCAACTATTTCAACGTTCTCAAAATCATTATTATTCCGTACTTCAAAACACAATCGATACTGCTTATTAATTGTAATACTGTACTGCTTTTTCCGATCTCCCTTCAACTGTTCAAGGTGATTCGCCGGCGGAATTCTTAAATCATTAATATTTTCTGCATTGTCTAACATTAACAATTTTCGTAAAGCGCCTTTTTGAATTGTTTGAGGTAACTTCTTGGAGAAAAGTTGATGATAAACTTTCTCTGTTTCTTTATCTGCAAAGCTTTTAATCATTTTTCGATTCCTAATTTATATTTCTATTATACACGTGTCTCAGTCATAAAAAAATATTTGCTATCGATTAAAAGAAAAAAAGACTCGGTATGTTGCTCCGAATCCTTCTTTAACGTGTAGAGAATTATGAAATTTAAATTTGTTAATAACTTCTAAAACCGGCGTAATCTCCCTGGATCCACTGGTCTTTGCCTACATTGTAGAATCCATTCTGCTTGCCACTTACTTTCCACCGGCTGCCATGCATGAGTTTGCGTCCTGGATAGTAGCCGTTTGTCGTACTTGCACTCTTCCACAGGTTAACGCCATACCCCTTCTTGTAAACGATCATCACCTCGCCTTTTAACGGAGTTACCGTGTTAATTGGACTAAAAGATACGTACTTACCGTTAATCCACTGGTTATCTCCCACTCGATAGAAAGTCTCGCCTTTGGCGTTCACTGCCCTTTGGCTAATCTTCCAGGCAGTGCCGTGTGCTAATCTCTGCCCAGTACCTGATCCAGCGGGGGCATTGTACACCATGATGCCATAACCCGGTACATAATTGATATACCCCACTGCTTTATAGGCATTGATGTTCCAATCATCGGTACTTGGGGTTGTAATGCTGCCATTCGTTGGTAAAACTGTAATGTTTCTTACCATCTCAGTTACTGCACCACTGACACTGGTTGCTTTATATGTTAACTGGTAAATCCCTGGCTTATGAGTATCCACTGTCCCTGTTACCGTAACCTTCGGAGTGCCGTCTGCGTTCTTGGCGATTCCTTCAAAGTTAGGCAGCTTGTTATAATCGCCCCCATAATTATTAAAGATTGACCATGATCCTACTACTTTGTAGTTATTGATATCAAACTTATCTCCGGTGTGAATTGTGGTATTAGTTGTGCCTTGGAAACTAAATACCGGTGCTGATGAATCACTTACTGTGACTGGAACGGTAATACTTGCCGTATCCTTGGAGTTACTTGGATTAGTGTATGTATAGACTACCGGATAAGTTCCGGCTTTAGTAATGTCTAACTTGCTGACATCGGCGGTTAAAGCCGTAAATGGAATTCCAGTAATTGTTCCTTTGTTATCTGCTTCTTTTAAGTTAACACCACCACGGTAGAAGTCTCCTTGATGATTAGTAATAGCTGTGTTGTATTCACCACTATTATCAGTGTAACCTTTCGGCCACTGCGCATAGGAGTTCTTAGTATCAGAGTTACTGATCCCGAACCCGCCATATAGATAAAGCGGTGAATTTACTCCGGCTCCCGTATCAGTCTGCTTGAAGCTGCCGTCATTCTGCTGCCAGCTGTCAAGGAAGGTTGAAACTAAGATCTGCTGTAACTTCGCAGTACTGCCGACAAGGTCAGGATTTCCGGCAACTAATGTCTTAGAAAGCAGATTCTTAAAGTTCTGTGGAACATCAGCAGCTTTTAAGACAGCACCATCATCATAAGTAGTAGTGTAAGGGCGGAAATTAACGTTAAATGGATCATTACCGCCACTGATGTCAGTAGTTGAAAATGATGGTTTTGTATCCTGCTTAGTTGGTGCTGATACTGCTGCTTTGTCATAAATTACGACATTGATCCGAGCTGTTCCCGCATTTTCTTTCAAACGAGGTAACGTTGCTTGGACCCATTTTGTTCTTTTAACTTCATTAGTACTCTTACCGGTAACTTTGGCAACTTCACCCGCAAGTTCATCTTCTGAAACGCCCTGCTTTTTAGCAGTATCAGCAATAGTAACCAATTTATATCCGCTTCCATCCGTACCAAATCCATTGCCATCTCCACCTTCATCAGTAAATTCTTTTTTTAAAGGATCTGCAGAATCTGCTATAGAATTATTATCTGTATTAAGAGTGGGATCATTATACATAACTGTTAATTTCAAGATATCTGCTGCATTTTGCTCTGACGTTTGATCTATAGTAGAATCGCTTTTACCATACGGATAATATTTTCCATCGATAGTAATGCCCGAACCTTTAACACCTGGATCATTGATCATATCGCTAGAAACGGGACCAACAGAGAAATCTTGAGAGACAAAGAAACGACTGTTATTAGTGTTTGGCTTCTTCACACTGGTAGGCCTTCCACTAACAAATTTACCAGCAAATGGTCCATCGGGGTTATTATATAAATTAGAGTTGAAATAAGCTCTTTTTGAAGCATTGGATTGAACTAGGTGATCATTTAAAGTAAAGTACTTTAAATTTCCCGAAGAATCTAATTGTACAACTCCAGCTAAATAATATTTAGACTCAAAATTTGGAGAATCTACTTTGCCAAGAGTCTTTACATCAAACAGGCCTGATGATGCACCGGTAACACTAGAATTATAAATTAAAGATTTAGGTTTATCGGTATAAACATAATTACCAGACGAGTCTTTTTCTTTAATCGTAGTATTTTTGTCCCATACCTGAACAAAATATTCTGCTTCATCTCTTAATTGAATGTTTTTAGTAATATCTTCATTAAGATTCCCTGTTATAAGCTTTGCCTCATTTCTCTGAGGCGTTTTTAACACGGTCGGATTATTAACATCAACACTTAGCTGGGGTGTTGTTGGTTGCATAAGGTTGGCACCCTTATATGAAATACTTTGCACTTCATTATTACCTGGGACATTATTTTCACCATCTGTTCCAACTGTGCCGTATTTTACGAGAGTTCCTTCTGTTCCTGCAACAATTTTAAAGTCCCCTCCGTTTACTCTAAATTTCAATTCCCCATTACCAGGAACCAAGCTACTAAAAACACCTGAATAAAAATAACTATCTACGTCCTTGCTGCGATCTGTAGGATGTTTTATATCAGGTACCTTCCCAGTGTTTATAACTATCCCATTATTATTTCCATTACCTAAAGATAGTGTGGTTTGCGAATCTGAAGGATTATCGTTATTAGGATCCTTTAAATCAAGTTTTTCTTGAGGTTGAAGGTTTGAATTTTCACGATTAGTTAAAAGTTCTTGTCCGTCAATAGTTTGAGCTCCAGCACTACTCATAATAGTCGAGTAAGGGTTATTATAAGACTTATATATCCATGACGAAACTGGTACCTCATATGTAAAACTTTTTTTTACTACTCCACTGGGGTCGTTAATATTAAAACTCCCGTTATCTGCAATTTTTTTTGCAATATCATCAACATTAGTATCCGTTATAGATGGGCTATTAGTTACAAAATGATTAGCATCATAAGCTTCTTTAAAATAACTAGATGGCTGAAATAAATGTTTAACTTTACCAATATTGGTATATTTTTTTTCAGGATTTTCCCCATCAATTACAGCAACATGCTGGTTATCTGTACCTTTTACAATCATATGCGTAGCAGGATCTACCGAATCATCAGTTTTGGTATTACTGTATGGATCACCTTCTGATTTTTCTACATTAGGGATCTCATGAGCTGATTTATTATTCCAGCCACCGGCATACATTTCATTAGTATCCAACATATGTCCTGCACCGCTGGCTGTTCCACCAAACCATCCATTTGCAGATCTCTCATCGCCTGTAAAATGTCTGAAACCTCCTGCCGTAGAAACAGCTCCTTGATCAGAATTAAATACATTATTATATTCTCGATATTGTTTTCCAGCAGTTAATGCTGTAGATTGAATTGGTCCATTTATACCATACCTTATCCGATTGGCATAATTAAAATCAATATTGTTTAAATTTGTAGATCCATTAGCTACAAATTCTCCAGAAAAATGAAATCCATTTGAACCTCTTAATTCTTCTTGTTCATAAAAATGATTATAAGCATGTTTCTTGCCATCTGATGAAATCGGTGTCCCATCAGCATTTTGAATAGCCTTCATAGGTGCAGACTCTCGCAACGAATTATTACTAGTAATTTTTTTTCGAGAAATTAATTCTGCAATTTCTTTTGCTGTAGTACCCCTTGGTACCACGATTGTTCCATCCCCATTCTTTCCATCAATCCAAAAAGTTGAATCTCTAGAAAACTTAATACCACTAATGCTATTTCGAGAAGCCGTAGTCATATTAAGACCAGCAATATCTCCATTACCATTTTTATTATCTAAGGCATACACGCTTCCATCAATGTAATTATTTAACTTAGAATTATCAGAACCCTTTGGCAAAGTTTTGTTATTTAATTTAAAGATTGCGGTTGCTTTCTTACCGGTAGTCTTACTCTGTGCCACAATCGTAATGCTGCTCGTTGCTTCTCTGATAATGTTAGCTTCATTTTGTGCTACGTTGTCATAACCATTGACATAAATCTGGGCATAAGCATCATCAGCATTGCCAAAAAACGCTGTCCCTAATACATCAGAGATATTGTGACCTAAACTCTTGTTGCTTGGATCATCAAGAACCTTGCCTCGGATGACATTTTGTCCTTCACTATCTTCCGGATCAAAATTTCCTGCTACAGCAGATTGTTCTAATCTTGCCCCAACACCACTCTTTGAATTGTTGAAGTTCAAAATCTGAGCAATGAAACCTAAGGCAACACTATACTTGTTATAAGTATCTTTATAACTAGCGTTTGCATTATTTCCCGTTGTATCATTAAAAAGAATTTTACGGGCGTCTGAATCTTTATCATTAGTGGCAATCGACAAATCAATCAATTGCTTAAGTAGCTTTTGACCTGTCGGATTTTCACTCATTGCATCTTTTGTCGGATACCAATCAACAATTCCGTCACTAGGACCTGCATTTTGCAAAAGTTGGTCATAATCTCCTAGTCCTGGTTCATCGACATCATAATCCCAGGTATTATCGGCCTGAACTGGGACAGCTTGCGTCACTGCACTCATTGCACTTGCAACGGGCGACAGCAATAACAGAGCCGTACCAGCTAAGCCAGTAAGTTTGAACTTCATAAATTTCTCCTTTTTTGAAGTATTTAATTTACACTATAAAATAGTATCATATTTTTTCATTGTTTTTTTTTTTTTTTCTTATTAACGTATATTTTAATTGGAGAATGTTTTCAAATTGATGTTTTATTTAACTTGGTAAAAAAATTAATGTTGTATTTTTACGTTAATAAAAAAGATCCAGATTTTTTTCTGAATCTTTTTAGGCATTCAAAAAAGCATTCTCACCTTCAAGAAGGATCCAATGCTTTTCCTATGCTACTGCGCTATTAAATGACATATAATCTATCATCAAGCAACGTAGCGCCATTACTGGCCGTTTTGTATGATTTCAGTATACTAAAACTTCTCAATAATTCAATCTATTTCTTTGTCAACCCAATATCGTAGTCTTCATCACTCATTGGCTGAACTTCACCTAGTAAGTAGCCATTTCCTACTTGCGAGAAGAAATCATGGTTAGACGTTCCCGTAGAGATTCCATTCATCACAATTGGATTTACGTCACTCGCGGTATCGGGGAATAAAGGATCTTGGCCTAAATTCATCAAAGCTTTGTTTGCGTTATAGCGCATAAAAGTCTTTACTTCTTCTTCCCAGCCAACTTCTTTATACAAGGCATCCGCATATTTTTCTTCATTTTCATACAATTCATACAATAAATCGTACATCCAAGTCTTAATATCCTGCTGCTTTGTTTCCGACTGCTCCTTATATCCCTGTTGGAATTTATATCCGATATAAGTGCCGTGGACCGACTCATCACGCAAAATCAATTTAATAATTTCCGCAACATTGGCTAGTTTATTGTTCCCCAAATAATACAAAGGAGTATAAAAACCTGAATAAAAGAGAAATGACTCTAAAAATACACTTGCGATCTTCTTTTTTAATGGATCATCGTTCTTATAGATTTCATTGATCCGCTTGGATTTAAACTGCAGATTCGGATAAGTATCAGTCCAATTGAAAATTTCTTCGATTTCCGTTGGCGTATTAAGCGTTGAAAAAATGGAAGAATAACTCTTAGCATGAACACTTTCCATAAACTGAATATTATTGAGAACCGCTGTCTCTTGCGGAGTTCGAACCGTTTCTCTTAACATTGCCATCCCTGATTCAGACTGCACGGTATCAAGAAGCGTTAATCCACCAAATACGTGACCAACCAGAGTTTGCTCTTCCTGAGTTAACGTGCGCCAATCGGATAAATCATTGGACAAAGGAATTCTGGTATCGAGCCAAAATTGTTCGGTTAATTTCTCCCACGTTTCTTTATCAACGGCATCTTCAACATCGTTCCAATTGATAGCACTATAATAAGTTTTTTCTTGATCTAATTCTGGCATTGTCTCTCCTTAAATAATGCAGCTTTCACATTGATTAGCTCCTACTACATCACCATCATCAGTAAAAGTTCTAACGTAGTAAATCGATTTAAGCCCTTTATAATAGGCATAGTTTCTTAAAATACTAAGATCTCTTGTAGTTTGTTCACGTTCATTCTTCCACTCATATAAGCCTCGTGGAATTCGACTCCTTATGAAAAGCGTCATACTGATTCCTTGATCCGTATGCTCAGTTGCTGCAGCGTAAACATCGATCATTTTACGCATATCCATATCATACGCTGAAACATAATATGGCAATGTTTCATTATCAAGACCTGCTGCCGGATAATAAATTTTACCGATTTTCTTCTCTTGCCGCTCTTCAACTCTTTGGATAATTGGCTGAAGTGACGCCGAAGTATCATTGATATAAGAAATTGAGCCCGTTGGCGCAACCGCAATGCGGTTCTGGTGATATAATCCATCACGCATGACAGCTTCTTTTAATTCCTGCCAATCAGATTTTGTTGGAATAAAAATGCCCTTAAACAATTCTTTTACTTTTGAACTCTTCGGCGCAAAATCCTTTGTTAAATATTTATCAAAATATTTGCCATTGGCGTAATCTGATTTTTCAAAATTATAAAAACTCTCTTGACGCTCGCGCGCAATTTTATTTGATGCTTTCAAGGTCCAATAATTTAATAGCAGGAAATAAACGTTAGTGAATTCAATTGATTCCTCAGAACCGTACATAATTTTATTATTAGCTAAGAAGGTATGCAGCCCCATCGCACCAAGACCAATTGAATGGGCGAGCTTATTGCCTTTAACGACTGATGGAACCGTATCAATATTAGAATGATCAGTAATGAAGGTCAATGCCCTCACCATTGTTTCAACTGATTTTCCAAAATCTTCAGTTTTCATCAAATTAGGAATATTAGTTGAACCTAAATTACAGCTGACGTCCCTTCCCAATTTTTGGTACGTCTGGTCATTGTTTAAAATGCTGGGCGTTTGAACCTGCATGATCTCCGAACAAAGATTACTCATGACAATCTTGCCGTCAATCGGATTATCACGATTTGCGGTATCAACATTAATAATGTAAGGATAACCTGACTCCTGCTGTAATTTTGAAATTTCAGTTTCAAGATCTCGCGCCTTAATTTTCGCCTTGTGAATCTTATCGTTGGCAACTAGGTTATCGTACTCTTTGGTAATATCAATGTAACTGAAAGGTTCCCCGTATTCTAGTTCAACATCTCGTGGTGAGAAAAGATACATATCTGCATTTTCCCGCACCAATTCATAATATTTATCTGGTACAACTACACCCAAGGATAAAGTCTTAATTCGAATTTTTTCATCAGCATTTTCTTTTTTAGCTGAAAGAAATCCGATAATATCCGGATGAAAAACATTTAAATAGACAACCCCTGCACCTTGACGCTGTCCCAGCTGATTTGAATAGGAAAAACTGTCTTCAAAAAGCTTCATTACTGGCAGCACGCCGCTTGCTGCATTGGCGTATTCTTTAATTGGAGCTCCAGCCTCACGTAGGTTACTAAGATTAATCCCAACACCGCCGCCAATTCTAGAAAGCTGCAGCGCTGAATTAATCCCTCTGCCGATCGAGTTCATATCATCCGTTAACTGAATTAAAAAGCAAGATACAAATTCACCTCGGCGGGCACGTCCAGCGTTCAAAAATGTTGGAGTGGCTGGCTGATACCGCTGATGAATCATTTCATCGGCAAATGATAGGGCTAACTCTTCATCACCATCAGCAAAATATAAAGCATTAAAAGCTACTCGATCCTCAAAAGTTTCCAAATAGGACTCATTGTCATTAGTCTTCAAAGCATATTGCTTGAAAAATTTATACGCTGCCATAAAGCTTTTAAACTCAAATCCAGCACCATAAACAAACTTAAATAATTTTTTGAGGAAATTCGGCTGATATTTCTTAATAAATTCTGACTCAAGATACCTATTATCAAGCAGAAATTGAATCTTTTCTTCCAAAGTTGGAAATCTCTTTAAATTTGGTTCAACGTTCTGGGCAAAAAAAGCTTTAATTGCTTCCTTATCGTACTGTAAAGGTATTTTCCCGTGATCTGGAATATTAATTTTGTTATTTAATTCAAAATAAGTTGGATCTTTTATCTCACTAATTGCCATTGTCTAATCTTTCTATTATCTCTTTTACTTTTTGAACATCTTCATTAGTTCCATTAAATTCATACGCATACAAAAGGGGTAAATGGTAATCAAGACAAATATCTTTAGCGGTATAAATGAATTTCTCGGCGAAATTACGATTACCGCTGCCAATTACTCCTCGACATTTCTGATAGTTTTCTTGATAATCTAAAAATTTATCAACGGGGCTGGTTGTTTCTTCATCGTAGGTTGGAACTAATAAAACAAAGGGCTCCAAGAGCGTAAAAAAAGGATTAGCTTCTGTAACTTGTTTATTTGCTAATCCTAATTTCTTTACAAATTTTGCTGTTTGACCAGTTAAGGAAAAATAAACGAGCTCCACCTTAAGCGACAATCTTTCTCAGTTCATCTGGACGGAATCCGGTAAAAGTAACTTCATTGGATTTTACTACGGGCAAAGACATGTATCCTTCATTGATCAATGCTTCTCTGGCTGAAGGTTCTTCATCAATATTGATCTCATTGAAAGATACCCCATGATCGATTAAAAATCTTTTGACCATTTTGCATTGCATGCAATTATTTCTCGAAAATACTGTTATTTGCTTTTTGATCATATCCATTTTAAAACTACTTCCTAAATTTTTTATGTATCTAGCATAAGAAAAAAAAGAAGATCAGTCAAGAGATTTTATCTACATATAGTATACTTTATCATTTTCATTCAATAAATATTGTGAATTAAAAAAAGGCACAAAAAAACCCGGAGCGACGCGCCGGGAGCTAATTCTTAAATTTTTTCTACTTGTGAAAAATCTACTTCAGTATCAGTATCACGACCAAACATTTGCACGCTGATGTTCAATTTATGGTGTTCTGCATTAATACTATTTATTTTGCCTTCAAGACCCTCAAATGCTCCATCAATAACTTTAACCGTCTGACCAACAGTAAAATCATGAGAAACTGGAACTGATTCTTGGTCTTGTTTAGCCAGAATATCTTCTACTTCCTCAGGAAGTAAAGGTGCCGGCTTAGACCCTGCCCCATGAGAACCGACAAATCCAGTTACGCCCGGGGTATTACGCACAACAAACCAAGAACGATCTGTCATTACCATCTCAACAATTACATAACCGGGAAAAGTTTTTTTCTCTTCCATTTGAAATTTGCCAGTTCGAGCATTTTTAACTCGTTCTTCAGTTGCTGGAACAATTACATCAAAAATATAATCTTCCATTCCCATTGACTGAGCACGTGATTTTAAATTTTCTTTTACTTTATTTTCATACCCAGAATATGTATGCAAAACATACCATTGCTTTTCAGCTGTTTCAACCATTAATATCTATTCCCCGTTAATTAAAATATAAATTTATTCAATAATAACGTTAAGATCAGATCACAAATAGAAAAGTATATTGCAAAAATAATAGTGTATGAAATAACAGTCCATGTATCATGTCTTGTTTCTTTACCTGTTGGCCAGGTAGTGTCTTTCATTGTTTGACCAACGCTTTTAAAAAATTTACCCATTACAGTATCATTCCGTCCTATTTTTAGTTAACAACAATTATAACACGTTATCTTAATGATAAAAAGATCCGTTCATTTATCGTGCTTTTTCTTTACTTTAGTCCATTCATTGATTTTTTCAATTAAGTTATGAACTGCCGCTGCTGCCATCCCGACAACAACTAGCCCCATCATCCAGGCTAAAATAGTTTTACTGCTCATTTAAATTACTTCTGACCCGTTTGTAAAATATTTGAAAATGTTTCAATTGTTTGTCTAGGCGCAACTACAATTCTTGGCAGATTATACAGTCCATAATTAATATTTGCCAGTCCACCCTGCATTCCAAGACCCATCCAATAGCCGGCATCGCTCGCTATTTTCTGTATGCTTTGATTTTGATGACCATAAGGATATGCCAGAGCAATTATATCGTATCCAAAATGAGAGTCCAAAAAGTCTTTTGAATTTGTAACTTCTCTATATAACTGAGTTGGACTAACTGCCGTTAATGAGGAATGCGTTACCGTATGAGATTGAACATTAAAATTGTCTTTTGCCTGCATTTCATTCAGCTGATCAATTGTTAAACTATCATTAAGTCCTACATCACTAGTAATTTGAAACCCAGTTGCATTAATCTTCTGCGTCCTAAGTATTGAAGCAATCTGGGTATACCAAGAACGATACCCATCATCCATTGTTAACCAAACAACATTATTAGCTGGTTCACGCTGCGTAGTCAATACATAGTAGGCTTCTTCTGGTGTAAGTGAATAATAATTCCAACTTTTAAGCCAAGTAAGATGTCTCGCAAACTCTTGTGGGGTTACCTGCCAATCATTCCATTCCCCTTGAAAATCATGATACATTAAAATCGGAAAACTAATGTCGCGGCTTTTCTTAAACCATCCTCTTGTCGCTTCAAGTCCAGGAGAAATCCATTGCTTATTTCCAACTTGATACCACACCAAATGATCATAATTCTTTTGAGCAAAAACTTTTTGCGCCGTTTGTTTAGGCAAAGTAATCCATGTATTTTTTGCGTCATAATTTGGCTGGTCGTAAACGGGTACTTGGTGCAATAACCTTATATTATATCCACCGTTCAAACCAGCTGTATTTAGCAGTTGATTGTAAGTATTATTTTCGGTAACCCATTGATTTTTGCCAACCTGATACCACCAGCTGCCATCTTCACCTCGCTTCTTAATTCGATATTTCCAGGAACTGCCCTTTTTTAAAACCTGACCTGTATCAGTGCGAGCATCTCCATAGCCATTGTATAGTTTGGCGGGTGAATAAAGATATAAAGTATAAGTTGCTTCACCAATTGCCCGGTCTAAAGTAATCCACTGCTTACCCCCAACTTGATACCAGATTACTCCATTTGCATACTTACTATTAAATACTTTCCAAGATGTGTTTGCTTCTAGAACTTGGGTTGATTTGACCGCATTTTTATTTGGGAGACTATAAACGGCTGTTTTAAAAGTTGTATCACGGATAAAAGGAAGCTTTTCAGCGGTATAGATATCAACTCCTTTACTCGTTCCAACACAATACCAAACATAGTTGTCTTTAGTAACATTAACGATCCCCACTTTCCAGCTGGATCCTTTTGGCAAAATTTTTCCAGTTTTCTTTGCTTTATTACCAAAATTATTATAAAGATTTAAAGGATAACGAAGGGTTAAAATATCATCAGCTGAAACTTTTTCACCCCCGATTAATGCAATAATTCCCACTATAATAACAAACCAGAATGCTTGCCACTTTCTTTTTTTCATCGTTTTTCCCTCTAACGATAGTTTCTCACATTTTTCATAAAAAAAAAGCCTTTTCAGGCCTTTTTGTTAATTAATATTGGGGAACATCGCCGTCAGTTCCAGGCTGATCAATCCCCAGACTGCTATTTGAATGAAGATCAGGATCTTTACAGACTTTAACAATCAAGTCAGCAATACTTGCTCTTGAAACAATAGTTCCTTTAAAAGGTTCTCCTTTTTCCGTCAATTCATAATCAATCTTTGGATCGTTATTCATATAAGCCGCTCGAATAATCGTATAATTGATCGTAGAATCTTCAATAATCTTAGCAGCACGTCTAGTGTCTTCCATCGTTTCGTGTCCGATCGAACTTTCAAGCCAATCACCAAACTTTCCAGGCACTTCATGATAAAGTCCCAAACCAGTTACATAAATGAGTCTCTTCACTCCAGTCTCATTCATTGCTTTAACGATATTAGCTGCCATTGGCTCAAAAGTACCGCCTAAATTTGCATAGACCAAATCCTGACCCTTCATTGATTCAACTAATTTATGATAATCATTAACGTCTCCTTCGATAACAGTTTCTCTTTTTGCATCAACTTGACCCATCCGGGAAGCCCTTCTTAGATACATCAGTTGTTTCATCTAATAGCCGATCCCGTACCAATCGAGCGATTTGTCCATTAGCACCTAAAATTAATATATTCATTTATTTAACACCCTCTTTATTAACTAGATAACGCAGCCAAACAGCATTTCCAACCGTTTGAACATCTTTCAATGTAAAAGTCACCGGCGTTGTATCTGATAATCCCGGTTTTGCTTGGAAAAGCGTTGGTGTATCAGTCGCCCCATCAGCGGAAGGTGCTACGACCAGACTAATCTCATCACAAAGTCCTTCTTGAATAAATGACCAATTCAAAACTCCACCACCGCCAAGCATTACTGTTTTCATCTTAAACAGATCTTTTAACTTCTTAAGTGCCAAAGCAGCGTCAAGTTTCTCATCTTCGGCAATGATGTAAGAAATATTTTTCCGTCGTAAAAAGTCTTTATAGGCATTACTAGTGTCTTCAGTCAACACCTCCAGCACCGCTGCTGTCGTATCATTATAATGAAGAACATTAGAATCCCACGCTAAACGACCATGAGGATCAATTGAGATATAATACTTTTTTAAATCCGTCGGAACAATATAATCACCTGCTGGCACTTCTGGTACATCTTGATTTAATTCCGGTTCTTTATAAAAAGTAAAATTATCATCAGTTGTAGTACGTCCTGAAAGCCATCCCTGATTTGGGTAACTGCCGTCTGATTCAAATGCTTCGTGATAAAACAATCTATCAGCATCTTCATTTCCTGGTGCTTCCATATAATTACCCATAATTTTTCCGTCGAGTGAAACATACATGTGACAAAAAACGTAAGGTCTTTCCATTAATTTGCTCCTTTATTTAATGCTTTTAAAAAATTCTTCAAATTTATCAAATGGAATTAAATCCATTTTGTCATATAAATCAACATGTCCCGCATTAGGAATAATTAAAAGTTCTTTGGGATCTTTAGCTTTTTCATACACATCATCACTAAAATATTTAGAATGTGCATTTTCTCCCGCTACTAAAAGAATTGGGCGTGGAGAAATATCTTCCAAATGATCGAGTAAACTAAAATTATTAAATGCCATTGAACTAGTCATCGTAAATTGACTAATTGAATTCGGGTGATACCCTCGCTCTGTAGAATAAAATTCCCCAAACTCTCGACTAATTGGGTCGGTGTTTTCATCAAAATTAATTGCTGCTCCGCGGGGAGTCATCGTGGGCTCATTACCTAGAAACTCTAAATATCTTTGTTCACCAAGTTCATCAAGATATTGATCTCTTTGACTTTTAGTCATCGAATCATGCAGCCCATATCTTTGAGTGCGTGCAATATCATACATTGATACGGTAGCGACAGCTTTAATCCGATGATCAACTTGGGCTGCACTAAGAGCAAATCCACCGCTGCCGCAAATTCCAATCACGCCAATTTGGTCACGATTGACAAAATCACGAGTTCCTAAATAATCAACAGCTGCACTGAAATCTTCAACAAAAATTTCAGGTGATGAAAGATGCCTTGGACTTCCTGAACTATATCCATTGTATGAAGGATCAAAGGTTAAAACTGCAAAATCTCTTTGTGCTAAAACGTTAGCGTATAATCCGGGACTTTGTTCTTTAACTCCTCCATAAGGTGCCCCAACAATGATTGCGGGATACTTTTTGCTTTTGTCAAAACTTTTCGGTAAATAAAGATCTGCTGCAATCTTGATCCCAAATCTGTTTTTATAATGAACTGGGGTTCTAGTTACGTTATCACTTAAATCGAATATATAATTATCTGCATGTTTCATTAGAAAACCCTTCTTTCTTTACAGATCAGATTTCAGAAATTTCAGCGCTGATTAAAATTTCTAACTTTAAATTACTACTTAGAGAAAGCTCTAAGTCAATAGTAATTTTTAAATAAAAAAATAAGCTATTCTTTTCGAATAGCCTAAATTTGTTATGGAGTGTCGTTCACCAATGTGAAGGTTACAGTCGCATTGTAAGTACCGGCCTTCGGAATATCACTTGGACTTGCCTTAAAGCTCAATGTCCATGGATAATTTTTCACATCTTGATAAGTACTTGTTGCGATCTCACTATGTAATGTTTGAGCTGTTGGAAGAAGGTGCGTCACTGCCCCCGTTGTTGTATTGTGATAATACAATGGATTCCCTCTGATGACCTTTGTCGAATCTGTTGCCAGCTTAAACGGATTTGTGACGGCAACTTCCACATGCCACCTCTTGCCTGTTCTCACGTTTCGGTTATCAGTTACGTTGATGTTTTGCGCTGGGCTAATATATTCTTTATTTTTTAAATACCCTGCATGCGTGCCAAAATTAATATTCCCTGGTGTTGCAGCAAACTTTTGCGACCCATTTTGATCCCAGACATAAGTCCTGACAGTATTTCTAGTTTGTGATTCAGTTGCAATCTGAGCTGCCGTTCTTGCTGCTCCCGTTGGTGCATGAACGGTTGCCGGAGTTAGCGCCTCCCGCCACTGAGGATTAGTCGCATAATACACTGGTGTTGGATTGTCTAAATCTGCTATTTCCGTTCCAGGGGTTGGATCCCCTAACCCAGTTGTACTCGATAACTTAGTACTTGTTCCTAACTTTAATTGCCACAACTTGCTTGTTCCATAAAGCAGATTATCCATATTAGTTGTATTTGGATTAGTTACGAAGGTTGATAGATCTAAGCTTCTTAACTCTCGGCAATTCTCAAATGCATGCTCCATCGTTGTTACTTTTGAAGTATTAAAAGAACTGCTAAACTTCAGTCTTTTAAGCTTGAAGTCATCCTTAAACATATAATACATCGAAGTTAAGCTCGCTCCGCTAAAGCTGCTTAAATCCAATTCTTCTAAATTAGAATCAAATTCAAACATGTACCGCATATCCGATACTTTTGAAGTATCAAAGTGACTTACATCAAGCGTTTTTAAATTCGGACAGTCCCCAAACATTCCCGTCATCGCTACTGCACTGCTTGTATTAATATGGCTTAAATCAAAGGTCGTCATCTTATGCATTCCTTCATAAAAACCACCAAAATTCTGAACATTATTCGTGATGAAATTCGGCCCATACGTCAAACTGGTGATATTTTCACAATGTCTCATAAAACGAAACATAACGATTGATTTAACAGTATTAAAGTTTGAAAAATCAAGTGAAGTTAAGCTTTTACAATAATTAAACATACTATTATAATCTTCAACATTTGTTGTATTTAGATTGGTTAATCCTTCAATACTGGTCATCGCAGTGCAACCATCAAAGATATTAGTCAAAGAACGTCCACCGACAACACCCGGACTGATTACCGTTTTAGTAATTTGGGGTTTATATTGATTCCATGGCCAAATATGCGTCATCCCATCTACACCAATACCAATCGTCGAATCTACATCAGCATTTAAAACATGGGGATAGATTGTTAACGTTCCCGTTTCATATTTCCACCACAAGTAATCACTTAAATTAATGGTCTTTGCGGCAGATACGTTATTCGCATTATCAACTGCCACAATATGTAAATATTTACCCGCTGAAGCTAATCTGGTTAATGAAAAGCTAGCTTGGCTTGAACCTGACGTTGGATTAAGATTGATATTAGAGACCAACCCTGTTGATGGATCTATCGTGGCTTTTGGAACACCATTGGGATTATTATCTACTGCATAGATATATCCTCTGAAACCACTCATTACTGGAACCTTAATCACATCTGAATACTTTGTTGTTGTTGAAGTTCTTGCTTTAATTCGATAGTAGTAATCTGTTTTATTATCCTGACTGTTAACGGTTATATTAATCTGATCATTGCTTGGCTGAGTTATTGTCGTTGTTGGTATATTTGGAGCAGCTTTATCCTTAACAGTATGATCGTCCCCAGGAGAGTTCATCGTTAAAGTGCTTGTATAATAAATCATGTTGGCAATAATTTTTGCTTCATCCGGCGAACAAGATCCTGTAGTGTGTCCGGTCTGAATTTGGGCATAGTTATCCTTCGTTATCAAATACCAGTTGTTGCTCCCTACAGCTGTACCGCTGGGATCATACAGAGCAGTTGCTGCAAAAGTTGGACCTCCATTTCCTATTGCTGTAAGTGGCGGTCCAAATTCCATCCACTTAGTTGCATTACTTTTAGAAGAATAAAACTGTCCTACAGTATGCGCTGGCTTTATCAGATAAGTTTTAGTCGGATCTAAATTATAGGGATAGCGATTTAAATATCCGTCCTTAGTGAAAACTACATTTGGTGATCCAATATCAGTAAACTCAAGATTGGCTGTAGGTGAACCTATATGGTAGCCCGCAGGTAAATTATCATTAAGGAATAAATCTAATTTACTTGCAAACATCCCGAAATAAGGATGATGCCATCCATGAGAAAAAATTGTATCGTGCCCAAAAATTACTGATCTCCCTGATGCACCAAAATCTGCTACTACTGGCTGTGAAGCAGCAGTTAAATCATTTACCCCCGGAGTATCTCCTCCGTTAACATCTTTTGAACCGAAGTACACTCCATCATATTGGTATGAGGAAGTTCCTTTCTTCAAATAATAACTTGCGTTTTTATTAAATTCAGTCAATGAAACTGCATCAACACTAATCAAGCCCATCGATACAGGCTGTCCAGTGTTAGGATCAATTTGATCCATCCATTGTTTCAAAAAGTTCCCGCCATCAGGATAGACGTTTAAAATATTAACATGTTTTCCATAGTTCACAGGTGGTGTATCCCAAACCGGAGCTGATACATTTTCTGAACGTTCAATTACGTATCCATCTAAAAGATTAGCAACTGCACTCCATACAAGATGAACAGAACTTTGACCCCCAGTAAATTGACTTTCACCAGTTAATCTAAAGTCTCTATTCTGAACTAGTTCATATGGGATTCTCGGATTTATTTCAATGCGAGGTTGAAATTTAGGGGGTGAATCTTTTTGAAATGGATCTACAAAACTAGATCCAACATTATTAACTAAACGCCCCCCCCTGGAAACGCTACCATTATTTTCAACTGCTATATTTGTTGGAAAATCCGCTGCTTTACTGTCTTGTTTAAAGTTCAAAACAAACGCTAAAATCAAAATACTGCTTAAACCTGCCAAGACATATCCCAACTTTTTTACTAACTTCATGGTCACTTCCTCTTTCTGATCTTAAAGTGTAATTATTTATTGTTAGTATATCAAATAGCTTATAGGAATAATATTTATTTTTCGAAAAAATATTTTGAAACAACGAAACATTATTGTCGAACGTTTGTTCCCTTTGTTATACTTAACAAGTAAGAAGTTTTATGGGCTGTGGCTGCATGAATTTCCAAGGAGGTGGTGCTGTATGGAAATACGGAACAATCTTATTAGAAAGGATTTGCAGTCAGCTTGACTGTTTTTCAAGCTATCTCGTTGATGATTTCGTTTGGCTTGCTTGTTGCAACCATCTTGAAACATAACGAAAAGTAATAAAAAACCCGTCCTATTCAACTTTGGCTAGTTATAGGATGGGCTTAGGTTCACTTATTTAACTTAAACGCCACCGCCTTTAAAGCGGCTTACATTGAGCTGGTGTTTGCGCATCAGCTCTTTTTGTACTTAAATTATATATCTAAATTGGAATCACTTCAACTACTACCGTACGTTAACAAAAGCATAAGTAAACGTTGTCTATAATGTTCCACTGATAAAGGAATTTTCACTGTTAAAACTTAATAGATAAACTTCTTATTTCTATTTTTGAGTTTTATAGATTTTGAAAAAATTCGCAGACATTACTAACAAAAAAACAATGATTACATTTGACAAAACAGAAATATTTGTAAAATACGATACGATCGATTGACCAAAATCAGACTGATCACCCAAAATAAAAGAACTATAAGTTAGATTAACAAACAATAAAAACAAACCAAAGAATAGACTTTTTAATGACCAATTTAGATAAAACTTATCCATAAGCAACACCCTTTTCAATTAATAGCAAACTTTAAATATTATATTACAAAAAATAAGTCAACTAAATGGATTATTGCCTTAAATTCTTAGTTCAACATACTAAACACTAACACCCCGCGAGTGCGGGGAATACCAAACTGCCCGTGTACAAAATTTGCTGTTTCCAGGATCACCCCCGCGAGTGCGGGGAATACCTTGTATTGTAATCATCTGGGAGACATTCGCTAGAATCACCCCCGCGAGTGCGGGGAATACAGGACTGAGGAATATGTACATGCATTGAATCAGGGATCACCCCCGCGAGTGCGGGGAATACTCTCCTTCAAGAGTAATGGCAACGGTAGGTAAAGGATCACCCCCGCGAGAGATTATCCCTTCCCTTAGTACCAAGGGTTTAGCCCGTTTTTGTCGCCGTTTTGTCGGCAAAAAATAAAAAGAAAAAAATCCTTTAAAAAAAGGACTATACTTTTATAAAAAGGATTTTTTAAAAAGGGGGTAGAAATTTATGAAAAAGAAAAAATTTTATCAAAAGAAATGGTTTTGGATTTTAATCGGTGCGGTTGTGATAATCGGAATTATAGGAGATCTAACGGGCTTTGGCGATGACACAGATAATAGTAGTAAATCGTCATCGTCAGTGAAAAAAGAAGCAAAGTCAGAAGACAAGAAATCAAAAGCCGAGGAATCATCTAAAAAAGCGAGGTCAGAAGCGGTTTCTTCTTCTAAAAAAGCTAAGGCTGAAGCTGAGTCGAAATCGAAAGCTGAAGCCGAGGCAATGTCAAAATCAAAAAAAGAAGCATCCCAGAAAAAAGAGCAAGACGACTACAATAAGCTAGTTCAGGCAGTAGCAAGTTTACCCGCCCAATCAAAAAATGTGATTACTTCTGCTAGTATCGACAAAGATACTAACTTTTTGATGTTGACCATGACAGATGAAGCACTTAGCACGTCAGACGCAGAACTCAAAAATTTAGTCAAGTCTGCGTGGGAGATTGGGACAAGTTTGATCCAAAAATACCCACCATACCCAAAAGACAAGGTATCCTCTATGGTCGTAGTTCAAGACTCAGCAGGAAATCGACTAGGGCACACCTCAATTACTGGTGATTTTAAGTACGATGCGGATAAGTAAAAAAGACACCTATTAAATTAGATGTCTTTTTTATTTTGCTTGATAAGATACGAAAGTAAGTCTTTTGAAGCAAGCTGATCTTGTCCGTAGTACTTTTTGCCTTTTCCAGGATCAGGGTTGATTGTGTAGTCAAAATCCTTATATATTTTTACCCCGTCAGCCCAATCATAGTAACCAATTGCCCATTTTAGCCCCTTGCGAACCTCATTTTCTAGCAGGTCGATAAGATACTCCGAGTCATAAGATATAAGCTGTCCACTTTTTCCTTTTATACTCATTTATCCACCCAATTATACCGTGATCCAGTTATTAAATTTAGGACCGCATCATTGGATAAAATTAGCAAGAAAGGGTCTCCTTGAATCTGTTTAAAAGTTTCCCACAAGTGCTGATATTCTGGGTCTTTGCATAAAACACTTTTGGCATCTACAGCTTTTGGTTTGACACCCTGTGGGATCATCTTGTCCTCAACACCCTCGTCAATTAAATCTTTATAGTTCACTTTTGTGTCATCATAAGCTTCCCAGAAGCCCTCCCTATCTTCAATAATTTTTTTTAGTTCGTCCAGATCTTCTTTAGTAGCTTGACTGGATAAAAAGTATTTTGTCGCGGAACGATTATTAATGTAAGCATTTCTACCCCGGTTCTTGCCTTTCCACGCTTTACTAGCTTTAATCTGTGATTCAGGTACTACCATAAAGCCACCTCCTCATCTAAATAGTATATATCCTTAGGGGTATAAAAACCACTCTAAAATTTGTAACATAAATGTAACATTCAAAAGCTAAATTAACTTGCAATTATATCCCTAGGGGTATATACTTAATTCATAAAGTTAAGAAAGAAAAGGATTAGCAAAAATGAAAAAGAAAACCGATACAAAAAAATATACGATCTCAGAAAAAGCTTTTGAAAGAGTTCTTGAGGAGTACGAGCCAAACTCCTGGACAAAGCCAGGGACGGAGGAAGTCCGTTACTACTTACAAGCCGAAGATCTTGAAGACTTGATCGGGCTAGATCAGACCTTTCATAAAAGTGGGCGAAACGCTTCTTGCTACTTCATCGATGAAGACGGTGAAAAGGTAAAGGTTTCAAACGTCAAGGGCTACGGCGAAGGCAGGACGGGCCACAAGACCTACATCAGTCAAAATCAAGTTTTCAGTGATTGGCTAAGAAACGACGACTACCATGACATACCCGCACTCATCGCAAAAAGAATTGAAGAAAGATACGGAAAATAAGGAGAACAGAAAAAATGAAAAAATTAAGTGAAGTTGATATTGCGTATTACACAGACAAGTATAAAGAGGCGGGTTACTCCCTAAAACAATTAGAAGATTATAAACTAGAAATCACAAAGCTTGATCAGTCAAATGATACCAGCATATATCTTGATGATACCAATTTTTTGGAGTATAACCCGGGCAACAACACTTTCTACTTGTCATCTATACAGCCCTACTCACGAAGCATTCAATATAATGCGGATTCTTGGGAAAAAATTTTAAAATATTTATTTAAAAATATTTTTCATGGCGCTCATATAGATATCTAGGAGAACAGAAAAAATGAAAAAATTAACTAAAGAACAAATTAATGAACTTATTGATGGATACAGAATAGGTGAAAACCTGATTCAGAGGCATAAACACGGCGAGTTTTTCACCCCTGCTTACTTTTTTGAAAGAGAGTATGCCTGTTTCTTGGCAGAAGTTGAGGAAGGCTGCTTCGAAGGCATGAGCAATTCTTTCGAAGACTTCGATAAGTGGGTTGATGACGAGCTTGTCAATTATGACTTTGTATCAGGCCTCAAAGCAGAAAAAGAGAAAAAAAGAATCCGAGGAGCAGAAAAAATCACGCTTGACGATAAGCCATTTTAAGAAAAGACCGAAAGGTCTTTTTTTTTGGTATACTCTTTTTTAGAGGAAAAACGATGAGTATAAAAAATGATGATGGTTTTCGAGTGTCGTATGATGCAAATGATTTAATTGCTGATATTTTAGAAGATATTGACATGGGGATTGAGTATGTGATCGCCTATTACGACTGGGTTAAGGGAATTAAGATTTATAAGGATTATGATCTTTTTCATCCGGCGCAAGAGACTATCGATGACCCCGATTTTCAAGAAATGGCAAAAGGCTTTGACGGCAAAGATCATCTTACCGCACAGTTTTTCTTGCTCTATCTGATACGAGAAAACGAAGCTTTTTAAAAAGCTTATTTTTTTTGCACAAAAGAAAAAGGCCCGCTTTAAGCGGGCATGACTAATTTTTTACAAAGACATAAATGCACTACAAGCTGTATCTTCATTAAAAAATTATTTTTTGTACAATATGTACCTCTTTAATCTACTACTTTTTAAAAATTACGTCAAATTTTTGCACAAAAAAAAGAGTCCAGGATTAGCAAAAAGTGGACTCTTTCATATCTCTATTTTAACACTTCAATAGGCTTAGTCAAACCGTGTGATCCCACTTCCGTGCGTGTAGCGGACGGGGATGAACTCGGTTTTACTGACCTTGTAGAAAAGCTGTCCTTTGATCAAGTATAGACCCGTAAATTTCCACGGCGTGCCAGTCTTAAATTTTGTGTTAGTGCCTTTGATCTGGTTACCCTTGGAATCATAGGCGTTGATGCCATATCCAGGCTTGTAGTTGATCGTACACTTGTCTACCTGATCCGTGTAGGCTTGATAGCCATACCAACCAGGCAAGTCGCGACCGAGAGCGTAAACGGGCTTACCATTAAGTACGTAGATTCCGCTCGCGTGCCAAGAAGTGCCTGTCTTAAGTTTTTGGTTTGATCCTACAACTGTCTTTCCCTGACCGTTGACGGCATTGACGCCATAGCCTTTCTTATAGTAGATCGTGACGATATTTGGATCGACGGGTGCTTGCTCTGCTCCGTAGTATCGATAGATGTAAAAGTACGGTTCGCCGTCAGCTTCCCAAGTCCTGTCATAGTTTGTGACAGATACTCCGTTCGCAGTCGCGTTACAGTGGATAATATTTTGTGAGTCAACAAAAATACCTGTGTGTCCACCTTCTTTAGCGCTTTGTCCTCGCCTGCCCCAGATGAAAATATCTCCATACTGCTTAGCACAACCGCAGTCCTCAGCGATAAGCTTAAAGCCGTTTGCCTTTAGCCAGTCGTGAAGGGTCTCGGTACTGAGCACGACTCCCGCACTACTCGCACCCGCATTTCTAAGTGAAGTATAGACAGCACCAGAACAGTCCGCAGTTCCATCTGCTCCCGTCCTCGTGCCATACATGCTATAGCTAACCGGGATTGAAGCGAGATAGTGCATGTACGATATGGTTTTACTTAGACTGACTGTCATCACTCGTACCTCCTACCTTCTCTGGCATAGTTTCTGGGATTTCCTTGCCTTGTAGATTTCCGCCTTGATCTAAATCATTTTTTGAGTGTTCAGGCATAAAGCTCATGACGAGCTTTGCCTCGTCCTCAGCTTTTTTTAAAAAGCCAGAGATCCCGTCATAAAGCCCGGATGTGAAGCCTCCGACGATAAAACCAAGGAAACCTGCGCTTGCAAAATTGTGGTTGCTCGTGATAAGTACTGACACTAGACCTGCCACGATTCCGAGGATCATCGAAATCCAAGGAAGCCACTTATTAGATAATTTGGTTTGCTTTACTGCTGCGACAAGTGCATACACGATCGCAACGATGATGACGATTTCGGCTGTTGTGCCGAGGTTTAAAGATTGTAATAGTTCCATTTTTAAGTCCTCTTTCTAAAAAAATTGACTTGTTTTTGCAAGTCCGATATTTCTTGATCCTGTTTGTGGATCTGATCATGTAAATTCGATATTTCTTCTTTAAGCTGAATTCGCTCATCTGATAGGTCTTTCACCTCTTTTAAAAGTCCTGGCATGCTTTTAGAGTAGGCATCTTCTTTAACACCAGAGACATTAAGCTTCCCGACTAAAAAGCTGGCAAGTCCTGCGACGCCAGCCGAGATAAAAGCGATAACGATATCATTTCCTGTCATGCCTTGCCTTTACCTCCTTCTTTTGTAGTCGATCTCCCCACCAGCTCTCAAAAAAGATTTGGAGTGAAACCGCGCAAAACAAAATTGAGGTAAGCGAGATAATGGGGCGGTCTCCGCCCTGGATGTCGTGAGCGACAAAAATCGCCGTGTAAAAAGCCCAAATGAACTCTAAGAGAAAAACGTTTGCTCTATGCCAGTCGGGCTCGACCTCGAAGGCGGAGTTGACGACTGTAAAAGTCCCGACCACGATTAGAAAGATCGCGGGTAAAGTAGTGTCCAGGACGTCAAAGAATTGCCTTAGCTCTCCTGAGTCCAGGATATCCGGCGCAAAAAGAAAAAAAGCTCCTAAGACCAGTGTCTCTAAGCCCGTGAAAAACCAGAAGCGATTGTGGATGATGTTGTGTTTCATTTTTTCACCCGGGATACACTAAGGTTTGAAGGAAATAGGAAAAAGTGTAAGTCTCTCCAGAGGACAATTGTGAACGTGTTGTAATTGTTGTTGTATCTGGCTTTTGTTGAAACTTTCCTGCTTCCGCATCAAGATATATTATTTTTGTACTGTTTGAGTTAAACGCAGTCATTGCAGGATATGGTTGATATGTCGTCAAATTACGTGTAGAGAGGGGCGTCCCTGTATTTATATCTTTATACTGGATTTCAGCAAGTACTACACCCTCTCCAACTGACTTAGATAATTCAAAATTACAGCCTATCATACCCAAGGCAAACTCACCCCTATTTTCAACATCAAATTTAAATGGGGACATCGAAAAATTAGGTTCAAACACACAGCCCCATATATTAAAACTCGAAACTGAAGAATCTCGACTCGTTGCTACCGCTCTATACTGGTGCAAAATAAGACCCTGACTCAAGCCTTTTATATAGGGGTCTAATCTTGAGTCATTTCCTCCTCCTGAGCTTGAACCCCCACCACCACCAGAGCTACTTGCTAGCTTACTTACCTGTGTCTGCAAAGCGGTCAAGTCGGATTTATCTGCTTTTGTCTGTAGATCTGTTTTGGTCACAAACCAGTCTGGATGCTCGGTCATGACTCTTCGTACGGATTCGTCAAATTGGTATGAGTGCCCTACCCCTTTACTATCCTGAATTATTATTGTTGACAAAGATGTTTTGCTTCCCGCTGAGTCAAGAATAATTTTTTTTACTTTTGAAGTTGGATCTAAAGTCATGTCGAGTACTGTAATTGCGTCATCAGTGGTAGCCTTAATAGTCATAACCTCGTTTTGCAAGATATCAAAATTTTTTGCATCGGCTTTCATCCCTAGCTGATAATCGAAAGTTTTTTGATCAATGAATTTACTTAGATCGCCCGCATTTGCTTTCGTATCAAGATCCTTTTTATCTGCTTTAGTACTGAGCTGTGTGTCAACATAAATTTGATTAGCTTTGCTATCTAAGTCAGTTTTATTGGCTTTACTGTCAAGATCAGTTTTATCTGCTTTCGCGTCAAGTGCTGTCTTGTCTGCTTTTGCATCGAGCGCGGTCTTATCTGCTTTACCAGCTAGATCAGTCCTATCCGCCTTTGAGGCAAGACCGCTTGTCAGCTCTGCTTTGGTCGGATAATTTGAAAGATCCACAGTTGCATTTCCAACTAGAGCTGGATTGTCGGTGATTACTTTTTTGATCGTTTCTGTCATCGAAAATTCTTGGCTTGATCCATCTCTAAGACTCAGAAGTATTGTCTTTAAAGCATTTGGCTTGGCATCGTCATAGTCAAGCTTGATATCTTTGACAGGCTTCTCTTTACTGCTTGCGGTCAAAAGGTTTTGAGCGGTTGCTTTGATGTCTGCCACCAGTGCGTCTGCTTTTGCTTTTGACTCGGTCAGAGTTGTGCTGAGGGAGTCGACAATTCCCGAAGCCTGCTCTTTAAGTGCTTTAGAGTCCGTGATTGCTTGCTGTGCGCTTGGCAGGTCGTCCTTGATCTGCTTGATCGTATCTGCTGTGCTGTTTTTTAGATCCGTTACTTCTGTCAGCATATCCGAGATTTTTTTATCAGTATCAGTTTTTAGCTTAGCGATCGAGTCATCGACCGCTTTTTTCACGGCGTCTGAGATTGTCTTATCTGAGCTCGTCTTTAAGTTTGAGATAAGATCGTTGATCGCAGTTTGAGCGCTTGCTTTAAGTTCGTTGATGATAGTGTTTGTGCTGGTGTTAGTGGCGTCTTGCATTTGCGCAATTGCTTGTCTTAAAGCTGATGTCGCTTCTTGCAAAGCGTCTGCTGCCTGAGGATACATCTCTAAAATTCCCGGTGTTGGCATGATCAAAATAAAGAAGTGCTCTGTCGAGTATACATCCCCGTCGACATTTGCCCGGATGACCGCGTCCTGGATCAATCCATTTTGACTGTAGACTTCATCAGGCAAAATAAAATCCAGGTGAACACCGTCACTCTCAAGCGTGAAATTATCACGCGTTCTGATGATGTTTCGTCCTGGATTTGTTGCCCTGAATTCAAAGGGCTGTAGGTTCGTTAAGTTCATCGGTTGGTGCGTTCCTGAGTCCATCAAAGTGATCCGAAGGGTGTCTCTTTTATCACCGACCGCAACTTGCACTTCCCCGTCTGTCTTGACCGTCCTTACCTTTGCATTTTCCAGTGCAAGGTTAATTACTTTTGGCATTTTCTTTTTCCTTCCTGAGGTCTGATAAGGCCTCGTTTAATTTCTTATTTTCTTCGATCAATTTTTCTGCGTTCAGATTGGCCACCTCCAGCTGTAGTTGAAGTTGTGCGATCAGAAGCGTCTTATCAAGTAAATCTTGATTTATTGCCTGAACTGCTTTTTTGTAGATTTCTTCATTTGTCATTTTTTTTTAGTATTCCGTCATATTTATTTTGTAGTTATGTGACCAGCCTGGGCCCCCGTGATACCAAAGTGCGCCAGTCTGTGCGTCAACCCTGATATAAGCATTTCGATTAAAAAGCCAAATGATCTGACCATCGACGGCGAGGTTGTTTGTCACATTGGCATCGCCAAAGACCTTCAAATTTCCGTGCTGATAGTCCGACCCGATTTGGATGTGTGGACTGTCACCGGTCAGTGTCATACCCCAAGGAGAAATATCAACATTTGAACTGCCATTTGAAAGAGTGACGTGCTCAGCACCGATCAGATTGATGCCTCTCAGTTCGCCAGTCGTGATCTTTCCTGCGTCCAAATTTGCTATCTTAGAACTTTGGATTATCGCATCATCGATCAAGGTCTGACCCGTGATGTGGATCATATCACCGCCAAGATTGACTTGGGACGTACGACCGTCATTACTCAGCTGGATATAGGCATCGTTATAAGACGTTGCCGACCCAGCAGATAGTGTGATCCGAGCCAAGCCATTACTTACCGATTCACTAATTCGTGCCGTCAAACCGTTGTTGTTTGCGGTAATTTTGGCATCAATTAAATCCGGAAGTTGGGTGATCTGACTTTGGACGCGATTTAGATCGCTTTGAGTTCCAGCGAGAGCATGGTCAAAGCCTGTTACTTGTGTTTGGATTCCTTGGACTCCCGCTCTAATGGTCGTGATCTTGTCACCATGGTCACTGACAGCCTCATAAAGCTTTTGTGCATTTTCAAAACCCGCCGCTCTAATCTCATCGTCTGCCTCCTTATTGGCCTGCTTGACTTGATCTCTGAGTGCTGTGTCGTAGCCTTCCGCAAACATTTGCACCCAGTGACCTTTAATCTTAAGCCACATGATACACGGCTTGTGCGGGTCTTTACTGATCTGGAAATACGTATCTCCGTCTTCACCAATTGCATCACTCGGTGGATTTTCGCCATAGTAAATCGTACTTTTACCGTCAGCCGAGATCTGCGCGTGCGTGGCTTGACCTTTAGCGTCATCAATTTTTGACTGAGTCTCGGTCAGCTTGTTGTCTACCGAAGTGTTGACCGTATTCGTGACTGTCTTACTTACCTCGTCTGCATATCTTTGTAGCTGGTGGGTGATAGTCGCAGGGCGATTACCTATCGTGACACTTGCATTACGCTTGTTGTTTCCGTCCCAGTTGACTTCGATCACTTCACCTTTGACATGCACGTCAAAGGGTTCAATATGGACAGTGACAATATCAAAAAGACCGACGTGCGATAAGTTCGCAAGTTCGCCGGTCATTTCCTGGTATGATACTGTGATTGAATAGTTGAGCTTCCCGATATGGTTGTCAATGATATAAGCGTTCGTGACTGCTCTGAGTTGCTCGACAGTTTTCACATTGTACTCTGACGCGTCAAACGCTACTAAGCGTTGTCTTTCGTATTTATTAGCGTCATATCCTGTGATGTAGGTTTCAGGCAAAGTAACCGTCACTTCTTCGATTGCATTTTTGTTTTCGTTGGTAAGATCTTGTTCTGGTTCTTTCGGCTCAACGTCAGTTGGCTGTTTAAAAGTGATGTAGCTCCCGTTGACCCACTGATCTTTTCCTACGCAGTACCACGTACCATCTCCCGCTTCCGCTTTTGCCAAAATTTTCCACTGAGTCCCGGAGTTAAGATACTGACCAGTCTTGTGCTGATACTTTCCTGGTGTCGTCCAAACAGGAATTTTGCCGGATGGATTCTCTTCTTCTTTGTCATCCGGGGCTTTTGGCTCGACGTCCCGTGAGTCAGAAAAACTGAAATCCTTCCCAAGTACCCACTGGTCGTTTCCGAGGCTGTACCATGTTTCCGCACCTTCCGTTGTCATCGCAAAGATTTTCCAACGCGTGCCCTTCTTAAGTACCCGCTTTGTTTTCTTACCGTAGTGTCCTGGATTAGTCCAGACCGCTGTTCCTTCGTCAGCACTTACAGTACCAAAGCCAGTCACCGCATTGTAGATATAATCCCCATTTTTGCTAAAAGTGACGTACTGTTCATCAATCCATTGATTAGTACCAAGACAGTACCATTTATGACCTTTCTCGTCGGTCGCTTCCTTACTTACCTTGTAGTACTTACCATTTGATAGGTAAGTTCCCGTCTTTGACTTTGGATTAAAAGGCGAGTTCCAGATCGCCACACCACCACGACCCGTGTACTGGACAGTCAGGACACCGATATCACGAGTGACTCTTCTTTTGCTCTCTGGGTTGTCGAGATTATATCCGACCGTCCCAATCCCTGTACACTTAGTAGCGATGTAAGCTCCGTCTTTGTCAAAAGTGAGATAGACTGCGTCAATCCACTGATTAGTGCCAAGACAGTACCATGTATGACCTTTCTCCCCACCATCATCGACTACTTTAAGCACCTTGTAATAAGTGCCGTTTTTAAGTTTTTGACCTGTCAGCTTTTGATCGCTAAAAGGCGTGGTGTAAATCGGTGCACCCGTCGGTCCGACGTACTGGACATCAGCTACCCCGTCATAGTCTTTGATCTTTTTAGGATCAGGCTTGGCGGGATCATTTGGATCACCCCCGCTGTCCGTTTCTGGGTCGGGCGTGAATTTCGCAAAGGGTACGACACCCGTGTAAGTATCAGTAAGCTGATCTACTTCTTGATAGCTCAATACATTACTGCCATACTCGACAACAAGCCCAGTATCGCGTCCAGCCGAGTGCTTGAAATTGTAATTGTAGTTATCAAAAAACCACTCTCCGTAAAAAAGCGACTTCATTGAATCATTATCATTCCCAAACATCAGATCCTGGATCTGCTTGCCGTCCGTCATCAGCCAATTCACCGAAGCCGTATCAAAGATATCAGTATTGATTGTGGCTTGTGGTAAAGGCTCCGCCAAATTGTCCAGGACATTATGAAAGATTGAATCGGGCGTTGAGTTGACCAGCTTGACGTCTTTGCTTAAGACATCCGTTGAGATATCAGCAGAGATGTGGGTCGCTGTGATCGTAAACATCGGCTGAGTATCGTCCGAGATCACGGGCTCAATACTATCGATTCTGAAAAGCTGTCGGTGCCAAGTCCAGCCCGCATCCGCCATGATGACGTATCCGAGCTTAAGCTGTTTAGCAAGTCTCCCGGATGACGGATAGTTCATCGTAAGGACTGGGAAACCGTCTGACGCTGCCTTAATGCTCCATGTAGCTTCGACAAACTCACCTAAGCCACCAGTGGTCAGATCATCGCTTGCTTTAGTGTAAAGTTTTGGGTAGTCTAGAAAATCCGTCGCCATAGTGGCATCACCTCCAAACTGCTAATCCCACCACCAGCTGAGATACTGATCGTACTATTTTTAGGCAGGTACGGATAGTGCTCGAACTGAATGTTCGTTGTTGCTAAGTTCCCTGAGCTGTCCCAAACCTTTCGAGCCGTGGAATCAATGTACAGATCACCACTCACTCCCGTCAAGTTATAACTCGTTCCGTTGATGTTGATTGAGCAGTCTCCGCTTCCACTTAAATGGAAACGCGGAAGTGCGTCATAGTTTTCGCTATTAAGCAGTTGTGCGCCACCGCCAACTTGTAAATACTGGTCACTACCCTCCACAAAAGCATAGGGCTTTAAATGGAAGGTGAGTGCAAAATCTCCAATTATCGACATGTGTCTTTTCAAGGAGTCTACATTATAAGGAAGCGCCCAGAAAAAGTAGTCTGGATAGAGATTTGTTCGAAGCTTCTTGTAGTCGTCAACTTCACTTACCCAAGCCACGACATCAGATGACTTCTTTAAAATATCTTTTTGCATTCTCTCAATCACTAAGTTAAAAGTTTGTGTCACGGGCGCGTACTTGTCCTCGATGTGTGCAATTTCGTTTGATGTACCTGGGATTGAGACATAATCAATTTGCTTTTGAGGATGAACCCACTCAAAACCATCAAGATTAAGGGTCAAGCCTAAGTCTTTACTCGACCGACCATTAAATTCCACCCAATCCGTCAATAAGTGTGTATTAGACATTTAGGCCTCTTTTCTGTTGTCCCATCGTTTTTGCTAGAATTTTTTGCATTGGTTGAGAAATACCTCTTGCTAATTTATTGCCATCGAGATTGACCTGCGTTGTAATATCAATCTTGCCCGCCAACGCGTCAATAGTTTGAGCTGGATCGTTAAGCAAGATTTGCTTAAGTAGCGTGATGACCGTGTCAAGCTTGTCACCAAGTGAGCTGTCATCAGTGCTAGCACTCTTGTTGAGCCCATCACGACTCGCAAAGATCGACATCGTCCGACCGAGAAGCTCATAGCCACGAGAGCTTTTCAAGCTGTCAAGTGGTATTGCCATTTCTGGTCCCGCTTCGCCAAAAATTGAAGGAGTTGACGCGATCCCGCCGTTTGCATATCCATGACCATGACCAAGGAAAGCTAAGTTACTTCCGTATCTTTGCTTAGCATAGTTAAGCGCAGCCAAGATGTTGTCAAAGCCATTCCAGATGTCGTGATGCCCTGGAAAAGCATACGCATTAAAAGTGCTGTCGATTGTCTGCATCAGCCCTTTTGAAGGGTGTCCAGCAAGTGCATTGCTGTCCCAGAGATTAATTGCGTGTGGGTTACCACCCGACTCTGTACTGATCTGAGAAAGAACTACCCCCGCCAGGCTTTCTGATAACCCATTCATTTGAAGAGCTTGAAGTACGAAAGGTCGCCAATACTCCGCACCCATCGCGATTCCTGCCGTTGGTGCATTTGTGCTGGCCTTTTCTTTCTCTTCGTCGTCGTGTTTCTTTTTAAGTGGAGCCAAGTGCGACTTGAACCAGTCCGCCACCGGCTGGAGCATTTTGTCGATCATACCGTGCGCCAGTTCGCCAAAACTGCCAAGACTGTCGAACATGCCCGACACGGCATTGCTAATCATTTTCGTGACGTTCCCAAGTGGATCTTTCAAGAATTTCGTCATTGCATCCCACTTGTCGCCGATCCACTTACCAACATCTTCGGCTGTACCTTTTGCCCAGTCAATTGCTCCACCAACGGCCTTACCAATCCCCCGATAATTCCGCCGCCAGCATAGTGCTCGATACCGAAAGTTTGCATGATCTGTTTAGTTTCAAAACCGTTATATACTCTGGTGCCTTCTTCTAAAGGCATAATTTCATTTTTCTTTTGAGACATGAAGAGTTCTCCGTTAGGTCTTTGGATTAGCTCTTTCCAGTCATTACCTAGACCGTCGTTAACCATCGTCAGATGCTCTTTACCGACAGTTCCGCCTTTAGCCTTTTTGATGTAGCTCAATTTATTTAAAGCATTGTGGCCACTAAAGAAATGCCAGACACCATTGATTGCACCGATCGCGGCGTTGATGACACCAAGAACTCCATTAAAAGCACCAACCGCGATTCCTCGCAGTCCTTTCATGACCGAACTGAAAATATCACTAATAGAACCCCAAACGGATTTCCAAACGCTTTTGATTCCGTCAATTGCACTTTTGATGACATTTGCGAGTGAGCCTAAAATACTTTTTGCAATACTTACAATGCCATTAAAGACATCACTAAAGATCTTTTTGACATCGTTCCACACTGCTCTCCAGTTACCACGAAGCACATCCAATACAACCTTAAAAATGTCTTTTATCACATTAAGCGCTGATTTAACTGTTGTTTTGATGATGTTCCATGCACCGCTGACGACTGTTTTTAAGTTATTCCATGTGCTTAGCCAAACGGTAGATATTACTCTTAGCGTTGCTGTCAAAACTTTACTGATCACACTAATGCCTGCTTTTACTGTAGGACCGATGATCGCCCACTCTTCTTTAAGTCGTTTGCCCATTAGTCCCCAAGCGGTATTCCAAACAGTTGATATTAGTTTAGTTGTCACTTGAAAAGCTTTACCTAAGACGTCAAGACCGTCTTTAATAAAACTTTTGACATCTTTAAGAGCAGGACCAATTGCTTTTCCTACATCTTTAAAGACTGTTGAAAAAACTTTACTTACTGGTTTAAGCGCTTTGTCTACACTCTTACTAAAAGAGCTAAACTCTTTTAGCATCGGTGTAAGGACGGGCTTAAGTGCTTTTGCTACTGGTGAAAAAACCTTTTTAAAAGCTTCGGTTACGGGTTTTGTAAGGCTGGAAATTGTTTTTGTAACTTGCGTAAGAAGCTTCTTTGCATCAAAGCCAATTGTTTGAAGGATACCTTCTGGCTTTTGACCTTTCCCTACTTTTGTCCAGCCGTCCATAAAGCCCTTAGCTCCCTTACCACCAAGATCACCTAAGAGGTGACCAATTGTACCACCAATTGCTGCACCCGCGGGACCACCAAAAGCTAGACCAATACCACCTCCGATTAGATCACCTAAAGTACTTCCATATTTTTTAAATTTTTCGTCGGAGTTTTTAGCTTTGATAGCGCCTAGAAGATCAAACCCAGCACCAACCGCGACACCGAGTCCTCCTGCTACAGCCCCAACTTTACTCGTGGCTGTTGCCCCTTCGGATACAGCAGTTTTTACACTGCTTCCAGACCCGACCAGCTTTCCCAAAGTACCACCATCACTTCCGATAGTCGTCTTAGATATCTGCTTTAACGATCCTGCAACATTGGCAATTTTACTTGCAAAGCCCGTAATTCCCTTGATCGCGATCAAACTCGCTACCGCTTTAGCTACAAGCTCAATACCTTCTTTATTTTTGGAAATACTATCAAGTAAAGTTTTGACTTGTGTCAAGGGGTCTTTTGACTTTACCGCATTACCACTCAGTGCATTAAAAGATGAAACAATATTTTTAAAAACATCTGAGAAAATTTTCCAGACATCACTTGCAAGTGTCTTCGTAATATCCCAGATATCACCGACAATTCCACTTAAGACGGCCTTGTGTGTATTAAGGTAATTTAAAAAGCTAATCCCATAATCAGCAATCTTTTTAAGTCCTTCACCCATCGTACTTGCTGCGGTTTTCAAAACAGGACTTGATAAGATTTGTGCTACATCAGAAAGTCCCGTTGCACGGACACTAAAAATAGGTGCTGAGAAGCGTTGAGATAAATCCTCCCAAAGTCTTTTGATCTGTACCTGAGCACCACCAGCCGATTTGGCAAAAGTCGTAAAGACATTCTCGCCTTGACTCGAAGCCTTGACCATCAAGTCTTGTAGCTTTTCACCCGTGATCTGACCGTCGTTTACCATCTTTGCAAAAGTTGCTTCTGAAACTCCTGCTGCACCTGCTAGCGCTTTAGAAATTGTTGGGGCAATACTTTCAATCTTTGCCATCGCCGTTGCATTGATCTTGTCACGACTTGCAAGTCGCAAAAAAGACTTACCAAGTGCATCGACTTGCTCTCCTGACAACTTAGACGCCAGACCCACCTGCGATAGACCCTCGGTAATTTTCAAAGTTTTATTTGTATCACCGTGAGTCAAGGCATCAACTGATCTTTGAAGTGTACCTACTTCATCAGCAGAATAGCCCGTCTTAATTCTTAGGCTTTCCATCTGATTGATAAGATTGTTGATGTCAGAATCACTCTTACCCATGTTGACCCATGTAGCTTTGATCTTACCAATGGTTTTATTGAGCTCCATCCCAACATTAAAGGCTTCCTTAGCTTTGCTCGTGAAGGTACTGATACTGTTTGAAACCGCATTTCCGATCACGGTAGCACCTAGAAAACTCTTGAAGCTTGTTGCTCCTTCTTTTGCTTCTTTACTAGCTCCACCAAGTGCTTCCTTTAAGCGCAAAAAAGGCGACGACTTCACTTTACTAGTCGCCGCACTTAGTTCCGTCATGTCATTTTTAGTGGTGGCTAGCTTAGCTCCCAACTCGTTGACCCTAATTTCCTGCTTCTTGTAAGCGTCCGAAGCCTTGCCAGATTCTCTTGCAATCCGATCAAGCTCCCCCGCTTGCTTGGAGTAAAGATTTTGCATCTCAGAATAAGAAGATTTTAGAGCTGACAGTTTAGCCTTGTTGGCTTCCTGCTCTCGTCCTTCCGCTTGAAGTCTTTTGACATAAGCCTCTGAACTCGCTGAGATCTCATCAAGCTTTTTCTTAGATTCAGCGACACCTGACTCGTAGTATTTCCAACTGTCTTTAGCCCTAGTCTGCTGTGACTCCATTGAAGCAAGTTTTCGGTTCGCATTTTCGATCTGAGTACCAAATTTTGCGTAACTCTCAGCTCCACGATTTGTACTCTGATCGATCTGACCTTGCTCTTGCTTAAGCTTCGCGATGTAATCCTTTTGTTTGTTGACTGCTTGCGACAAGCCATCGTATTTTGCTTTGGCTGCTTGCAAACTGTCGCCTGAGCTTTTAAGTTGAATTTCTTCTGCCTTCCAAGCCGAGGTCAAAGAGCTTACTTCGCTTTTAAGTGACTTTAAAGTCTGGACGGGTTGACTCCCGTTAAGGTGTATTTCTGTGTCAATCGTATTTACCATGTAGTTTTCCTCCTTTCTTTATTTTTTATTGGAAGTCCATGATGTCTTTAGGACGCTTTTCACGTGGCTTAGCTTCCATCATGCGATTGAAATCGATGTAATTAATTTCATCAAAGTCTTCCGGCAAGATGTGAAGCTGGATAAAAGCTTGCTGTTTCGTGTACTCAAGATCTTCAATCATGTTTTCAAGCTCGTCTTGCGTCTGCCAAGGATTACTCGCTTTTTTGGTTGCCCTTTTCAGGAGCCTCCATACCCATAACTGCTTGGGAAAGATTCATTGCAAAAACGATACTATCCGCTATAGATAGGTCTTCAAATTTTTCTTTTTGAGCTTTTGTCAGCTTCAAAACGTCAAAAACAAAAGTGTTAGTGCTTTCCAAAAGTTCTTCTTGAGCTGTGATCATTTCTAACATCTTCAAAGCTTCTGGCTCAGTACCTTCGCTCAATTCTCTTAGCTTTACCTCTAGCTCTGCCTCTGACTTCATAAAAGACAGAGCTTTTTTTGCTATAGCTTGAGTCGGCTTAATTTCTACTTTTTTTAAGCCAACTAAAGAAGCATCAAAAACCACTTTATTTCCTTTAATCATTTTTTTGTCCTTTCTCGTCTCACATCTCTCGTCTCTGTTGCTGTTATTTATCTACTACTAAGGATTAGGTGTATTTGGGTTAGGTGTGTTTGGATTTGGGGTGTTGGGTTGTGAGTTAGAGCCGTCACTAGTAACCCCATTTTCATCTACCAAGCCATCAGCAATTCCTGGATACACTGCCTGTAGCATTTTCTTCAAATTAAAATTTGGTTCATCCTGGTACACAGTCGTGTACGGAGCACCATTTTTTGTGTTTGCTGATGGAGAATAAGTCAAAGCATCAGCGACGATATTCTCCTGTTGATTATCGGTCTGTTCGTTCTTTTCCGGCTGAGAGCACGATCCATGGAAGAAGAGTTTATACACAAACCTTCCTGTACGAAATGATCGTGTTGCGTAGATCATCGCTACGTCTGGTTTTTGACCAGGAACCGCGTCGAACCCACCATAATCATTTGCGACGTGCCCCAACATTTTTTCCACCACGTCGTACGGCATGTCATTTGCCGAGAAAGCGACCTGTGGCTGTGCCAGTCCGTAAGTTGTGTCTACTTTTTGGTCGGATCCATAAAGAGCCGTTGCTGTACCCTCTAAGCCCGTCATGTTTGCACCTACAGTACCTTTTGATGTTTCCGCGTTAACGGAGAAAATCCCGTGCGCTCCAACCCCTTTCGCTGGGTCTGATATAAGTTTTCCGTCTTTGTCGAGTAATCCGACAAGTGCGAATTTAAATCCTTTTGTTGCCATTAATTTGTTGTCCTTTCCGTGAACTGAAATATTTTTGTAAATTGATTGGTATCGGGATCAATGGTGGTCGGGCTGATCTGATTTGTAGTCCAACCCGCTTGCTCAAACTTTGAAACGACTGACTTTGTCAGTTGATCAAGTGAGAGATTCGATCCTTTGCCTAAAAAAATATTCACGGCGATCGTTTCGAAGGTGTCCTCCGTTTGATCTGATCCGTGAATACTTGTATTTAAGACGTCTGTTACCAGAGCGTCTGTTGTATTTGTTGCCGATTGCTTGTCTGACGGTATCCGCCACGCGTAAGCATTCTGTATTTCTGGTAGTTGTCTTAGCAGTCGTACTGCGTCCTGTACTGCTGTCATCTTAGTTACCTTTTATTTCTCGATACTTTTTTTCCATTGCACTCTGGACGGCTTTCTCGGATTCTTTCCGAGATCGCTCCACGAAGTGTAAGTTGGCTTCTTCTTTAGCACTCATCTTTCGTTTGCCGTTGTTTGTGATCATCGCGACAAAGTTAAAATACTTGCCATCGTAGCCAACATTTGTATTTCCCGTTTTCTCTTTTTCTGCGTCAAGTCCTGGCTCATATGTAATCATGTCGCGCATGTGCGCCTTCTTCTTTTCAGAAGCGTGTCCAGCCTGCTTGCCTTTGCTGTAGTTGACACTAGATACTGGGGTATTCTTTTTCAGATACTCTGCGTATACTTTTGCGCCAGCTCCAGTAATCTCGGCTTTTTCTTCATGCGTTACATTTACATGCTTTTGAAGACTATTGAGCCAATCATTAAGCTCTTTCGATAGGTCAGCCATTCTTTTCTACCTCGCTCACTGTCACTAGGTCATAGCTCGTTGGTGAGTCATCAACATCAGGGCTAATCGTGACGATTTTAAAGACTTTGTCTTTAAGTTGGACGTGCGTGAAATTCAGATCGTCCCAATCTTCGCGGTGATGGACCACAAAAATTCTAGTTCCCTGTAAAGATGTTCCCTGGATACTGATCTGCTGATTTTGAGTTCTAACCCAGTGGTCAGAAGCAACAGTCTTGTCAGCCACAAAGCCTTCCGTGACCAGACCATTTACATCCTCACCAACACCACCCATGTGTCCGAGCTTAAGCTTAAGATCCAATCGCATTGGATTACTCATTTGAACCATTTTCGTTGTTCCTTTTTCGTAAAAGTCGCACTCGTAACTGCATAATGATGTTATCTAAAACAAGATTGACATTAGTAACTGACCCAGTTGTAACAGCTGAAGGATTTTGATAGTAAGCAGTTGCGAGAGCTAAGACCACCGTTTTATAGATGTCTTGGTTCTCCGTGCTGTTGTAAAAATCATCATCACCACCAACCGCACCATCAACGTAGCTTTTAGCTGCATCAAGGTATGACTGGAGCTGTGCCAGCTTGTCACTATCCACGTCATCATCAAGCAACCGTAAGGATCGCTTTAGATCATCAGTCGTGATAGTCATGACTAAGGATTACCATTTCCGCCGCCGTTAGGAGCTTGTGGAGAGCTTGGTTTAAGATCTGCAATTGTCTTGAAGTTTGCTGCCGCAACTGCTTCTTTATCAACTGATTCAACATCAAACCGATCAATTACGCGGATTTTAGTTTGATCCTTAACAAAAGCATCACCAGCAATATTACTTGAAAGCAAAGACATGTGCTCGCGATCATATAAAGTAATTGCCTCTTCTAAGTTACCGAAGTAAAGAGGATGCTTGTTTCCGGTTAGATCTGGCAAGTCGCGATCCGCAATAACTGCGATTTCTTTTCCAGCGATAACATATTTATCTGGATCCGTTACACTTGGTTGGATCAAGTACCCACCAAACTCATTCTTAATCTTTGAGATGCCCGTAAAACCTGTCGCGTTTGTTAAATAGATCGACCCAGGGCGTAAAGCAGGGTCAATCGTATTTGCATAAAGATCTTTGATGTCATCAAAAGTTGTAATCGTTGGTTTGTTTGGAGAGTCGTTCAGCTTACTAACAATTTTTTGATTACGAGTCACAACAACTTTTTTTCCAATCCAACTGATCAACCAAGCCAAAATGTTTTCACTTGAATCCTTTAAAAGCGAGTTAGTAACAGTATTGATTCCTGCATATCTGTGAATCTTATATACAATTTTCATTAATGATGGCTCGTCATTATCAGGGATTGTGGCATCCTCTGCATCCAAGTCTTGGAGAGGGGTCATCGTACTAAATTTTTCATAGATTCGATCTCCTTCCATCATCGTGACGTTTTCAACGCGAACATATTGCTGAAGTGAATATAACTGACGAACAAATTGGTTGATTTTTGTTTGAATATCTTTCGGAATAGTTAATCCCGCGCCTACACCTGTAACTGGATCATCTGAACTTGTAACTAGGTCACGATACTTGGGGTCACCAGTTAGCATTCCCCTAACCGCGTCAATAAATTTTTTATCTTCCTTATTTTTGATAGGTGTTACCGGAACTTGTGGTTCAATCTTTTCTTCATTTTTTGGTACCTGCTGACTTGCACCCAACTCATCTAATTGATTCTTAATCGCGTCCCGTCTCTTCTTAGCTTCGTCTCGCTTTCCAACTAAAGCAGTAAAATCCTTAGAGTCGGACTCGTTATTAAAAAGAGCGGCATTGATTTGATTATCAAGGTCGCTCACGGTTTGACCAGCTTGAACCCAAGCTGTATTTAATTGATTAATTGTTACTGTTTGCATTTACTCTGCACCTCCATTTTTGTGCAATAAAATAGCCAACTTTTCATCAAAAAGTCGGCATTCTTTTTTGTCCTGAGGCTTCTCAGGTTCTTCATTTTGTATTAATTCTTGATATTTCTGGGCTTGTGCCATTAAAGTTTTAAATCTATTTATCACTACTGGATTAACAAGTCTTTCGGTTGAATTTGTAAAGACGGGTTGCTTATCATCGACAAACATGATTGAATCCGCAAAACCATAGTCCACGGCTTGTTGAGCCGTTAGCCATGTCTCTTTCGTCATCATGTTTAAAATCTTCCCCTCGTCCATGCCTGTTTTACTTACATAGGCATTAACAATTGATTGGTCGATACCGTCAAGTACTTCTGCTTGATGCTGGAAATCATCAGCATTGCCATAGTCAACACCATAGACTGATGCTTTATGAATCATGATCTGCGCTGTCGGAGAAATCTCGACATTGTCTGCCGCCATTGCAATTACTGAAGCAGCCGAAGCAGCTAAGCCTTGAATTTTAGCAGTGATCTTTCCACCAGAATAATTTTTTAAAAGTGTGTAAATTTCAGATGCTGCAAAAACATCACCGCCATTACTCGCCACATTTAAAGTGATATCATCAGTAGCATTTGCCAAAGTATCTTCTACGACATTTGGGCTGATGTAGCTCATTCCAAAAAACTCATAAAAAGAGGACGAGTTGCTATCGACAACATCGCCCTTAATATTAATTTCTGTCATTTTTAAGTCTCACCTCCTTTCATCGAGTCATCTTCTTCATCTGAAGACTCGTCATCATCGGGTGCCGGTGGTGGCATCGGCACCGGCTGTGGTGCTTTCTTAACGTTTGGCATTTCTTCAGGTAAAAATCCGTCCTGCTTTAAAAGCCAAACCGCTTGATCAGATTGCAAGATTCCTGAACTTGTAAGATTTTGAATCATAGTCGCGTGATTATTGCCGGATGGATCCAAAGCAGGTCTAAGATTCACCGTGATATGTGCGTTCATCTTGTCGTCTAGTTCGCTCGCTCCTGCTTGCGAAAATCGGTTTAAAGCATTAGCATACATACCCTGCAACTGTGTGATACTACTTTGCTGATCGCCCTGCCCATTTAAGTAGCTGTCCGGGACGCCATATACTTTTGCGATCTGCGTACCCGTCCAATCCGCTTGCTTCAAAAGACTAGCCGTGTCCGATTTAATTTCTAGCGGTGTGTACTTTGTAAGATCGTCAAGTACGATTGGCCCAGCATCTGGGTCTCTCGATACTTCCATAAAGTATTTTGATAGATTGATCTTATCCCGATCGCTAACTTTAGACCCATTCGTGATTGATAAAACACCATTTGACGCGATCGACGTATTTAATGCTTTCATTGTCAAGTCGTTGGATGCTTTCTTGATGTTTAGTTCATTACTCAAAGCATTTAGTGGACTCATACCAGTCAGCCCACCGTCGATACTCATCAGCCGGATATGAATCATGTCACTAGCTGGCACGCTTTCCATTCTTCCAATATCTGGCTCATCAAAAGAGATGTTGTAAAGCATTCCTGAGCCATCGTTGAGCCTTAAAGGTTGGACTTGCGAGGGTCTTAAGTACTCCCAGTGAAGGTCAACGCCATTCACATTTCGCCAACGATAAGCAAAACACTCACCGCTAAGTAAAAGTTGTGCGTACATCGACTGCCAAAACGCGTGCCCATTAGTCATCACTGACGGATCATCAATTAGCGCTTGAACTCGTGGCGAGTCTGCTGTAAATTTCGCAATGGCTAGATCTGCCGAGATCTGTGAAACCAGCGAAAAAATATCGCTGTTCCGTAGAGCTTCCTGCGCACTGACATAGTGGTAGGGATTAATTCCGAGTGATGACCACCCAAAATCGCCTTCAATCGGTAAACTCTGTTTTTGATCGCCCGACTGCCAGTTAAAAAACTGTTTTATTTTTTCCGATATTTTAATTTTTCTCACCTCCTTTCCACACATTCAATCTCATACTGATTTCTTCCGCCACTTGATCCGGCGTCATCCGCTCTACCTCTGTACTCTTGTCATTTGCCAGTGAGAAGTCTTCAAAATGATACATTGCTTGATAAAAAGCATCGATCAGTGCATCGACAACGTCGATTTTATAAGTTGCTTTTGATTTATCTACTTGTATTCCAAGAGAATCCTCTTTTATTTCTGCATTAAGCAAAGCCTTTTCCATGACTGGATCATTTAGTCTCGTTACCGATCTCTCAATAAAAACTTTTTGTAAAAATTTGGTCGGGTCTTTCAGTTCACTGGTTCTTTGTCTGATTGGCATTAACTTCCAGCTTGTGTTTAGATCTAATCTTTTTACAAACTCAGACATATTAAAAAAATCGTACCCAAACATGATCACCTCTAAGTGGTGATCCTCGACATAATTTAAAAGCCACTCGTAAACTTGATCTGGATTGATCAAGCCATCCGGGTGACTGGTAATAGTACAAAAACCTTGTTGTTCTTGTTCACGATAATTTATACCGTCTTGCTTCTCCTTAGCATCAATACTTCCTGCGTTATGCCAAGGTATAAAAGAGTGCTGCTCAATATGGAATTTTTTTCTCCCATTCTCATCAATATAAGGGTATACAAAAGCAATTGAAGTATTATCAGAAAACATGGAGTCATCGAATCCAATATAAACTTGCTTTGCTTCAATATTAAAATCATCAATCACAGCTGAACCAACCTCGTCCAGCTTCAGAAAGCTGTTTGTCTTTGTCTGAAGCCACATATTTAAGTTTTTGTTTTGAAAATCAAACAAAGAACCCGCAAGCATTTTTGACTCTCGGTCATTCAACAAACCTTTAAGTAAACTATCTTTTTGATCAGGAAGATTTAACAAAGGATTTGATTTACACCAGGTTTCGGGCTTATAAGTTTCAGACAAGTCATCTTGTTGCCAGATCAAACAAAGTGTTTGCTCAGATTCACGTTTATAATCCCTCTCCATTGCTTCGATCATTTGTTTTTCTTCTCTGTGAAATGGAACGTTTGGAACTTTATAGGCTGTAGAAATCTTTATAAATTGATGATTAAATTCTTGACTTTGTCCAGTTGTAATAGACCCCACATTTTCTAAATCAGGTATATCCCCCATTTCATCAAAAACCGCTAAAGTATAGTGATCACTATCATACTTACCACCACCGTAACTGAGCATGTGAATCACATTACTCATTTCTTTAGCAATAACTGATTTATCCATTGGCTGTAAGCCTATCTCATCCATCAGCTTTGAAAATCTTTTTTGTTTTTTTAGAGTACTAAAATTTGTTTTTATATATCGAAGTAACTTTTTTGACTGCTCAAAAGTTGGAGCTGTAATCAACAGATCCTTGTTACTCTTGCCACGGATTTCAAACAGAAAATTATAGCAAGTATATATACCCATTATTTCTGTCTTACCTTGAGCACGTCCCATACTAATATCTGCGTTTGTAAATCTCTTTTGGTCATCAGCATTTTGTCGCCAACCCTGAAGCATACACATAATATATTTTTGCCAGTCCATCAAACGGACGGGCTTCGATTTATCGGTAACCTCTGGACAAACACTTGCAAAATTTAAAAGGGCTTGACACTTATCCATATCATAATGGAAGTCAAACCCTTCTATATGTAGCTCTGATCTTTTTAAATCCTGGAGATGTCTAAATGCCGCCAATTGAGTCGGATAACTTGTTAAAATCTTTTTATCTAAGACATCGAAAGCATATTGAGTACCCGGATCGGTATATTTTTTCTTAATATCACTATAGCTTTGCGACTGATAAGCCCCAAAAACATCATGTGTTTGTGTTAAATCTATTCTATCCATTTGTATTAACTCATAAAGGCACTTAAGTCAGCTTCATCTTCAACCCCCGAATCTATATTTAATAACATTTCTTTTCGAGCTTTTGGCGTCAGTCCAAACGACCCAGCAATTTTTAGCATTTGGCTGCTAGCATCATTCATAATTTGAGTGGCTGGGTTCCGCTTATAACTAACCTCTGTCCCCAGTTGATCGCCTTTCGATGATTGCTTGATACTTTTTAACTCTAAAATTGTGCCGTTCTTTTTAACATTTGCATAAGCATTTCGGAAGTTTTCGTACTGTGTACAAAAAAGTTCAACAACGTTTGAATCGACTTCCAATACATCAGAATTTTCATTTAAAAATGGTACTATTTTCTTCCAAGTTGCTCTTGCGGTCGCCCCAAAATACTTCGGGGCTGTTTCTGGTAGTTGTCCCATAGACCCCCCTTTGTTTTTTTTTTTTTATTGCGAGTTATACGAGAAGATGATTATGTGTGCGCTCCTCTTAAGTCGAGACCTAGGGGGCTAAAATCGGCAAAATTTTTCCAATTTCGCGTATTGGCTCGACACTTTTTGGTTGCCCCCCGCGATCAAAATAATATTTCTTTTCCCATCGGGTTTTGATCAGATGTGTATGCCGCCCACAACTTATAAGGTTGTCCGGGTTTTGCATTTGGTCAGGCTCGAACTCGATCGGAACGATATGATCGACTGTGTCTGCCACTTCATAGATCCCAAGTAGTTTTAGGTACTGATCAATATGATCATCACGGGCAAGTACTTGGGCTCTTAAGCCAGCCCAGGCTTTTGACTTGTAGAATTTGTACTGCTCTGTCTTAGCCTCGCTACGATTGCGAGTGACCTGATCATATCTGTGTCTATACCCCTCGTCTCTTGACCGCGCCCACTTCTGTCGACTCGCCAAGTACTCAGCTTCATGCTGTCGATGTGCTGGACAGTAGTAGTGATCTGCTGATACAAGCTCGTGGCAACCTGGCTGTCGGCATCGTCTTACTCTTGGCATTACCTTCAATCCTTTCTACAAAAAAAGACGGAGCCTTAAGTCCGTCTTTCTAGTGTCAAATAACAGTGATGAAATATTTATTTTTAGATAATTCAAAAGGAGTATTTATTTTGTTGGATTATTTGACACTACCATTATTACATGGAATCCAGGGAAAGTTGACGCCAATCTTTCGCCAACTTTTTGCCAAAGTTATGCCAAACTTTCGCCAATTTTTTGCCAAAAAATGTCACTCCTCAACTCGATGCATTCGACGAAGACCCTGATTATAGTATCGTTGGGCTGTACGTATAGATATATGTAACTCATCTGCGATGTCGTCAAGCTCTTTTAAATCAACGTAGTACATCTCGATGATCTGGCATGATGTGGAGTCCTCAATAGTATCGATTGATTTTGAGATAGTATCACGCATTTGCCAAGAAGCTTCGAGTTGATGTCTTAGTCTTTGCTCCAGTCCTGCCTTTTCCGATATCAGATCGTCAAGACGATTGCGATTAGGTAGGCTAGACTTTGGTTCACTGGATAAGTTTGATCCTTTTATCTTCATCAAATCTCTTTCTTTGTCTTCAATCCTTTCTTCTAAGTACCTGATCTTCTGACAAAGCTCTCGGTATCGCCAAAGAAAATTTTTATTAAGCTGATAGTTATCTTGCGTGATACTGTACCCCCAAGTGTCTTATAGTTCGCTCTCTTTTGGTTTTACAAAGAATCCAAAATCCGTCAGAGCTTTTTCATACTTTCCAATTTCTTCTTTACTAAAATATGTGGCGTGTCTAAGATTACTATTCAATCCTAGCTTTAGGATTCGTCCATGATCATCAAGTTGTATCACGCCCACGCCTAGCTGTTGCTTAGTGCTACAACCGACTGAATTTACCGTAAGTATCATCTTTTTCCTCCTTGATTTTTACAAAGCCACGCGGTACTCTTATCTCAAGCCCGTGTGGCGCTAGGTTGCTTAATCGCGCGCTAGCATACGAAAAGCATTTGATCCTTCTTAAAGGTGATAATGCTTTTTCAAATTCACTCCTCAAACAATTCACTCTGCGCATAAAGCTTTGCCGTGTCTTGATGTGTACAAAAATCCAGATCAGCGATCACAGCATTTACTTTCTTTGCTTCAGATCGAAGCTGTAGCTTAATGTATGTCTCGTATAGCTCATGCAAGACTGCGATCGTCGTATTTATGTCGATACTTGCCTTGTTGTCTTTTGTCTTAAGTGTTACTTCTGACATTTTTTATTCCTCCATAACTACTTTTACCGCGTCTTTTAACGCCTGTTCTTTTGTCATCTTCCCTTGTACTACATCTAGCATGCGATAATCGTCCGTGCCTTTGGTTAAAATGTGATGAATAATCACTGGGCTTTTTTGTCCTGACCTGTCCAAACGCTTGTTTGCTTGCTGATAGTACTCTGGTGACCAGGTCAGTCCAAACCAAACCACTATGTGCCCACCGTCTTGGAGATTGAGTCCGTGTCCAGCAGATGCCGGCTGTGCGAGTAAAATCGGAATCTCACCTTTAGTCCATCGGTCAACATCATCTTTTGAAGTATCAAGCACATGCGCTTCTGGAAATCTTTTCAAGATTCTGTCGCGATCATGCTGGAACCAATAAAACACTAAAATTGGCTGTCCTTGTGCTTCTTCAATGATCCGCTCCAATGCATCAAGCTTGTGCTGATGAAACTCAATCACTTTGCCGTCATCATCGTAAATCGCGCCATTTGCTAGCTGTGTCAGTTTCTGCTGTAAGATAGCTGCATTGCTTGCCGTGATCGTCCCACTTTCACCATCTGATAAATCCAAGACAAAATCTTTAGCAAATTTCTTGTAAATTTTTTTCTCTTTGTCGCTCATCTCGACCTCGATGGTGTTGTCTGTTCTAGGTGGCAATTTTAGGTAATCGCTTGACTGCATTGAGATCGCCACGTCTTTGATCTTCGAGTAGATGATCTGCTCTGATCCTGGGTTTGGCAACCAATTATAAACGATGTAGCCTGATCTTTGACCCGGATGAAAGTACTGCTGTCTAAATCCAGTGATTGTTTTACCGAGTCGCTTGCCGTGATCGATCAAGTACATCTCTGGCCAAAGGTCCAACAGTGAATTTGGTGCGGGTGTTCCTGTCAAGCCCACGACCCTCTTCATCAGCGGGCGAACTTGTCGCAAAGCCCTAAATCGTTTTGCTGTTGGGCTTTTAAAGCTTGAAAGTTCATCAATGATGACAGTTTTAAATGGCCATTTTTTGCCATAAAACTCAACCAACCAAACGATGTTTTCGCGATTCGTGATATAAAGATCCACATCTCTAAAAAGTGCTCGTTCGCGCTGAGCTTTTTTTCCAACCACAATTGAGTAAGTCAAGTGACTAATGTCGTCCCACTTTTGAATCTCGGCTGGCCAAGTATTTAAAGCTACGGATTTTGGCGCGATTATCAAAGTCTTACCAAGTTCATCAAGCATGCGCAAGTCGTCAACCGCGACCAAAGTCGAAAGTGTCTTCCCTAAGCCCATGTCCAAGAAAAGTCCAGCCGCCGGATGCTCCAAGATGAAATTTACGGCGTACTTTTGATAGGGCCTAAGCTCGGCTTTCATGGCTCTTCTATTACTGGGTGCTTCTCTTCAAGTGCCCAAAAAAGCTTGTCGATGTCGTCTTTTGTTTTGACAATCAAGACATTTGCGCCACTAACTTTGAGCTGAACAGCTGAAAAAGGTTTTTTCTTAAAATAGACAAACCAAACTTCGCCATTTTCGACATATATCAAGATCTGCAAAAGCTCGACACAAAGTCCTCCCCGATCCTTCGCCATATCGTAAAACAGTTCTTTTAAAGATAATTTTTTTTCTTCCATATTAGTCCTCTTCATCCGCAAACCACTCGTCTTGATCTCTCTCATCGATCCAGTCATAATACTCGCGATCTGCTTCTTCTCTGTCATCTTCGAGATTATCAACAAACCTCTTCACTTCTTCTTTTGTGGAAATCACAAAAACTTCACCACCACGATCTTTGATTTTTTCGATCATCAAAACTTGATCAGCTCTCGGCTTTTTGCCTGGCGCCTTTAGCTCGACAAAGTAAACATGATTCGCATAAATTACGATTCGGTCGGGAACACCACGCGTTCCTGGTGATGTCCATTTGAGGCAAAGCGCTCCAAGGTCTTTCATCTGCTTTACAAGATAGCGCTCGATATCATTTTCTCTTTGCATTTTTTAGTCCTCTTAATCCAAGTAGTCATACTCAGTAGCATTGGTATTAATAATTGTCTGAATTGGAATGTCATTTTCAAGGATCCAGCGACTCCAAATGTCCCACATAAATTGATTGATCTGTGCTTTTGAGTACAAGAAATCGACTGTTCCCCCATTTGAATCAAAATCATTACAAGGTCTTCGACGTTTTGGCCGACCTCTCCGGGAATTTGCGACCCTAGCAAAATACACAAGTCCTTTATAACAAATGAAAAAGTTCGGACTATTGGGTTTATAGTCGGCTAATTGCTGATAATAAATTGGGTGATTTTCACATATTTCTACAAAATAATTTTTCAATTCATTTTTATTCCGCACTTTTTGTCCTCTCTTTTACGTAATTAAATGCGTTACTATACTTCTCAAAAGTCTTTTGTCTGTCTTGTACTGACTTGTCCATTGCCTTAGCCCAATCAAACATATCTGTCTCGATATGCTCTGGGTACGGATCACCGACCCACTTATCAATCTCAAAATATCTTTTTACGTCATCTGTACGTGGCATAGTGTTGATATCACTAAAGCCCATGTGATTATCTGTTGGGTTTTCGATCAAGAAAACTCCTTTACACGTTCGTGCCAGTGAGTCACCTTGCCACACAACTGCGTTCATCCCGCGGATCGCAAGATTGAAAAGAAGGAAAGGCATTGCTCGATCTGATAGCTCTTCACAATAGAAAAGGTGCTCTTGCGGTAGATAGAAAAACGGACTCTCTTGAATCATGTCATTCCACCAACTCACAATTGTCATGCCACCCGTTCCTGCTGCCACGTCATATGTACTTTTTGCTGTTTCTGGATTTTTGATAAGGATCGAAAGTATGTTTGAAATCGATGTCGGAGTAAAATCTTGTTTTCTAGTTTTTCGTTCCGCTTGCTCATCTTGAAAATACTCGTGAAACCAGTCGTATGACACGTCCGTCGAGACATCTAGAAATTCCCGAAAAAGTTTTTCGCGTTTTTTCTTATCAAACATAATTTTTAAAAGTTTGTCTGGTGCTTTGTATGACTCATCAACCCCTAAAAGCTTGTTGACTGTTTCTAGGTCAAATTTACCTCTTGGCATTTTTGTCCTCCCTTCTTTGAATTTCTGTCACCTCTGAGATTTTCTGTCACAGCCCAAAGTCATGCATACCAAGGACTTTTTAATGGTTTGTGACAGAAATCCGGGTTTTTATCAAAACATTAGTTATATATATGTATATGTTTTTTTATTTTTTATATTCTTTTATATTTTTTATTTTTCTTACGTGTATATATATAGAAAAAATAGTAATTTCTGTCACAAAACTGTCCTGAGCCCTTGGCTGGTGCGCTTTTCGAGTGTGACAGAAATTTTTAATTTGTGACAGAATTCTGTCACAACTGATCAAAATCAGTGATTGGGATGCTCAACCCTATCCATGCCCAAAATTGTCTGCTGCTTTCACGAACCTGTTTCTTTTTGTATCCCATGTCTTCGAGACGCTGTCCAAACTTGTACTTGCCTAATGCCTTCTCGCCATTTTCTTCCGTAAAATCGGTGTACGCGATATACATGTCCTCAACACTGGTATAAGCTTTTTCGTCTACTGTCAAAACCTCATCGATAAAGCGACCAACCTGGTCATTTCCTTTAATCCACTTTCTGAGCTCGCTTCGCATCGCATCGCTTTCCGTGAAGCTTTCGGTTTTAAGTACCATGCGGAGTCCCTCCATCGCGTTGTTGAAGATACCCGGGATTTCCTTCAAGATTTCTTTATAAGGAAAATTCTTTTTTACTTCCCGCGTAATTTTCTTATCAACTTTTAAAATGACCGCACGCCTTTCCATAGCACCCGTTAAATCGCGCATCGCGGGCAATCGGTTCATCGTAAAAGTCAATTTTGCATAATTCCTAAATTGAATCGGTTTTCCATACTTGTCATCCGCATATATCAAGTCTTCTCCTGTCAGTGCTTTTAAAGTTGTGGCATCTTCCAGATATTTTGCCTTCGCCTCAGAATCAAAATTTGCGGTTTTCCTATAGAGAACGATTGGGGCAAACTGCTTGGTCATCAAAGCATCAAGTGATACTGATGACGTTGCCCGACCATCTACAAGTTTTCTGATGATATTGATCAGTGTCGATTTACCACCACCACCAGGCCCATAGATAAAAAGTAATTTTTGGACAGGATAGTCTCGATAAAACATATATCCGATCCACTCGTACAAAAATGCCAGTGCTTCTTCGTCAAGTAGCCACTTCACAAAGCCCTCAAATTTTGGCGAGGTCGCGTCTGGATCATACTCGACAGGATAAGACGCACGAGCGTGTAGTCCAGGATCAAAAGTATCCGAGAATTCGCCAGACATGATGTCATATACGCCATTTTTTAAAACAATTTTGTTTATATCGGTATCTTCAAAATCATCATCCGTATTTAAAAGATTTTTGACTGCTTGTACGGTGTCTTTTACAATGGCGCCCTTATACAGCTTCTTTAGATAATTTTTTGTGAGCACTCCTGCAAGGAAATTTTCTGCATCACTTTTCCAGATTCCCGTTTTTGGGTCATAGCGCAAGAAATTTTCCTCGTTGTTGAAAACCTGATAATCCTGGATAACTTTTCTTGCTAGATCGTACGTGTTGACCATAGTCGCGCCACTTTTACTGATACTCAGCCAATGAATTTCTTCCTTTTTAGGCTCTGCGACTTCGGTGTAATCAGAAAAATCATCAGTGGCATTTCCCGTCGCCGTGTCCTGCCACTCCGCGTAAACACTTTGATCTTCGAGTGCAAACTCGCTCATCTTCTTATAGCTCGGATAGCTTGTCACTGGCGTGTCCGCTTTGACCTTGCCGTCCAGATCACCAAATTTATGGATCCGCACGAGATCAAAAGCATTGGTCAGCTCACCACCCGTCGGGTCAGTCCCATGATGTGAGTAGGCAAAGACGTCATCGTAAAGGACGAGTCCGCCTGTCGTCGATCCTGGCAGGTACGTGTAGCGATCATCGTGAGCTGTTGGCTCGTAGACGTCTGGCAAAAATTTCTCGATTGCTTCACGGATCGGGTAGACTCGATTGAATGCCCCGATCACACCCCTTTTTGTCAGCGGATCGCCCGCTTTTTTTGCTTCGTGCTGGTGTACTTCAGCTTCACGCGAGCTCGTCGGCCAGAAAGATGAATCTTGCCAGCTGTCGTACTCGCTTAAAACTTTGTCCGGATCAAGCAATCTTCCCTGCTGGTAGTCGAAAAAGTATTTTGCACCTTTGCTATGTGACGGCCAGTACATCAGACGCTCAGGCTGATAAGTACTGTCATCAAAGTGGTCCATGCCAAGCTCTTCCGCAACTTTTCGGGCAATCGGTACATACTCATCTGACGTCACTGGGCGTGCTAGTGGGATCACGAAGCGGATTCGCGGATTGCTTGGCGTGTACTTGTGTGTACTGTACACCGCAAAGCTAAAGTCCCAGATCATCGTGGCGTCCTCAAACAAATTTTGACCTTTGGTCGGGAAGTCGACGTCGAGCGTCAGAACTGTCCTGTTTTGGACATTGCCCGCTTTTCGCCTGCCGTCTTTCAGCCAGCCACCGACAAAACCGCCGACATCTTTCACATCGTCTTGCTGTGATAGCGTCATCTTCGTCCACTCGGCTGGCGTCTCAGGAGTCACAGTCGGCTTTGACAAACGATCCAATAGAGCTGACCACGAGAGAGTTTCGTTTTTCCATCTCTTTTGAGTTCTTTTACTCGCAGTTGCTATATGGATCTCAGGGTTTGGATCGATATTTATCACTTTGTTTTCCAACTTTTACCTCCTTTCTTTTAGAATTTTTTTGGGTTTTAATCTTCTTTCGTTAGAGCAGTGATGACCTTTGCTAAAGCCATCGTCACCATGATCTTATTTTCAAAAGCTCGTAAAATATCGCCCTTATAGACATACATATACTTACTAAAAGCCAGCTTTACCAGCTCATCTCGAACTTCTTCTAAGGCCTCCATCGAGCTTTTGGTCGTCTGAATATTTATCAGTGAGTCATCTTTTGACATATCCTCGTCTTGCTCGATCGAGTAAGGACTTTTTGCAAGCTCACTGATAAAGTCCAAAGCTTCATGTCTAGATAAAGCTTTATCATGTGTGGGCTCATTAACTAACCCAATTCTTAGATAAGGTGCTTTGTCGTCTAGCCCCCAGTAAAAAATAATTTTTTTTGTCATTCTTCGCCTACCTCTACTTCCTTGTAGCAAGTACTAGATACATCAAGCTCTTTGGCGCAAGCTCGGATACATGGTGTGTCCCAGATGCTCCCTGGGATTCCAGCTATTTTGATGTACTCTTGATCCAGATCAATCAGATAGCCATCTTCACGCGTCCAGATGTCTTCGCGATTCCAAAACTCGTCTTTTTCCATAAAAAGCTGCACTTTTTCGCACGATGGATTTTTTGTGTACTTTTCACAAAAAGCTTTTGCTTGCTTAGGATCATAAAATTTTGCTAACATTTTTCTTCCTTCGTATACGTGATTTCAACTTTTGATGTCTTCCTGACGCTCTTTTTCACTACTTTTGCTGTTTTCTCTGCTTCTTCATACGTGTCAAAAAGCTTTGCGATAAAAAGGGCAGAGCTAAAGTAAAGACGCCACTTTTCTTCTCTTTCAAAGTAAACTTTGTTATTTTCGCTGTCTGTCACTTGTATAAGATACTTGCTCTTAGTCGTCATCATCGTCCTCCTCTTCGTCGTGCCAGATCAGCCCTAAAAGTTCCTGAGCAAATGGCTCTAAACTCTTATAAGGGATAGTCCAAATTTTTCCCTTTCTCGAAAGATCTTTATCATCTGCATAAGCACTATATTTTTGTATAAGCGCGTCTACATCTGGGCGTGAATACCACATCTGATTAGAAGTACAAGCTATTTCATAGAGCTTCCATACTTGATCTCTTGCGAGATTCGAGTCTTTACTTAAAAGAACTTTTTTGGATATAGACTCCCTATTGATGATCGTCCTTAGTCCGTCCGCAAAATCTTCCCATTTTGACGGAGAAAGAAATCGCGGATTTTCGATTTTAAAGCACTTCAGTAACTTTTTTGTTTTTTTCCTGTCTATACCTCGTGCTGTTCTATACAGGCCACTAAGTACACTGTAATTTTCAAGTTCTTTTGCCACTTTTTCTCCAACTTCTTCTTCTTTATAGCAATCCTGCATGTCATTCTTCATTTGAAATTCAGCTCTTATGCAAGGTGTGCCCCAGATGCTGCCAGGCGCTCCCGCTACATAGATGTAGTCTTGATCAAGATCTATCAAGTAGCCCAGATCCTTCATCCAGATAGTTTTTATACCCCAGCGTTCATCTTCTTCCATAAAAAGTATGATTTTTTCACAAGTCTCTTTTTTTGTCTGTTCCTCACAAAATTCTTTTACTTTTTGCGGATCATAAAATTTTGCTTTCATTTTTCTAATCCTTTTTATAATATGGGCTCTCAAACCCCGCTGCGTTAAGTGGTAAGCCCTCGGCCCAGTCAACGGGCTGGCACATGATATCGCGCATCTCTTCGAGTGATCCAAAGCCATTTGGTACGTCAGTCACAATCTCGTCATGGATATGGAAAACAATTGGATAACCTGCTTCTTCGACTCTAAGCATTGCGTCTGCGAGCAGATCACGAGCTGTCGCTTGCACGATGTTTTCGACCAGCTTTCCGCCGTAAGTGTCAAGCTTGGTAAAGCCGACCTTGTCACCTTGACCGTCATACACAATTTTCGAACTGCCAAACTGATCTGGCTCTAGCCTTGGCTTTGCATACGCCAGTGATCTTCCAGACGGTAGCTTGATGAAAAGAAAGCCTTTCGACTTGTAAAAGCGAAGCCCCTTTTGTAGGTGGACAACACCACCACGGGTCAAAACTGTTTTGACCGCGGTTTCGCAGTCTCTCCAAAATTTCACAATTTTGAAGTTGGCTTCGCGCCATTTGTCGACGATTTCGGGAAGCTCTTCTTCCTTCATGCCCATCTTTAAAGCACCCATAGCTTTCATCGCCCCAACTGAACCTTGATAGCCAAGAGCCAAAGTTGCGATTTTTCCTTTTTGACGAGTTGCTTTGTCGATTTTATCCATCGGAATTTTAAACATTCTGCTGGCAGTTGACTCATAGATTTTCCCCGAAGTTCTAAAAATTTCGAGTGTCTCTTTTTCGTCCGCGTACCATGCGATCACCCGTGCTTCAATTGCTGAAAAGTCACAGACAATCAAGCGATGACCTTCACTCGCGACTAGGCCTGTTCTAATCAGCTGTTTTAAGACGTCAGGTACGTCATCATATAAGATTTCAATATCATCGAGCCTTTTTTCTCGGACGAGCTCTCTCGCGGTGTCCAAATCTGACAAATAGTTTCTTGGAAGATTCTGGACTTGAAGCAGACGCCCAGCCCAACGGCCCGTTCTACTTGCCCCATAAAATTGGAGCAAGCCATGAAGCCGATCATCTGAGCACTTTGCGTCACGCATCATCAGATATTTTTTTGTTGATGACGTCGAAAAGCTAAGCTTAAGTCTTAAAGCTTCCGCGACGTTGTCAGGCAGATCACCTTTTGCAAGTCGGTCTTGCACGATTTCCTTGCCAAGCTTTTCAAAGGGATATCCTTGATCTGCTAGCCACTTTTTAACTTGTAGTAAAGAGTGCGGGTTGACCACGCCGGTTAAATCCTTGAACTTTTTTTCGTTTTCCTCGTTGCCCTGCTCGACCATATCAATCGCGCCATTTGCGAGTTTTGAGTCAACCGCAACGCCACGATCATTAATACGTTGATCCATGAACCAAATTTTCCATTCGTGCTCTGGAGTTTCCAGGACTTCGATTGTGTCGTCGACCGAGGATTCGGTTCTCACATCTTGACCACAATAACTTAAAAAAGTTTTCCAGCCTTCAGGGTCATGCTCTGGCAAGTTTCTAGTGCGCATACCATTTGCTTTGGTAGGTTTTGCGGGTTTTGAGAAGTAGCTTATCAGTCTAGCTCCGCGTGGGTCTTTGACTTGATCGACTTTTAAGTAGTCCGCACATTGCTTAAGTGAGCCAGGTAGACCAAGCTCTCTTGCATGCACCATTGGGTCTCGCCAAGCCTCCGGTTTTAGATACTCTAGAGATTTATACATCCCGTGTCGTCTTAAATAGTGAGTAAGACAGACTCTTTCAAATTGTGCGTTCCAAGCGGTTTTTATAAAATCTGGTTCAATGATCCCTTCGACGATCTCGATCGGGATTTCATCTTGCGTCAAGTCACAGACGACTGTTTCCTCGTGATTGACCTGATATGCAAAAATCAAAACATCAAAACTTGGGTCGTCAGAATATTTATATAGACCTACTCTTGGTAAATCTTGTTCGCTATAGGTCTCAATATCGATCATCAGTCTTTGTTTTGCCATAGAGTTACATCATGGCTGGATCATTGGCCAAAAGATCGTCGGCACTGTCATCTTCAAACTCTGCAAAATCCGCCGCTGCGTCCGCGTGGAATCCTCCAAGTCTTTCGCCGTCTCTTACTTTTTGAACTGTTGCAAGGCTGGCACTGATTCCTTTTTTCATTGTCGAGTCATAGGCGAAAAAGCTCATCCCGACACGTCCCCACATTCCGCTGTATATTTCTTCTGGATCTGTCGGATCTAAAGGCTTTGGGTTTCCGGCTTCATCACGCAAAGTACCTACGACTTCTGGCTTATATTTGTTGGATACACCCATAAAATACATTCCTTGATATTCTTCAAGATCCGGGTGCTCAAGATCTCCGTCCCTGAGAGTTGTATTCACTGCTTCAAAAGGTGTCTTTCCAAAAATTTGTTTTTTCGCTTTGTAAGCTTCTTCTTGGCCTCTCTTGATCTCAGCTAAAGTCTTTTTGCTGGTTTTTGGGATCAAGATCATCACGCTATACTTTGGCTCTTGACCAGCTCCGATCGCATATGGCTCGTCTAGATGTACGTATGAAAATCTCACTAATTCTGGTGTTACTACGTATGTTGGTTGTTTTTCTTTTGTCATTTTTATTTTTCCTCTTCTTTCGTGTCATCAAAATTTTTAAAATCGTTTTGTGCTTGCTGTAATTTATTGAGTGCTGGTCGCTTATCGCTATCTTCCACGACAGTCGGCTTGCCTTCGGGTTTATAAAGCAGGTCTCCCAAAAGCTCTTCAAATTTTTTCTTTCCAACTTCTTTTTCAAGGCTCGTAATATTTTTTAAAGTGGGGTCAGTGTAGATATCTTTAAAACCACTATTTTCAAGTACCTGCGCAGCTGCAACTTGGTCGCTGATCACTCTACGACTACGTCCAGCTACGACTTTATAGCCTGGTATCTCTTTGCCCTCATCTAAAATCTGTGTCAGTGCATAAAGCTCAACTTTATCGAGCCATTTTCTGATCTGCGGTGCTTGATCCAAGATGTCCGCCACTTCTTGACTCGTGAGTGCGTTGGCTTCTTTAAATTTGTACTTTCTAATCTCTAAATTTTTCTCGGCTAGGTGTCGATCGAAACCTGCTGCCTTATAGAAAGTCCATGTTTCGGGCCTATTAAAGTCCCAGTCACCATCGCCATTTAAAGCTTGATCTGCTGCGGGTTTTACCACAGTATCACCCCAATCCAAAAGCTCACCTAAACTCATCTCGAAAGTCGACAAGTTCCCGATTCTCGGTTGGTTGATTGTCATCCGGACAGTGCTAAAGTCATACATTGGACCAAAAGTGTAATAAGCACCCAAGGCATAAAGCATCAGTTGGATATTGTGATCTGCCCGTACTTTGACCCCTTTGCCGTACTTCAAGTCCCAAATCGAGAGAGTATCATCGTTGACGATGATGGCATCGGATGTGCCCCAGCCACCCGGAGCCCATTGACCATAATCGACTTTTTGTTCAGTGAAAATCGCAGATTTTTTTAAGGAGTTGTAGTCTTCTATCACTAGGTCCGCATGACTTTGCGTGTACTCCTCCATCACCTGACTGTAAAACTTCGAGTTTTCTTTTAGCTTTTTGACTTCCGCGTTGTATTTTCTTTTAGTGATTTTTTTAGTCGCTAGACTTATCTTTAACTCTGCGAGTCTGTGGGCGTCAGTACCTTCCTGTGCGTATTCTGAGGTAAAATCTGGAAGTCCTTCCTCCATCCACAAAGTTGGTGGACAGTAGATCCACTTACCTGCGCTAGAAGCTGACAGCGAACTGTGTTTTGTAGGTGCTACCATAAGTGAATCCTTTCTCTGATTAAACTGACCAGTTCTTCTCCAACCTCATTTAAGGCCGAGTTTGGTAAATCTGGATACCTTGGATACTTTTCTACTATTTCATGCTGCAAGGGATCACAGATTTCACTGTTCGGATCATTTTCTAAAATGAAGTTGAAAAGAGTATCAATTTGATCTTGAGCTTTGCTATTATCCATACTTAATAATTGTTTTTCGATTGTCATGCCAGAGCCTTCACTTCCTGGATAAAGTCCGCGTAGTCTTCTTCTTTGAGCTTAGAAATGCCCGTGGCCTTATACTTTTTAAGAATCGCCATTGCCTCATCGCGTTTTTTCAAAAGGACGGGTCCAAAGGCACCTTTTACATCATCCAGTGTGAGTTTTGTTGGCTTTGCCTCTGGCACTGCTTCTGCCACGGGCTCAGTCTTTGGTGTCGCCTTTTCTACTTTTGGTGCTGTTTTTTTCGGGGGTGTGCTGATATCTGCTTCGACCTTTCCGCCAGTCATCCCACTCGCCAAGTCTTCAACACTTTTAACTAGATCGGCCCAATTCTCGCCTTTTACTGTTATTTCTATCATTTTTTACTCCTTCTGGGCTTGCTAGCCCTGCTATAATAAAGTTGTTATATTTTTTATGACTGCTCGTTTGTTGCCGCAAACGGGCTTTTTTACTCCCCTAAAACTTTCTGGATAATGCCTAAGATAATCACTACATAAGCAATCGCCATTAGTACATATCCGAGTTTTTCGCCAAGCGTTTTACTCTTCATCGCTGCCTCCTAAATCACGATCACGTAGTACCCTTTTTCTAGCCCATCATTGATAAATTTTTGTAAAGTTCTTAGTGGCTTTTTTTCAAAGTCTTTGACCTCGTCCTCCTTAGTCCTTGCTACTTTCTCAAATTCTTTAAGGGTCGTATCTAGGGTCAGTCCATTCCATGCTGATATGTATCCATCCTCATGCGCGTACGCTAGGTAGACCACGAAAAAAGGATGCTCTAGTACATCGTGGGGATCCTTGTAATAAAAAATTTTGGGCTTTTTAGGTAGATACGTTCCAGTGAGATAAGATTCATACGGATAAGTATCAAAATCATCTTCATCGTCTTCCTCAAAATTCTTTAATTTCTTTTTGTAAAGGACGTAAGTCACCAGCAAGGACAGCCACCAATCAAAAATCAGAAAAAGTATGACGGCTTTTAGCACTCTTCTTCTCCCGCAAAAATTACAAAATCTTTTCTACAAAATTTATTGATAAAGTGGTCGAGTTCATCCGGCGTAAGTGATCGCGTTGCATCTTTGATACTTGCCGTCTTGTAGTGCTCTTTTAAATCCTCAAAATCTTTCAAGATGTCACTGTCGCTCTGATTCGCGTTGAGGTTGTGCGCTCGGTAGATGTAGTCAGCACCACGTCGCTGGAAGATCCAAACTCTGTAGTAGTTGTATCTCTTAAGCTTTGTCTTGATATCTGTACTAATTTTTATCATTTTCGTGTACCTTGTCGTAAATACTAAAAGCAATGTAAAATGCGAAAATTGCTAGTACAAAGATCGCTATTATTTTTACGATGATGTCAAAAGTAACTTGAAGTCCCACAAGTGAATCAAGATACAAAATCGCTAGTGTAGTGCACATACTTATTAAAAAAGATTTCATTTAACGCCTTTCTCCATTTCTCTCGTGATTTCTGGAAACCACTCTCTCATGAACTTGCTGAATCCGACTGGCTCAAAAAGATAAGTTCTTCGGCCACCCGTGCCCGCATACATAACGCACTTATGCTCTAGTAGAGGCCGGAATTTTTTGCTGTAGAGTACTTTTTTGATCCATTCCCGCTTCCGGTGGTATCGCTTTTCTACATCTCCCATCGTCCACCAACAGCTTAAATCCGCCTTTTTTCTTAAGTCGTTGACTTCTGCTTTTGGTAAGATCTCGAAGCCCTCAGGTATGGGAATCGTAAGACTGTCGAGCCTAATGGTTTGTTGCATTTTTTACCGCCTCTTTTTTGTTCATAAAAGTGAATTTAATTGATTTTCTTGTTCTCTTTCGTGAACACCTAGGGTAAAAAAAATCCTCTACTTGGCTAATAGAATACCCTAAAGATTTAAGAATCTTTTCAAGATCTTCCGCAGAAAGCTTCGAAGTTCCCTGTTCGCGTCTTGCATAGTGACTTCTTGTCCACCCAAGCTCTTTTGCGAAGTCCTCTTGAGTAAGGCCCTTCGCAATTCGTTCTGCTTTAATCCTTTTCAGATTTACTGGCATTTTTTGCCTCTCCCTTCTTTTTTATTGTCTTTTATTTTTTAAGACAAGACCATATTATGACCATTGTTCACGTTTGTCAACCATTTTTTACAAAAAATGATTTTATTGCCCATTTTATGAACTTAGAATATACTAAAAGGTATAAAGCTAAAGGAGGTGTCGACAAGTGAGAACAAATGATGAACTCGTAGAAGTTATAAACCAATTACTAAAAGAAAACGGTCAAAGCCCTACAGAGTTAGCAAAAGCAATGGGGGTTAGCAGATCGGCCATGTTTTACTATTTAAACGGAAAACGAACCTTCCCAGTAAATCACTTAGATGATGCGGCAAGGTTTTTGCATACTTCTGTTTTATACCTTTTTGGAGTTGAAGATCAGCCGGAACCGCCAAAAAATTATTATAATTTCATCGATGCTTCTGTATCAGCAGGCGTACCGACAAGTATTGATCCTTTTACTTCTGATGACTTAGAAAAGTCAGCAATTTCAAAAAATTTGCTTGGAAAATTTGCGGATGAAAAGGACTTGTTAATGATGAAAGTAAGTGGTGAGTCAATGAATCGGATTTTGCCTGATAAATCGATGATTGGAATACAAAAGGTAGAAAGCTTAGAAGATTTAAAAAATGGGGAAATTGTTGTTTTTTCAGATGGCGGGGATTATTGCGTAAAAAGGATCTACATAAATAAAGAGCTAAAATTAGTTGATTTTTTACCTGATTCTACCGACAGATCATTCCAACCAATATCCTATCTTTTTTCTAATATGGAAGATGTCAAAATCATAGGCAGAGTCGTTTTACATTTGGTTTTTGACGAGTAAGTAAAAGAGGTTAGCAATGGCAGGATTTAGAAAACGTGGTAAAAAATGGGAGTACTCCATCAGATATAAAGACCTAGATGGGACTCCTCTTAGAAAAACTGAGGGTGGCTTCAACTTGAAAAGTGAAGCAGTTCAGGCAGCGGCAGAAATGGAAATGAAGCTAAAAAAGGGCTTAATACTAAACCCCGATATTACTTTTTTGGATTACTATGATCGCTGGGTTGAAGCCTACAAAGCGGGAAAGCACGATGAGACAACAGAAAAAAAGTACAAAACTTACCATAATAAGATTGAAAAGTATTTTGGGGTCACAGTAAAACTGCGACAAATCTCACGAAGTGACTGGCAAAAATTTATTAATAATCAGGGGGAGACTCGTGCCCGTACGACCATTTCTGCGGTCAACAGTCACATCCGGGCAATGGCAAGGTCAGCAGTACGAGATCGGATAATCGATTTTAATTTTACTGAGGATATTGAGCTTTGTGGGAAAGAGTCAAAACCTGAGTCTTTAAAGTATCTTGAAGCTGACGACTTCAGAAAGCTAAAAAAGTATGTTTTTGAAAACTCGTCAGTTGATGATATTGTCTGCGGTATGATTGCTACCTCCATCATGACTGGTGCGCGCTTGTCGGAAGTTCTGGGGCTCACCTGGAAAGATATCGACTTTAAAAATCGGACTATTGATATAAATAAGAGCTGGGATCACAAGTACACAAAAAAATTCAAGAAAACAAAGACACCTTCAAGTAATAGGGTCATTGATGTTGACTCGGAACTTTTGTCTATGCTTGAAAAACTGAAAAAAGAGCAGGAAGAATATTTTGAAAGTATCGGGTATGCTAGCTTAAATAATCAAATTTTTTTGGATAAAAAACTCGAACCACCAACAGGAAAAGTGACTAACGCGGAACTTCGTAAAATTCAAAAAAAGCTTAAAATTAGCCCCGAAATAACCTTTCATGGTTTAAGACACACCCATGCAAGTTTTTTAATTTTAAAGGGAATCGATATAAATTACATCAGTCACAGACTTGGGCATGCCAACGTTTCGATTACGATGACAGTCTACTCCCATCTTTTAAAGGAACACGAGAAAAAAGAAGCAAAAAGAACAATTTTAGCCTTAGAAGCACTATAAAATTCGTCGCCAGTTTGTCGCCAATTTTTCGATTCTCTATCTTACTCTATCGTGCTAAATGCCGTAAAATTGGGCTTTCCCGTGCTCTATCGTGCTCTATTTTACTAAGGAAACGTTCCGCGAGTGCGGGGAATACACTTAAAAACATCAATAAAACAGATATTTCGACATAAAGAAATTACATTTTTTAATGAGTTTCAAATCTTTAAAATTAATTCAGCATCAACATACTTGGCATTTAATTGATACAATATTACTATATTTTAAAGACTACCTAGTTTCAACAAATAAAAAATAGCAGTATATTTTCAAATTTTTTATCTTATATAATTTATAAAAAATTTTAGCGTAATTACTAAAGTGAAGGTTATCATTGCATCACATTTGTCTATAATTGGTATAGTTATATAAACCGACTTATAGAAATAATATTTATTTTTGTGAAAATATTTTGAAACAGTGAAACATTGTTGCCGAACGTTTGTTCCTTTTGTTATAATTAACGAGTGAGAAGTTTTATGGGCGGTGGCTGCATGAATTTCCAAGGAGGTGGTGCTGTATGGAAATACGGAACAATCTTAGTTAGAAAGGATCGCAGTCAGCTTGACTGTTTTTCAAGCTATCTCGTTGATGATTTCGTTTGGCTTGCTTGTTGCAACCATCTTGAAACATAACGAAAAGTAGCAAAAAAATCCGTCCTATTCAACTTTGGTAAGGTTATAGGACGGATAGTCGTTTTATAATTATTGCCACCGCCTTTGAAGCGGCTTACATTGAGCTGGTGTTTACGCACCAGCTCTTTTTATACTTAAATTATATATCTAAATTAAAGTCACTTCAACTACTACCGTACGTTAACCAAGGTATAAGTAAATGTTGTCTTATAATATTCCACTGATAAAACTTAATAGATAAACTTCTTACTTCTATTTTTGAGCTTTATAGATTTTGAAAAAATTCGCAGACATTACTAACAAAAAAACAATGATTACATTTGACAAAACAGAAATATTTGTAAAATACGATACGATCGATTGACCAAAATCAAACTGATCACCTAAAAGAAAGGAACTATACGCCAGAATAACAAACAATAAAAACAAACCGAAGAATGGACTTTTTTAATGACCAATTTAGATAAAACTTATCCATAAGCAACACCCTTTTCAATTAATAGCACACTTTAAATATTATATTATAAAAAATAAACCAACTAAACGGCTTATTGCCTTAAATTCTTAGTTCAACATACTAAACACTAACACCCCCGCGGATGCGGGGAACACAGTCGTCTAAGACCAACAAGTCACAATTTTTTAGGATCACCCCGCGAGTGCGGGGAATACAGCTTGAACAGTCAGATATTTTTGGATAGGTCAGGATCACCCCCGCGAGTGCGGGGAATACTTATCATCTCAGCTTGTGAGCTAGGTGCAAGTAGGATCACCCCCGCGAGTGCGGGGAATACCCTTAACTAGTAGCTCTTGTAATTGTGCTCCCGGGATCACCCCCGCGAGTGCGGGGAATACATCGTCATCAACGTGCTGCCCGTCTTTGTAATAGGATCACCCCCGCGAGTGCGGGGAATACAAGACGAGATGAAGTGTTGGAATTTGTCCCAGAGGATCACCCCCGCGAGTGCGGGGAATACACTTAAAAACATCAATAAAACAGATATTTCGACATAAAGAAATTACATTTTTTAATGAGTTTCAAATCTTTAAAATTAATTCAGCATCAACATACTTGGCATTTAATTGATACAATATTACTATATTTTAAAGACTACCTAGTTTCAACAAATAAAAAAATAGCAGTATATTTTCAAAGTTTTTATCTTATATAATTTATAAAAAATTTTAGCGTAATTACTAAAGTGAAGGTTATCATTGCATCACATTTGTCTATAATTGGTATAGTTATATCAAACGGATTATAGAAATAATATTTATTTTTTTAAACAGTGAAACATTGTTGCCGAACGTTTGTTCCTTTTGTTATAATTAACGAGTGAGAAGTTTTATGGGCGGTGGCTGCATGAATTTCCAAGGAGGTGGTGCTGTATGGAAATACGGAACAATCTTATTAGAAAGGATCGCAGTCAGCTTGACTGTTTTTCAAGCTATCTCGTTGATGATTTCGTTTGGCTTGCTTGTTGCAACCATCTTGAAACATAACGAAAAGTAACAAAAAACCCGTCCTATTCAACTTTGGCCAGTTATAGGAAGGGTTAATCTAATTCTTACTATTGCCACCGCCTTTAAAGCGGCTTACATTGAGCTGGTGTTTGCGCACCGGCTCTTTTTATACTTAAATTATATATCTAAATTGGAATCACTTCAACTACTACCGTACGTTAACAAAAGCATAAGTAAACGTTGTCTATAATGTTCCACTGATAAAGGAATTTTCACTGTTAAAACTTAATAGATAAACTTCTTATTTCTATTTTTGAGCTTTATAGATTTTGAAAAAATTCGCAGACATTACTAACAAAAAAACAATGATTACATTTGACAAAACAGGAATATTTGTAAAATACGATACGATCGATTGACCAAAATCAAACTGATCACCTAAAAGAAAGGAACTATACGCCAGAATAACAAACAATAAAAACAAACCGAAGAATAGACTTTTTAATGACCAATTTAGATAAAACTTATCCATAAGCAACACTCTTTTCAATTAATAGCACACTTTAAATATTATATTATAAAAAATAAACCAACTAAACGGCTTATTCACTTAAATTCTTAGTTCAACATATTAAACACTCACACCCCGCGGATGCGGGGAACACTTAAAAAATCAATAAAATTGGTATTTCGATATAAAGTAATTACATTTTTTAATGAGTTTCAAATCTTTAAAACTAATTCAATATCAACATAATTCGTATTTAGTTGATACACTACTACTATATTTTAAAGATTCCATAGTTTCAACAAATACAAAATTAACAGTGTATTCCCAAAGTTTTTATCTTAAATAAATTTATAAAAACATTTTAAGGAGTGTCGTTAATCAACGTGAAGGTTACTGTTGCATTGTAAGTACCGGCTTTCGGAATATCACTTGGACTTGCCTTAAAGCTCAATGTCCATGGATAATTCTTAACGTCTTGGTAATTAATCGTTGCTGTTTCACTATAAAGTGTTTGTGCTGTTGGAAGAAGATGGGTCGTCGTTCCCGTTGTTGTATTGTGATAATACAACGGATTTCCTCTAATGACCTTTGTTGAATCTGTTGTGTGCTTAAACGGTTTTGTTACTGCAGCTTCCACGTGCCATCGCTTACCTGTTCTCACATTTCTGTTGTCGGTTACATTGATGTTTTGCGCTGAACTAGTGTATTCCTTGTTCTTCAAGTATCCCGCATGAGTACCCAAATCAATATTCCCCGGAGTTACTGCTAAAGTCTGCGTTCCAACTTGGTCCCAAACGTATGTCCTTACATCATTTCTTGTTAATGAATCACTCGCAATCTGAGCTGCTGTCCTTGCTGCACCCGTTGGTGCATGAATTGTTGTTGGTGTTAATGCCTCCCGCCACTGTGGATTAGTTGCGTAATATACTGGTGATGGATTGTCTAAATCCGTAATTGCCGTTCCTGGGGTTGGATCATTCAATAAGGAATTAGCTCCAATTCTAGTTCCATTACCTAACGTTAGTTGCCATAATTTTGGCATGCTTTTTAAAATTCCATTTGTGTTAGCTGTTGGTTGAATATTAAAATTTTGAAGATCTAAAGTAGTCAAACTATTACAGCTCGCAAACATCCACTGAAAATTGGTAACACTAGATACATCAAAACTACTTAAACTTAATTTCTTTAAATTAAAACACTCATTGAACATTGATTCTGTTTGTTTTAATTTCGGAGTCTGCCAACCATTTAGATTAATACTCTCTAGATTATGATCTTCAAAAAACATCCACCTCATTAACTCAACATTGTTTGTCGAGTAGCCGCTTAGATCAAGATGGGTTAACCCCGGACAATCCATAAACATCGAATCAAAACTTGTCCCGCTTCTGGTATCAAAATGTTCTACTGCACTAAAATCTGTTAACGAAGTACAATGTGAAAACATTGCTCCAAATGTTAATACAGTACCTGTCTTAAAGTTAGGACCATATACAATATTTTTTAGTTTTTTACAATTTAAGAAAAACCTAAACATGTTCGCAACACTTGTAGTATCAAACGAACTTAAATCAACGCTTTCAAGATTTGCGCAGCCATTGAACATTCCACTCATATTGTATACACCTGTAGTAGTTAAATTTGTCAAACCGATAATATTCTTTAAGTTTGTTTGACCATAGAATAAATGTTCAATCGAATGATAACCCTTTACTCCCTGCTTAATCTCAACAGTGTTAATTTGCGTTAAATATTGATCCCAAGGCCATTTAACGATGTCATCGTATTGATCATTAGGATCAGGACTCGTAACTTCAGCATCTACATTAGCATTTAGTACATGCGGATAGATGGTTAACGTTCCACTTTCGTATTTCCACCACAGATAGTCTGAAAGACTGACAGTTTTAACCGCTGATACATTATTTGAATTATCCACTGCAACAATATGCAGGTATTTACCTGCATCAGGATTACGATTAAACGTAAGATTCGCATGATTATCTGTTGCTGATGTTGGATTGAGATTAATATTTGTTACTTCACCAGTTATAGGATTTTTATTAACTTTGGGTGCCCCTGTAGGATTATCATCCAGTGAATAAACATAACCTTTAAATCCACTTAAAATAGGTAACTTAACAACATCTGAATATTTAGTAGTTGAAGAAGTTTTTGCTTTAATTCGATAAAAATAATTAGTGGGGTTATCTTTAGTATTGAAATTTACATTGATAGAATTATCCCCAGTTTTTGTTACAACACTTGTTGGCACATCCGGTGGAGTAATATCGTTTACCGTATGATCATCACCTGGAGATGACAACGTTAACGTACTTGTATAATAAACCATATTAGTAATAATTTTAGCTTCATCAGGCGTACAACCCCCTGTAGTATGACCGGTTTGAATCATTGCATAGTTATTTCTAGTTATTAAATACCAATTATTATCACCGATAATTTTATGACTGCTATCATATGCATATCCTGGCGGATTTAAAGTTGGAGATGTTGTGCTTTGAGTAAATTGCATCCAACGAGTTGCACCTCCAGTGGAGAGAAGGTATTGTCCAGCAGTGTGGCTCCAAGTAATATCATAAATTGCATTAGGATCCAATTTATAAGGATAAATTCCTAGTGGACCGTATGTCGAAAACTTTACCCGATTTGATAAATACATGTCGTTTTCATAACTTCCACCAGCAACAAGTATATCTGTATCTAAAATTACCCCTAAATCTGAAGAAAATTTATGAAAATTAGGATGAGACCATCCGGCATTACCTAAAACCGTATCATGTCCAAAAATCAAAGATCTCCCAGTATTTCCAAAACTAGCGGTCGCTTGCTGTGCCGCAACGTTGATATCTTGTTCTAAACTACCATTATAATCTGACGATCCAAAAAACAATCCATCATATTTATAACTACCAGTGGAATCCTTTAGATATCCATCTGGATTAGCGTTAAATTGAGATAATGATACAGGAGTAACATCAATTAATCCCATTGATACCGGTTGTCCGGTATTTGGATCAAGTTGATCCATCCAAGACTTTAAATAATTACCTTCACGAGGTGCTTCTGGATAAACATTTAAAATTTTTATGTGCTTCCCGTAATTAGTTGGGGCTATATCCCAAGAGGTATCATCAGAGGGAATTGTTGGATTAGTTGTTTTCTGAACAACGTATCCATCTGTTCGATCAGGTACTGTATCCCACTCCAAATGAACCCAGCTTTGAGTTGGATTATAGTGACCTTCAGCAGTTAAGCTAAAATCTCCATTTTTTACAATCTCTCCAGAACTAAGTATGTTAGAGCCATCTTTAGTTGTGATTTTCGATTTAATTTGAAGTTTAGGAAGTGACGTTCGTTGAAGTGGATCTAAAAAAATAGATCCAACATTATTAGCTAAACGCCCCCCCCTGGAAACGCTACCATTATTTATACTTGCGGTATTCTGTGGGAAATCTGCTGCTTTACTCGCTTGTTTATTGTTTAAAACAATTCCAATAGCTGCAATACTTACTATTGCGACTATTAAATATCCTAATCTTTTGATTAACTTGTTCATAAACTCACTCCCTAAATTGATTTATTTATACAAAGTTAAATTTATTATATCAAAAAGTGGATTTTATCAATTCTGTTTTTCATAAAATTTTTTTCAAAAAAAAAGCAACTAACTCGCAATTTTCTTGCTGTTAGCTGCTTTGTTATTTTTAAAAACTAAAATTATTATTTAGAGTCGTCATTGATGTCTTCTCTAGTATTTCCCTCTTTTGTAACCTTTTTAACTTTAATAATTATCTCACCAATAATTACCATTATAATTGTTCCAATAAATATAGGCAGCTGCTCTGTCAGACTGCTTTTACTAAAGTCTAATGGAACTGCAGTAAAGATTAATGCAATGACAATTAATGCAACTGGAACATAAGCTAATATATGTAAGAACGTATTATTTCCACTAACTTTAAAAGGTCTTGGAGTATCTGGATCAATTTTTCTAAGTTTTAAGAAAGCTGGAAAAATTGGAATATAAGCTAACATTAACATTACTAAGTTTAATGAGAAGAATGACCAGAATAAATCTTGACTAGGCAACAGTGGCGCTACTACAACAATTACTGACGCAATTACACCATTCATAATCGAAGCCCCGTTTGGCATTTGATTCTTTGGAGATTTTTTAGCAAATACACTAGGCAAATCTCCGTTTTCTGCTGCATAAGAAGCAACACTGTTGACCCCAAATGACCAAGAAATCATATTACCGAATAAAGTCAGCATGAACAGCAGTGCAATGATGCTAATGAACCAGCCAGTATCTGTTCCAAGCAATAATTTAAAGGCATCCATCAAACCGCTTCCGGTATTAATCTTATCGGTTGGAATAGCTACTCCGATTCCAAATGCCGAAAAAATATAAATTGCCGCAATTACAATCCCACCAATAATAATTGATTGTTTAATCTGTTTGGTAGGATTTTCCATCTGATCAGCCATCGTACAGATAACTTCAAATCCTAACAAATTAAATATTATTACTGAAACAAAAGATAAACTGTGCAGATCAAAAGTTGGCAGCATACTCTTAAGAGTAAATTGATTAGCCATTCCTTTAGTTAAGGCCGTGTAAATTCCTAAAACACCAATCAAAATAGCTAATGTCATTTTAATAATTGCCGCAGTGTTTAGAATCCAAACACTATCACTAACTGGATAGAAACTAATCCAAATAATCAGCCAAATGAAAATTAATTCGATTAAAACACCGGTCCAAGTTCCTAGTTTAATACCAAAAATTGTTTCAATTAACCCCGGACACATGACAGCTAGTGATGCTAACCAAAGCGGAAAATTAATCCAATAGTACCAAGCCGCTCTTGATCCCCATTTATGCCCAAATGCCTTTGTAATCCAATCGTATAAACCACCCTCTCCAATATAAGTGGTCCCTAGTTCGGAAGAAATAAGACCATATGGTAATAAAAATAATACTAATAGAAAAATCCACCAAAAAAATTGTGAATTTCCTATCGATGCCACAGGAGCTGCTGCTTCAGCAACAAAAACCACACAAATAACTGATAAAACAGCACTCATGAGGCTAAATTTTTTCTTTTTAGGCATATCTTTGAGTTCCCCTTTCAAACAGTCTGCATATTTTTTAACTCGATCGCAAACTAAATACAGTTATAAAGTATAAATAATCTATCCTCCAACAGAAAGGGCTTTCTTTGATTCTGATCAAATAACAACTACCATGTATTTTGTTTTATTTTGCGGAATTTGATACATTTTTTAAAATAAATCTTATTATCAAGCAGAATATGCACTTATTTTTGTTTGTTACGCAAAATGTAACAAACTACATGATTATTTTGCTTGAATTCAATTAAGCGTTATCACCTTTATTTAATCGCTTTCACATTTTATATTAAATATGGTTAAGAAAACAAATGGTCTTAACGAAAACATTTGAAAGGATTTATTTATGAAACGCGATTTTATTGATACTAATACTTATACGAGAGAGGAAATCCAATATTTAATTAATCTTGGAATTCAAATTAAACGTAATATCAAAAGAGGAAACTATCCTAACCTTTTACCTAACAGAACTTTGGGAATGATTTTTGAAGAATCCTCAACTAGAACTAGAGTTGCTTTTGAAACTGCAATGACTCAATTAGGAGGTCATTCACAATATCTTGCTCCAGGCCAAATTCACTTGGGAAGTGCTGAAAGTGAATCATTAGGCGACACGGCAATTGTACTATCACGTTTAGTTGATGTTTTAATGGCTCGTGTTGCTAAACATGAAACCGTTCAAAAATTAGCTGAAACTGCTACAGTCCCAGTTTTAAATGGTATGAGCGATTACAATCACCCAACTCAAGAAATTGGAGACATAACAACGATGGCTGAACACTTACCTGCTGGTAAGAAATTAAGCGATTGTAAAGTAGTATTCGTCGGAGACGCTACTCAAGTATGTGTTTCATTAATGTTTATCGCATCTAAGATGGGAATGCACTTCGTTCAATTTGGACCTAAAGGCTACCAAATTCCAGAAGAAAGTCTTGCAATTGCGAAGAAAAATTGTGAATTATCAGGCGGAACTGTTGAAGTAACAGAAAATGCTGATGAAGCTATGAAGGATGCAGATTTTGTATATACTGACGTTTGGTATGGCTTATATGAATCACCACTTTCATATGATGAAAGAATGAAAATCTTCTATCCTAAATATCAGGTTAGCGAAGAATTAATGGCAAAAGCAGCAAGTCATGCAATGTTCATGCACTGTCTTCCAGCAAACCGCGGTGAAGAAGTTACTGATGCAGTCTTAGATTCACCTGCATCTATTGCTTGGGATGAAGCAGAAAATCGTTTGACATCAATTCGTGCATTACTAGTTTATTTACTTGCTCCATCAATGAACTACACTGAAAAACAGCTCGATGATTTAAATGATCCAAAATTAAAGGAAATGATTTTAAACTTAGTTGATAACTCAACTCGTTAAATTCAAGCAGAACGATAACTATGGATAATGAGCTTGATCACGAAAATGGGGCGCTAAATAACCAAGAATTAGCAACAAGCAGCATTAATAGATTATTCTTCAAGTATGGTTCTCTCACATTAATCGGACAGATAGCCCAAGCCATCATGGTTATTTTAGAAGGCATTTTCATTGGGCAAGGACTTGGATCCTTAGGTCTAGCCACTGTCAGTGTAATTATGCCTTTAGAATTACTGAGTACTGGATTGGGCGGAGGTTTAGGGATTGGTGTCAGCACCGTTTCTGCTTTAGACAAAGGAAAAGGAAATGTTGAACGTTCACAAAAAGTCTTCTCCGACGGTTTTTGGTTCACTTTAATTATTTCAATTTTACTTGCGTTGATAATTGGCTTTAATGCTTCTGGTATTGCTAGTCTTTTAGGCGCTCAAGCTGAAACTCACCAAGCAGCTGCAACATTTATCAGAATATTTATGGTAGGATATCCTTTTTCCATAACAGGTCAAATGATTGTTAGTATGCTTAGAGTTGATGAACAGCCGGGATTAAGCAGTTGGATTATGTCATTATCTGCTTTAATTTCAATTCTCGAATTGTATTACGGAGTTTTTATAGCTAAATGGGGCATCGTTGCTGTTGGAATTTATTACGGTATGTCAATCGGTCTTTTCTTTACAGGAATTTTTTACTTCATTTTTTCAAAAACAAAATTGAAAATTAAATTTGATTTTAACTTTGATTGGAAAACAATTCTCGATGATATCAAAATTTCGATTCCTTATTTTGTAATTACAATTTCAAGCTCTATTTTTACTTGGGTGATGAATATTATCTTAGGAAAAAATGGTACAAGTGTCGATGTTGCAGCTTTTGGTATTGTCAATGGTTATATTTTTTACATTTTCAATACTATTACTGTTTCATTAACCCAAGGGATGCAGCCGATCGCTAGCTATAACTACGGTGCAAAACTGTTTGATCGAGTTCGTCAGTTACTTAACATTAGTATTTTGTCTAATATTGTTGTAATTGCTGCAATTACTTTACTTTACGCTGTTTTCTCGCGTCCTTTAGTAACTATTTTTGCGGGATCTGATACTCAATTAATGAAGATGACTATGTCAACATCAATAATTATGGTTGGATTCACGGCTTTGGGTTCGACTGTTAATATTTTGTCTGGTTACTATCAGGCTATTAATAAAATTAAAATTTCAAACTTCTTAGGAATCATAAAATTTTTAATTATTGCCACTCCGCTTTTATTAATCTTAAACGCCATATTTGGAGCAAACGGGGCTTGGTATAGTCAACCTATCGCAGACGTAATTGTATTTATTGTTTCATTAATTTTGTGGAAAAAAGAAATTGATAATTTAAAAAAAGAAGTGAAAGAATTACGCATAAATTAATTGATAAAAAATTGGGGGAGAATTTATTATTATATAAATCATGTTGTGCTCACTTATGTTTTAGGTCACCTCTTTAAAACTACTTGTACCATTTACTTACTTTTACATTCATAATTAAAACAAACCTCTTAATGTTAGATACTAAATTAAATTTTTAATACCAATGTGTTTTATCCTAATTAAAAGATAGTTATAAAAATATTAAAGTTGACTTTTGACCTAAAGATGGGACATTTACTAATTATCAAGATCAATTAAACTTACGGTGCTTAAGACAGCAACCATAAAATCAGGAAAATTAGCTGATATCGCTGTCTTAGATACAAATATTTTAGAATCTAAGCCTGAAGACATCTATAAAACTCAGGCTGTTATGACAATGGTTAATGGTAAAATTATTTACCAAAAATAAATTTATTAAAGAAACTAAATAAGTCAATTAACAAGAAAAACCAATTTTATAAAAAACATCTCCTTAATAATTTATCCAAAATAATATCTCTTTTAAAACAATGCCAAAGTTTTAATTTTCTTCGTTAAAGTCAGATTTATTATAGTTTCGTAAAAGAACCAATATTTAAAGAAAGGTAACAAAATGAAAACATTACAATCATCACCAAAAAAAGATGGATTTAGAATGCCTGGTGAATTTGAGCCTCATAAAGGAGTTTACATCCTTTGGCCAGAACGTCCAGATAACTGGCGTGATGGTGCAAAACCTGCACAGCACACATTCGTAAATGTTGCAAAAGCAATTTCTGAATTTGAACATGTAACTGTTGGTGTATCTGACGAACAATATGCAAATGCTCGTCATATGCTTCCTGATGAAGTTGAAGTTGTTGAGATCTCAAATGACGACTCATGGATTCGTGATTGTGGACCAACTTTTGTTGTTAATGATAACGGTAAAATGCGCGGTGTCGATTGGCATTTTAATGCTTGGGGTGGTTTAGTTGACGGATTATACTTCCCTTGGGATAAAGATGACCGTGTTGCTCAAAAAGTAACCGAAATTGAAAGAACTGATCGTTATCGTTTAGATGATTTCACTCTCGAAGGCGGATCTATTCATGTTGATGGTGAAGGAACATTAATCACTACTGAAGAATGTCTTTTATCACAAGGAAGGAATCCTCAACTGAGTAAAGAACAAATTGAAAATATTCTAAAAGAATATCTCAATCTTGAAAAAATTATTTGGTTGAAAAAGGGAATCTACAACGACGAGACTAACGGACATGTTGATAACATCGCCAATTACGTTGAACCAGGACATATTCTCTTAGCTTGGACTGATGACAAGGATGATCCTCAGTATGAAATTTCTAAAGAAAATTATGATATTTTAACCAACTCTACTGATGCTAAAGGAAGAAAAATCCAAGTCGACAAACTTTACGTTCCAAAACCAGTATTGATCACTAAAGAAGAAAGTGAAGGCGTTGATGCAGTTGATGGTACATTACCTAGACAAGAGGGCGATCGTCTTGCTGCTAGTTATGTTAACTATTACACTGCTAATGGTGGAATCGTCTTCCCATTGTTTGGTGATCCAAATGATGAAAAAGCAAAAGAAACACTGCAAAAAGCATATCCTGATCGTAAAATCGTTGGGGTTCCTGCTCGCGAAATCTTATTAGGCGGCGGAAATATTCATTGTATTACTCAACAAGTACCGAACGCTGAATAGGAGGAAAAATTTGGCAAAAATTGTTGTAGCATTAGGCGGTAATGCAATCCTTTCAAGCGATGCATCTGCTAAAGCACAAATGGAAGCAGTTAGAAAAACTGCTCATGAACTTGTTAATTTTATTAAAAATGGTGACCAATTAATTATTACTCATGGTAATGGTCCACAAGTTGGAAACTTGTTACTTCAGCAGATGAACTCTGATAGTAAGAATAATCCAGCAATGCCTCTTGATACTTGTGGGGCAATGACCCAGGGAAGTATTGGTTATTGGTTTGAAAATGCACTAAATACTGAATTAGCTGAAAATAAGATCAAACGTGATGTTATTTCAATTGTTACTCAAACAATTGTTGATGAAAATGATCCAGCTTTTAAAAAGCCATCAAAACCAATTGGTCCTTTTTATACTGAGGAAGAGGTTAAGAAGATTAAAGATGATCATCCGGATTGGCAGCTTGTCGAAGATTCAGGACGCGGTTATCGAAGAGTTGTTCCCTCCCCTAAACCTCTTGTAATAAATGAATATGAAGCAATTCAAAAGGTTGTTGAAGCTGGAATCGTTCCTATCGTTTCCGGCGGCGGCGGAATCCCAGTTGTAAAACACGGAGATCAGCTAATTGGCAAAGAAGCGGTAATCGACAAAGACTTTAGTGCTTCTAAAATTGCTCAATTGGTTAAAGCAGACGAATTAATAATTTTAACTTCTGTTGGTGGTGTTTTCTATAACTTTGGCAAACCTGATCAAAAAGAAGTCAAAAATGTAACTGCTTCTGAACTTCATACTCATATTGACGCTCATGAATTTGCAGCAGGAAGTATGCTTCCGAAAGTTCAAGCTGCTGTTGATTTCGTTGATCAAACTGGTAATCCAGCAGTTATCGGAGCTTTGGAAGATGTTTCTGAAATAATTAAAGGAACTGAAGGAACCAAAATAACTGCTAAATAAATGTATTAAAATAAGGTTGGATATTTTCCAGCCTTATTTATTTATAAGGGCAAATCAATAAATTACGAGGAATTCATGAAATTAATTAACTCTGATCCAAAAAAAGATAATTTTTACTTAGTACCCGAATGGTATCCCCATTCTAAATCATATATGATGTGGCCTAAACGCCCTGATAATTGGCGGAAAGGCGGTAAACCTGCCCAAAAATTATTTGCTGAAATTGCTTCAACTATCAGCAAGTACGAACCGATAACCATGTTGGTTCAACAAGACCAATATAAAAATGCGCGTTCAATGCTGCCTGACTCAGTACGTCTAATTGAAATGAGTTACAATGATGCTTGGATTAGAGATATTGGACCAACTTATCTTACTAATAATAAAGGAAAAACAAGAATTGTTAATTGGAAATTTAATGCTTGGGGGGTTTAGTCGATGGTCTGTATTTCCCTTGGGACCAAGACGACCTAGTTACCCAAAAACTCAGCGAATTAGATGAGTTAGATTACTATGATGTTAATTTTGTATTAGAAGGCTGCGGATATCAAACAGATGGTGAAGGGACACTTCTTGCAGTTGAAGAATCTGTATTGTCCGAAGGGCGCAATAACCAAATTTCTAAAGCTAAAGTTGAAACGATTCTCAAAAAATATTTAAATGTTACCAAAATAATTTGGCTTAAACACGGATATTTTATGGATGAAACTAATGGTGATATCGATAATATAGCCACTTTTATTCGACCCGGTGAAATTGCCCTTAACTGGACAGATGATTTAACTGATCCAATGTGTAAAATAACTAATGAAGCCCTTGATATTTTAAGCAGAGAAACTGATGCAAAAGGGCGTAAATTTAAAATTAACAAAGTTCAATTGCCAAAAATTCTTTTAGCAAATGAAGCTGAAAACAATTACATTGATCCAGTCAATGGCCTTCTCCCGCGTAAACCAGGAGATCGATTAACTGCTTCATACATCAATTGCTACTTAGCAAATGACGCTGTAATACTTCCTATTTTTGATGATCCACACGATCAAGAAGCAATTGATCAATATCAAAAACTTTTTCCTGACCGCAAAATTGAACCTATTTATACAAGAGAACTCTTATTAGGTGGTGGTAACATTCACTCAATAGTTCTTGGTGTACCGAAATGAGGGGGATCTAATATTGAACTTTTTTGAAGTTATTCAGCCAAATATAAATAAACTTACAAAAAGCGAATATTCACTGTTAGACTATGTTGTTAAAAATTTAACTGATGTCCAGCATAAAAGTATTCGTGAAGTTTCAGCAGAATGTTTTGTATCTACCACCACTTTTTTAAGATTTGTTCGAAAAATTGGTTTTTCAGGGTACAGTGAATTTTCAACTGTCATCAAATATACGGTTTTAAATAATAAAGATTACAATAAGACGAGTGTTACTTTTACCCAAAAACAATCTAAATACCGAAATGAATACCTCAAAAATCTTGAAGAAACCGTTCGGGTTTTAGACGAAAGAAAACTACTACAAATCTGTAAAAAACTATCATTAAATCCTAAATTATTCTTTTACGCCAAGGGATTAAGTAAAAATACAACATCTTATATCGAATATTTGTATACCCTAAATGATTTTATTGTCGTAACGCCTCATAACCATGAACAAAGGCAATGGGCTTATCGAAATATCAAAAAAGATGATCTAATTTTCATCTTTGACTATACTGGGGAAGATAAAGAGTTAATCCAAATAATTCAAAAAATTAAAACTCAAACTAGTTATTCCTCAATAATTTCAATTACTGGTGCAAATAACAACACGATTCAAAATTTGAGTGATATTAATTTATATTTGTTCACTGATGAAATCACGATTCAAGGAGTCGAAATGACCTCAAATGTTTCAATGATTATTATCATGGAACTCCTTCTTTACCAATATTGGGAATATAAAGATCTAAATAAACCCTCAATTGATTCAATTATTAATTAAAGCTTCTTAATGAAGCTTTTTTTATATTATCCTGCAAATATGGTCTCTATTTTGTTCAACCTATCTTCTAGTTTTTTGGCACTTGAAATAGATACTTTCCTCAATAAATAGAAAGATTCGATCGAAAAACTAAATCATTTTCAAAGAAAATTGATTATTTTCCATTGTTATTTTGTCAAAGACGTAATAAGTAAATTGAAACTTCTGACGCAAAAATTCAGTCAGAATGTCATCTCTATAGTGATCACAATATATTCAAATGTTTTGATTTAATATACGTACTATAATCGTACAAAACCAAAGTTGATAAATTAATAATTTGATTTTTTGTTTAATTCTTCTTATCTTGATCGATCAAGGAGTATCATTTACCAAGGTGAACGTAACTGTTGCGTTATATCTCCCAGCTTTCGGTATATCACTTGGACTTGCCTTAAATCTTAAGCTCCAAGGATAATTTTTAATATCTTGATAGTTACTCGTAGCGATCTCGCTGTGAAGCGTTTGTGCTGTTGAAAGGAGGTGCGTCACTGCCCCCGTTGTTGTATTTCGATAATACAATGGATTACCTCTAATAACCTTCGTTGAATCTGTTGTCAGCTTAAACGGATTTGTGACTGCAGCTTCCACATGCCACCGCTTTCCAGTTCTCACGTTTCGGTTATCCGTAATTTTTAGATTCTGTGCTGCACTGACATATTCCTTATTCCTTAAGTAGCCTGCGTGGGTACCTAGATCAATGCTTCCTGGTGTTGAAGTTAATGTCTGCGTTCCAACCTGATCCCAAACGTAGGTCCTTACATCATGTCTCGTTCGCGAATCATTAATAATCTGAAGTGCCGTCCTTGCTGCTCCTGTTGGGGCATGAACTGATGTCGGCGTTAACGCCTCCCGCCACTGTTTATTTGTTGCATAGTATACTGGTGTTGGATTGTCTAAATCATCAATTTGAGTCCCCGGATTTGGATCATCTAATCCTAAATCTTCTCCCGTATACAGTTTGGTATTAGGTCCTAATTTCAACTTCCATAATTTAGGATCAGATTTAAACATCTCATATACTGTAGTAACTTTACTAGTATCAAAATTAGATAAATCTAAACTAGTAATATTATCTAAATGACCAAACATCCACATCATTATTTCAACGTTACTAGTATTAAAACTACTCATATCGATCTTCTTCAATAAATGATCGTTGTTAAACATGTGACCCATATCAACTACAGAACTTGTATTAAAATTATTTAACACAAGTTGAGTTAAAGATGTTGCACTTTGAAACATTGCCCGCATATTAGTAACTTTTGTCGTAATAAAATGACTGACATCCAGATTAGTCAGAGACATCATCTCATTAAACATCAAACTCATATCAATACAATTTCTTGTATCAAAGTGAGAGACATCAATACTCGTAAGTTTATAACATTTAGAAAAAAAGCTGTCAAAACTGGTTACTTGACTGGTATCAAGATTTGTCAGACCTTCAATCGAAGTCAGATTGTTAAAATTATAAAAGAAATGTGACATGTTTCCAACCGCTGAGACTCCTGGATTAATCACAACCTTAGTAATGTCTGATCTATATTGCTCCCAAGGCCATAAGCGATAAAAGATGCCAGGAATCGAATCCCAATCCTGAGTTGTTGTATCAACTGTTGCATTTAGTTGATGCGGATAGATTGTTAACGTTCCCGTTTCATATTTCCACCAAAAGTAATCTGAAATGCTGACTGTTTTCACTGCAGAAACATTATCTGCTTTATCTACTGCTACAATGTGAAGATACCTCCCTGCATCTGAATTACGATTAAACGTAATGTTTCCATGATTATCTGTTGCAGATGTTGGATTAAGATTAATGTTTGTTACTTCTCCAGATGAATTTTTATTTACTGTTGGTGATCCTACAGGATTATTATCTATAGAATAAACATATCCTTTAAAACCTGATAAAATCGGTACTTTTACTAAATCAGAATATTTATCTGCTGTTGAAGTTTTGGCCTTAATCCGATAGAAATAATTGGTAGGATTATCCGCTGTATTTACATTAACCACTAATTGATCATTCACAAATGAATTAGTTGTAATCTGAGGAACATTTGGCGCAGAACTGTCCTTTACTGTATGATCCTCTCCATGAGTTGTTGTATTTAAAGTACTCGTAAAATAAACCATATTTGCAATGATTTTGGCTTCGTCCGGGGTACAAGCACCTGTTGTATGCCCCGTTTGAATTACTGCATAATTATTTTTTGTGATTAAATAAGCATTATTATCACCAATTCGTTGTCCGTTATCACTCCAAGCTCGATTGCCTCCTGTATCTAAATAATGTTCAACTGTAGGAACTCCTGAACTCCCATAAATATAATAAGGAGGCAAATATTCCATCCATCTCGTTCCCCCACCTGAATACAGATAAAATTGTCCTCCTGTATGAGAAGGCTGAATATGATATTCAGCATCAGGATCTAATAAATAAGGATATTTGGCTAAATAACCATTTTTTTCTTTATCAGAAAACTTAACAACATTTGAACCAAAACGATCATCATTTTGGGACATATCATCAATATTAGGTAATAATCTGATTCCTAGTTCTGACGCAAAATTATTAAAATATGGATGAACTGCACTCATGACTGTATCATGACCAAAAATTACTGAACGGCCTGTACGACCGAAGTTTTTTACTGCCGTAACGGTAGGAGTATTAATATCTTCATTGTTATTTCCGTCAGATGAGCCAAAATAAATTCCATCATATTTGTAATTGCCACTAGCATCTTTTAGATAACCATCCGGGTTAGTAATAAAATCACTCAAAGCTACCGGGATTATATTTATTAATCCCATTGAAACAGGTTGACCTGTACTGGGGTCAATTTGATCCATCCAAGATTTTAAAAAATTACCATTAACTGGATAAACATTAAGAATATTTATCCTTTTTCCATAATTCGTTGGAGGATTAATCCAATTAACTCCGTCATTTGTACGTTCTACAATATAACCATCAGCAACATCTGGTACGGCATCCCAATCTAATATTATCGAACTTTGATTATTAACAATTTGACTATTTGCCGTTAAACGAAAATTATTAGCACTAACAACAGTGCCTGCTTCACGCGGTGTTAGGTTATTTTTTGGTTTGGTCTTAGGGGGTGAATCTTTTTGAAATGGATCTACAAAACTAGATCCAACATTATTAACTAAACGCCCCCCCCCTGGAAACGCTACCATTATTTACATTTGCGGTATTCTGTGGAAAATCTGCTGCCTTACTCGCTTGTTTATTATTTAAAAGAATCCCGATAGTCGCAATACTTACTATAAGTACAGCTAAATATCCTAATCTTTTGACTAACTTGTTCATAAACTCACTCCCTAAATTGATTTATTTATACAAAGTTAGATTTATTATATCAAAAAGTGGGTTTTTTCAATTCTAATTTTCATAAAATTTTTAGCAAAAAAGCGATCAACAGCCGTCTTATTGGCTATTAGTCGCTTAATCATTTTATGGTGCATTATTCACTAAAGTGAATGTTACCGTTGCGTTATATCTCCCAGCTTTCGGTATATCACTAGGTTTTGACCTAAACCTTAATGTCCACGGATAATTTTTAACATCCTCATAATCACTTGTTCCTGTCCCATTATAAATAGTCTGTCCCGTTGATGTCAGATGTGTTATCGTCCCTGCTGTTGTATCCTTATAATATAAGGGATTTCCCCTAATCACTTTGCTTGGATTGGTCGTTAATTTAAACGGATTTGTTACAGCCGCTTCCACATGCCAACGTTTACCTGTTCTCACGTTCCGGTTATCCGTAATTTTTAGGTTCTGTACTGCACTGACGTATTCCTTATTCCTTAAGTAGCTTGCGTAGGTGCCAAAATTAATGCTTCCCGGAGTTGCTGCTAATGTCTGCGTTCCAACTTGATCCCAAACGTAAGTCCGAAGAACATGACGAGTACTGGACTCGTTCATAATTTGAAGTGCCGTCAGCGCTGGCCCTTGTGGCTCGTGAGGATTTCCTGCTCCCACTTCTCGCCATTGTGGATTAGTCACATAGTAAATTGGGGTTGGATTGTCGATATCATTGATTTGTGCTTTTAAATCAGGATCTTTCAATTGATTAGAGACATAACTGTCGAAAAATACGAAGTCAGGACCCATGGTGATTTTCCAAAGTGATTTAGTATTAGCAAATATGCCCACTATATTAGTACTAACGATGTTTCTCGTATTGAATTTAGTTAAATTAAGACTCGTTAATTTCTTACATCCATTAAATAAACCAGAAATATTGGTCACATTATTAGTACTCCAACCAGCACCATTAACATCAATCGATGTTAAACCCTCACAAGCAGCAAAAACTCTAACCATATTAGAAACATTAGCAGTATTAAAATGACTAACATCAAGCTTAGTTAAGGACGAGCACGAAGCAAATAATTCATTCATATCGACTACATTACTAGTATCAAATTTACTTACATCTAAACTTTTTAAGACACTGCAACTGTAAAACATATTTGACATATTTGTAACATTACTAGTCTTAAATTTGTCGAGATCAAACTTCAAATCAGTCATTGCGCTGCAATTAGAAAACATGGAAGACATATTAGTAACTTGACTAGTGTCGAAATTATTAATATCAAGATTTAATAATTTCGAACAGCTATAAAACATGGAAGACATATCTGTAACCTTACTAGTATCAAAGTTAGTCACATTGAGACCTGTGAAAAGAGAACAATTTGCAAACATACTATTCATATTATTAACCATACCGGTATTAAAATGAGTTACATCGATAGTGGGTAAAGAAAAACAATTTGAAAACATATGACTCATATTAATGACGACATTCGTGACAAAATGAGTCACGTCAAGACTCGTTAAACGGGAACAAGAGTTAAACATATAACTCATGTCATAAACCCTACTAGTATCAAAACGGGTTACATCAAGACTTGTCAACTGATTGCACCTATTAAACATGGAACCCATATTAGTCACAGAACTAGTAACAAAATTCGTTACGTCAAGACTTGTTAATCTAGAACACCCGTTAAACATATAATTCATATTATTAACCTTACTAGTATCAAAATGAGTTACATCTAAATTATTTAAAAATCCACAATAAGAAAACATGAAACTCATGTTAGTCACTGCACTAGTGTTAAATTTTGACACATCTACACTTGTTAATCTACTGCAGGAATTAAACATTTCAGACATATTAGTCACTTGGGTGGTAACCAAATTTTCACATCCTTCAATTGCAGTTGCTGATGATAGATTATAAAACAATCGATAAAGCGAGCCTTGAGCAGTGACTCCAGGACTAACCACTACTTTTGTAATAGTGTTATAGCTCTGATACCAAGGCCATGCACTCTGATAAATATTATGTATATCATAATAATTAACATGATCTCGATCCCAATTGAGCTCATGGGGATAAATCGTCAATACATTATTACTATCAACGTTCCACCAAAGGTAGTCAGACAAGTTAACTGTTTTTGCAGCAGATACGTTATTTGCATTATCAACTGCTACAATGTGTAAATACTTCCCCGCTGCATTGACCCGATTTAAACTAAGATTGCCATGATTATCAGTAGCCGATGTTGGATTAAGGTTGATATTAGTCACTGTTCCTGAACTTGGATCTTTGTTAACTGTTGGGCTCCCTGTCGGATTATCATCAATTTGATAAACATATCCTTTAAAACCGCTTATCACTGGTACTTTTAACGTATCTGAATATTTAGTTGATAAAGAAACGTTGGCTTTTACTCGATAGTAATGATCAGTTGCATTATCCTTACTATTAAATTTTAGGTTCAATGTATTCCCTGTCGCACTCGTTGGATCTATTGTCGGCACATCAGGTGCTGCACTGTCCTTTACCGTATGATCTTCACCGTGAGTTGTCATATTTAAATTACTAGTATAATAAGTCATATTTGCAATTATTTTTGCTTCATCGGGAGTACAAGCCCCAATTCCATTTACAACTGAATGACCAGTTTGAATCATCGCGTAGTTATTCTTTGTAACTAAATAACTGTTACTATCACCTACTTTTTTATTCTGAGGATCAAACATCGAATCAGCAGCATACGCCGTACCTCCACCACCAAATTGAGTTAAAGGGGGAACAAACTGCATCCATCTAGTTGCCCCTGAAGTATAATTAAAATATTGTCCACTCGTATGAGCAGCCTTAATTGTATAGTTAATACTTGGATCCATATTATAAGGATATCGATTTAAAAATCCGTCAACAGAAAATTTTACTTGAGTTGACCCTGTAAAATGATCTGCATCAACATGATAACCAGGCAACATCAATGATGGATTAACACTTGATAAAATAAAACCTACTTTATCAGCAAACTTATTAAAATAGGGATGTCCATAGTAATTTAAAGTATCGTGTCCGAAAATTAAAGATCGCCCTGTATTTCCAAAGTCAGCAACCATTGCATAAGAAGATGCTGTTAAGTCACACGTTTCAGGGGGAAATAATCCTCCATTACCATCAGCCGATCCAAAATAAATTCCATCATAAACATATTTTCCGCTACTATCTTTTAAATACGCACCCGGATTAGCATTAAATGTTTCTAAAGCTACTGGAGTAACATCAATCAATCCCATTGATACCGGTTGACCTGAACCATTATCTTGATTCATCCATATTTGTAAAAAGTTACCATTTGGGGGATAAACGTTTAAAATTTTAATATGTTTACCATAATTAGTTGGCGGAACTGTCCATTGAGTTAAATTATTATTAAGTGTCCGCTCGACAAAGAACCCGTCAGTAACGCCTGAAACAGCACTCCAATTTAAGTTCACTAAACTTTGCCCATTGTTGAACTGACTTTCAGCAATCAAACGAAAATCACCCGTTTGAACAACTGAACCCGCATCACGAGCAGTTATGGTTTGAGCAGTTTGCCTGACTAGATTACCATTTTGCTTATAAGGAGCATTTTGAGGAAAAGTTAAATCTAGGAAATTAGAGCTTATCTGCTTATTTGAATCTTCTCGTTTTCCAGAAATGATCCCATTACTTTCAATTGAAGCACTATGTGGAAAATCTGCTGCTTTGCTATCTTGTTTATTGTTTAAAACAACCCCAATAGTAGCAATACTTACAATCGCTACTATTAAATATCCTATCCTTTTAATTATCTTGTTCATAAACTCATTTCCCTAAATCGATCTGTTTCTGCCGAGTTGAAATAAGTATATCAAAAAGATTGTTTTAACAATTTCAGTTTAAATAATATTTTTATAGAAAAGATTAACTATCAATTTGTTTATCAATTATTAATGGATTTTATTGATTTTAAAAGGAATTATATATTTAATTATTGTTAAAAACATTAAGTTATAAATAAATATAGCTAAAAATGATTAAACAAAAAAGCACTAGTCATGATTAACTAGTACTTGATATTACATAAATCGTTGGATCTTAAATTTACTTTTTATCAGACATTGATTTCTGATACATTCGCTCGTTATGCCATTCAGTCAAACTAATCAACACTGACATCGACATTGGCAAAGCAATTACTAAAATAACTAAACCAATAATAACTGCTAATGCAACTTGAATCAACGTCGTGACACCAGACGGCATTAATGCTGCAAACGTTCCACTTAAAATTATTGCTGCAGAAATGACAACCGGTCCAATAACCTTTGCTGAATCTAACATTCGATCCTTGAGATCTGGAATTTCTTTTGCATCCTTAAAGTGGATCATCAGGAAAATACTATAATCTACACCAAGAGCAATTAACATAATGAAACTAAAGAATGGTGTATTCCAGCTTAAAAGTGCATCGCCTAAAACTGCTTTAGAAATAACTCGTGCCAGCCACAGAGAAGATACATAAGTAAGGATCAACGTTGTGATAATTGTCATTGGCTGCAAAATTGATTCTGTAACTACCATTAATGCAAGACCAATTCCAATAATCATAATTGCTGCAGTTCTAATAAAATCACTGTTAGCAAGATTTCTTAAATCGTTATTTTGAGATGTTTGACCACTGATCGCAATTTTAGCATCTTTCAATTCACCATGCTTAACCTTAGCATCGAGATCTTTCTGTAGATCAATTAACTGTTGTGAGGCTTTCTCAGAGGTTGGATTTCCTTTAAAGATTACCATCATTTTAGTAATCTTTCGATCATCGCTCATATAAGCATCAAGAGCAGGTTTAAAATCCTTACCGTTGATCATATTCTTTGGAATATAGAAAGATTTACCCATATAAGATTTCTGCAGTGGAACCAAATAATCTTGCATTTGATCGCTTCCCTTGATTAGTTGGTCAAGTCCTTTATTAGCAGAAGTCAATCCATTTTGTAATTCTGTAACCTTCGAAGCCATGCCTTTAAGTTGGTTATTTAAAGTCTGAACACCATCATTAACTTGATTAGTTCCGTTAGCCGCGGTTTGAGCCCCACTTGAAAGCTGACTTCCATTAGATGCTAATTGACTTGTTCCATTACTTAACTGATTTACTCCACTAGTAAGTGCGGGAACTTTACTATCCAACTGTCCAACACCGCCAGAAAGCATTGATGAACCATTAGAAAGCTTTTCAACTGAACTCTGTAATTGACTAATTTGATTCTTAATAACAGCTGCTTGCTGCGGATTTTCACCGCCAATTGCTGCTAAAATCTGATTGGCCTGACTTGAGAAAGTGTTGACACCTTGTTTAAGCTGGCTCATACCTTGAGCTAATTTTTGAGAATTAGTATTTAACTGCCCGACACCGTTATTTAAAGCCGGAACCTTATTTTGAACTTGCTCTAATCCATTTGCAATTCCCGTAGAACCTTGATTGAGCTGTGCTGTAGAAGTTTGAAGTTTAGTAAGTTCTTCTTTTATTGTCGCTGCTTGTTTAGGATCTTGGGCTTCAATCTGCGGCAACAACTGGGTTAACTGTTGAACTAAACTATCAATACCTTGTTTTAACTGGCCCATGCCCCCTGCTAATTGCTTAGAATTGGTATTCAATTGGTCAATTCCTGTAGTGAGTGCTGGAAAATTACCTTGCAGCTGACCGATGCCGCCTGATAACTGACTCGATCCAGTAGATAATTGATTTACTGAACTATTTAAAGTGTTCAAATTTTTCTTGATTTCAGCAGCGTTTAAGTTGCCAGCTGAATCTAATAATTTGTTGGCTTGACCAACAAAGTTATTAACACCCTGTTTTAGCTGTCCCATTCCATTAGCAAGCTGTTGTGAACTTGAACTTAATTGTCCAACACCACTTGAAAGAGTTGGCAGTTGACTGCTTAAAGTATGTGCTCCATCATTAACCCTCGAAACACCAGACGTATATTGATCAACGCCACTCGCAAGTTGTTTAGTTCCTGATTCCAACTGACTTGTTCCATCAGCTAGTTGTTGAACTTTATCGATACTTCCATTTATATCAACTGCAGACATTTGTTTGTTGGCATCATTAAGACCTGATTGAATTTTCTTCAATCCCTTTTTAGAGGTGTCAATTCCCTCATTGATCGTCTTTAACTGATCTCTTAAATATAATTGTTTTACTTTACTTCCACCTGGCTGAGTTGCAGAATTTACTGATTTAATACCAGGTTCTTTTTGAAGATATTGAGTTAAATCATCAATTGCTGCTAGACTTGCCTGAGTATTTAGCTTCTTATCACTTTCAATAAAAATTGTCGCCGGGGCAGACATCCCTTTGCCGAAATGATCTTGAATCACTACATACCCTTTTTTAGCTGGATAATCATTTGGAACTTCATCAGCGTTATTAAAATTTAAATGGGTATTTAAATTCACAATTCCAGGTAAGGCAACAATGATTAAAACTCCAAGAATAATCACTGGTTGAGCAAGACTTGCTTTAGATAAGCCATGCCAAAGTGGACTTTCTTTAACTCCATTTTTAATCTTACTTGGCCAAAACATTTTGGCACCGAGCGTTGTCATGAAGAAGAAATTCAACGTCAACAAGACTGCCAGTAAAACGAGAACTCCAACGGCAACTCCAACGGCGCTTCGATAGAATGAAAATTTAGCTAGAGCCAAAACTGAGAAACCAATTAAAACTGAAACTCCACTATAAAGGACAGTTCTACCTCCATGCTTCAAAGCAACTCTAGTTGACTCCTCAGGCGATAATCCATCCGACAGTGCTTGTTTAAAGTAATTGTACAGTAGAATATTGTAATCAGTCCCAATCCCAAATAGAACAACAACCATAAATACTTGCGTAAAGTTAGAAATTGGAAAATCAAATTTTTCTGCCAAATTCATGACGATACTTAATGAAGTTATAAACGCTACCCCTACATTAAGTAATGAGATAATTGGAACAATTGGTGAATGGAAAACAATTACTAAAACGATAAAGATAAAAACAATTGCTATAACTTCGGTTTTTTGAATCCCTTTTTCAGCAACCGTATCAAAATCACTATTAATTGCATCAATACCAGTAACATAGTTATCTAAACCGGTTATTTTAAGCTTGTTCTGTAATTTATCTACTTGTTTAGTAACAGACTGATTCGTCTTAACAGTAATTTGAGCTAACTGAGTTGTTTTATCTTTAGAAATCAACTGCTTTCTAGTTTGAGCATTATCATTAGGACCCATAATGTTGGTAACCGAAATATCTTTACTGCTCTTTAAATCAGATAATTTGTCTTTAATCTGATCACTTTGATCAGCTGTTATTTTTTTATTGCGATTAAAAACTGCAATATAAGTACGAACAGATTTATTGCCGTTCGACTTTTTTTCAATTTGTTCTGCTTGCTGACTTTCGACGTTACTTGGGAGTTTGATTGCTCCTTTTTCACGAGTCAACTGTGAGACATTAGGCATCATAATTAATGCTGCTGCCACAATTATGATCCAGATAATTAAGGCTGGAACATGTTTCTTCATAAACTTGGACATTTTTTCCTCCAAAAAAGAATTGAAAGCGTTTCATCAACTGTTAAAAAATTGACAGTTGTAAAATTACAAAGAATATCCTAAAATGGTTTTGGTTTAGATACAAGTGGCAAATTATCTATAACAGTCTAACTTTTTACAAATTATTAAAAAGTGTATAAATTTCGGAGGGAAAATGAAATATACTTCAGCTAAAGGTCAGTCTTTGGGAGTTCAACGAACCCTTAAAGCATTTGAAGATGCGATGTTTTTGCTGCTCAGTAAAGAAGCATTTGAAAAAATTTCAGTTAGCGAAATTTGTGAAGAAGCAATGTATCCGCGAGCAACTTTTTATAATTACTTCGATGATAAATACGACCTTTTAGACTATTGCTGGAATTCAATTAGTCAAAATATTCACTTAGATCAGATTGATTCACATCACGTTCGACACTCTTTTTTCAAAGTTTTCGATCAAATTTATGAACTTTTTTCCTCATACCAAACAATTCTATTAGGCATTGTAAAAAACAATCCACTAAACAGCAGATTGGTACAAAATTTTATTAATCATTTTTCAAAAATTCTTGAACACGTACTAAACGAGACCATTGGTAAACAAAATACAATAGTTCCGATCGAAATTCTTGCTCAGCAATATAGTAACTCTGCTTTGATTATTTTACGTTGGATTTTTTTAGAACGTCATAAAACATCGTTGGAGGAAGCGCATAAATACTTGACCATCTTAGTTGATCGAAACATTCTACCAGCATAATTTTTAAGAGGACAAAAAAGGTAAAAACGAAACCACTAAAGATTTTGTTTTTACCTTTTTTAATTAAATCGATTTTTATTTTTGAAATCGTCCAAAGAAAGATGTCAGATTTCTCATCACTGATTCTTGAGCAACTGCAAACACTGCTGCTAACATTACACACTGATAAGAAATCGAATTAATTGCAAATAAATAATGGAAGAAATATGCGCAGGCAATTAAGCCGATAATTGACCCGTAGAATACAAAGTTTCGATAACCATTCATCGGTTTACAAATTTCAAATAAAAGCATAAAACCAGCTAGGGAAAGCAAAAACGTACTTGCAACACTTACATCAGTTGACTTAATCGAGAATACCATTCCAAAAATCACCAAAGAAGCGATTGCCAAAAACGATGTGATTGCAGCCGGTAACGATTTTAAAAACGTAACCCGGATAAAACGTCCATGCTGCTTCTTATCATTTGCTTCAAAAGCTAAAGCAAATGCAGGAATTCCGATGTTAAACATTGAAATCAAAGAAATTTGTGAAGGCTGGAGCGGATATGAAATCACTCCAATAATTGCAAAAATTGCCAAAAGCATCGAGAAAATATTTTTATATAAGAATAAGGTGGCCGAGCGCGTCAAATTATTAATGTCTCTTCGTCCTTCAGAAATTATTTCCTTCATATGCGAAAAATCTGAGTCTAGCAAAACCACTTGAGCAGATTGTTTTGCCGCATCACTTCCTGAACCAATTGCAATTGAACAATTAGCCTCTTTCATTGCTAAAATATCATTAACCCCATCCCCAGTCATTGCTACTCTTTGACCATTAGCTTTGATGGCCTTTACAATTTCTCGCTTTTGATCGGGCTTTACTCGACCAAAGACGGAGTAATTATTAATTGCATCCCGCAAATCTTCTTTTGTTTTCAAAGTAGTTGCATCGATATATTTCTCAGCACCTGGAATTTCCACCATTTTTGCTATCTTCGAAACCGTTATTGGATTATCTCCCGAAATGACCATCACTTTCACTTCTTGTTCGGCAAAATATTTAAATGTTTCTTTCGCATTTGGTCTAATTCCATTGGCAATACTGATAAAAAGAAGTGCTTTGTTATTCTCGTTTTCTTCTTTTGCAAAAACTAAAACTCGCTCACCTTTGGCAGCATGATTATCAATATTAACTAAATCTTTAGAATTTTGATGATCTCCTAAAACAAATTCAGGTGCACCTAAAAAGTAATGTGCATCAGCAGTTTCGATCTCTGAATACTTAAGTTTCGAAGAAAAAGGAATAACATTAACTGTGTCTAATTTCTGCCCATCCGGGTAATATTTCTTTAAAGCTTGCGCTGTAATATTATTATCCGGCGATGTCGCAACGTATGATGCCAGTAAATTTTTTGAATTTTTAACTTCATCAGGAGTTGCACCCACTGGATCAAAAATTTCAGTTACATTCATTTTATTATCAGTAATGGTTCCAGTTTTATCGACACAAAGCACGTCAACGCGAGCTAGAGTTTCGGTGCTGCGCATATCGTGCAAAAGAACTTGATGTTTTGCAAGTCTAGCTGCAGATAATGCCAATGCCACCGTTACCAATAGATATAATCCTTCTGGAATCATCCCGATTAAAGCCCCGACCATCGAAACAATTACGTTGTTAAAGGCCTCGTGTTTAAGGAAGATGCCTTCAAAGAACAAAATTAAACCGATTGGAATAATCGCAATTCCGGCAATTTTAACGATTAAATTAATGTCACCGACCATTTCGGAAGGCTTTTCTTTAACTTCTTTTGCTTTAGCCTGCAGTTTAGCAATGTAAGAGTCTTCTCCGACGGCTGTTAAACGAGCTCGACAATTTCCCGATACAACAAAGCTCCCTGACATTAAGTGAGTACCATGAATTTTTTCAATTTCATCTGATTCTCCTGTTAAAAGAGCCTCATTAACCGAAATTTTACCTTCTACTACTTCAGCATCTGCGGGAATTTGTTGTCCACTTGCAAGAAAAATTACATCGTCACGTAATAATTCACCTCTTACAACTTCTTCTTTATTACCATTTCGTAAAACCTGATATTTAGCTTCTGAAATTAGTGAAAGTTTATCAAGAATTCTCTTAGCTTTTAACTGCTGATAAATTCCAATTAATGTATTGGCAATAACAATTGGTAGAAAAGTTAAATTTCGATATGAACCAGCCACGATCAAAAGAACTGAAATACCAAGAAAGATTGCATTAAAGTACGTAAAAATGTTTTTGGCAATAATTGCCATTACACCATCATTTTTCTTCTTCATAAATTGCTCCTTTATAATGGCTTATTAATGTTGTTATTCAGTATCATAGAAATAATTATTTAAGTCAATGAACATTCCTGAAATTTAATAAAATAAAAAGCGGAATGACACCGCTTAAGTTATTTGTAACCTCGTTCATACTCTCGAATAGTTGCAATCGCATCTTCTAAGCTAAGACAAATTTTGATATTTCCTATGCCCTTGGCTCCTAAATATTGACTGCTCCATTCTCGATTTTCTTCACTTTGCCCTTCTGTATAAATTAATCGTTCTCCAACATCTGTTTCCTTGATATCCGTAATTTTAGTACTAAGAAGATCGTACTCATAAGGCTCGAATCCCCAAGGAATAATGATCCAAAGTCTCTGTCCTAATTTTAAAGGTGTATTTTTATCTGCCATAGTATCAAACCCCTCTCAACATTTACAATAACTAAGTTGATTATACCGCTAAAGTAACCGTATTCACCTTAAGATCTTAAATTATTTCAAAATGTTTTAGCCGTCGGTCTTTAATTACTAAGTAATTATTCTCTACTGCCATTTTAAATACGAATGCCCCTTCAAATAATTCATTTAAATCTTCAATTACTGGCTCACATTTTTTTATCATCGTTTCATACTCAGATGGAATTCTTGAAATCATATACGAAGATGAAACTAGACTATCAAAAGTTCGCCGATAAAAATTTTGAGCATAATATTTACTGGGATCCGGATCAACAGAATAAATATCATTATTCAAAATCGGTTTATATCTCTCGATCAAATGATCAATTGCTTGCTGCTGAATTTTAATTGGTTTCTTTTTTAAATAGTATTCATCATACATTCTTTTTTACCTCCTAAAGAACATTTGTTCTATTTTAACATAAATAATTATTCCTTGAAATAAAGACGCTTACTTGCTAAAATAGGTCTATACCAATTAAATAACAAGGAGTACTCAAATGGACGTAAAAATTGTTTCATCTCAAGAAGAAGGCGCACAAATCGCATTAAAAATTTTTCAAGACCAGCTTGCTAAAAATAATGCTTCAGTTTTTGGATTAGCTACTGGAAGTTCACCAATTGCTTTTTATGAAGCAGCTGTCAATAGCGATATTGACTTTACTAAAGCTACATCAATTAACCTTGATGAATATGTCGGGCTCGATGGCAATAATGACCAAAGCTACATTTACTTTATGAAATCTAATTTATTTGATAAAAAACCTTTTAAAGTTAACTACTTACCGAATGGAATGGCAAAAGATCTTGCTGCTGAAACTAAAAGGTATGACCAGATCATTGACGACAATCCAATTGATCTTCAAATTTTAGGAATTGGCCGCAATGGACACATCGGATTCAATGAACCGGGTACTCCATTCGACATTACCACTCATGTTGTAGATCTCACCCCTTCAACCATTGAAGCAAACGCTCGTTTCTTTGAAAATAAGGATGCTGTTCCTCGTCAAGCAATCTCAATGGGAATCGGCAGCATCATGAAATCTAAGAAAATTATTCTTTTTGCTTACGGCGAATCAAAGGCTCAAGCAATTAAAGACACTATTGAAGGCAGTGTTACTACCCACGTTCCAGCTTCAGTTCTTCAAAATCATAATGATGTAACAGTCATTATTGACCAGGCGGCAGCAAGTTTATTAAAAAACAAATAATAAAAATAAACCTTAAGTACCATCTTTTTAAAATATGATTATGATATGATTATGTAATTCAAAGGAGAAAACAATGAGCTATCTCGAATTACACGACATTCATAAATCATATTTTTTAGTTAAAGAGGAATTTCCAGTTTTAAAAGGTATCTCTCTCAATTTTGATCGCGGAGAATTTGTTTCAATCCTCGGTGAATCTGGCGGTGGAAAATCAACCCTGATGAATATTATTGGGGGCCTTGATCATAACTATCAGGGAGATGTAGTAATTGATGGAAAGTCACTTAAAGATGCGACCGAAAACCAAATGGATGCGTATCGGCGTGATACGATTGGTTTTATTTTTCAAAACTTTAACCTGATTGGTCATCTTTCAGTTTTGGATAATGTTTTAAGCAGTCTCGATATGACTTCACTAAGTCACAGTGAGCGGGAAAACAGAGCCAAAGAACTTTTAAACGAAGTGGGACTATCTGAACATATCCATAAACTCCCAGGACAATTATCCGGCGGACAGAAGCAACGTGTCGCAATTGCGCGTGCTTTAGCCAGTGATCCTTCAATCATTATTGCTGATGAACCAACCGGAGCCCTTGATTCTAAAAACACGCAGGACGTTCTTGATATTCTTCAAAGTATTGCCAAAAATGGCAAATTAGTTATTGTGGTAACTCACAGTGAGACTGTTGCTAAGTTTGGAACACGAATTGTTCACTTGACTGATGGTAAGATCGATCAAGATCAGCATCTTAAAGCCCCCTACCCTGTTGTTGACGATAAAAAAGCTTTTAAATCGAGAAGTTTGCCTTGGCTTGATAGTTACAAAAATGCCTTTAAACATTTGATGTTCCATTTTGGACGTAATTTTCTAATTATCTTGGGAACAGCGATAGGTTTATTTTCAGTCATGTTTTTCTTAGGTCTTGGTCACGGTGCAACTAAGTATATGAATAAAACCGTTGACTCGCTGGCTAATCCGCGCGTTTTACAAGTCTCTAAACATCTTAGCAATAATAATACTAGCGATTTAGCAAATATGAAGTTGACCGATAAGCAATTAAATACGCTTAAGAAACTTGATCACGTTAAAAAAGTCGAAAAAAGCTATTATGTAGAAACATTCTCAATTCAAATTGGTCAAAAAAACTACAGCAGCCAAATCCTGCAAAGTAAAAACAGTAGTTTTCGCAGTGACAGCATTAAACCTGGTAAATTACCGGGGAAAAATGAAATAGTTGTTGATAAAAGTTCAATTGCTCAAGGTTGGAGTAAAAAGAACTGGAAGAAAATCGTCGGCAAACCAGTTACTCTCCATTTAAATGTAATTGATTCTCACGGTCAGCCGAAAGTACTTACTAAAACTTTAACTGTCAGCGGTGTTTCTCAAGCAATGAGTTCAGTTTCTTACGATACTATAGGTGAGATGTTCAAAAGTAATGGAATGAAATTTGAACCTAATTACGCAACAATTGTCGTTGACAATGTCAATAACGTTAAAAATGTAAAGAATAAAATTCGCGAACTGAAAAACAGCAAAGGCAAAAGGCTTTATAATCTCCTCGGAGTTGGGGTGATTTTGGATAATATTACGCAAATTACTTCAATTGTGACCTTTGTTCTGGCACTGATTGCTGGAATTTCACTTCTTGTGAGTGCATTAATGATTATTGTTTCAATGTATATGTCAGTTACCGAGAGGACCAAAGAGATTGGAATTTTACGTGCAATTGGTCAAAGGAAGAAAGACATCCGGCGCCTCTTCACTTCCGAATCACTTTTTATCGGAATTTTTGCAGCAATTCTAGGACTCGTAATGTCATTCATTCTACAAATACTAGTTAACAATGCAACTTATGGAATGATTAAATACCGAGGAATTATTTCAATCACTACTGGCAATATAATATTCGCTTTTGTCATTGCTATCATCATCTCGCTTTTAGCTGCGTTCTTCCCAAGTCGACGAGCCGCACGACTTGATCCAATCGAAAGCTTAGCTAATGAATAAAATTGTGACCTCAGTTAAGTGCTGAGGTCTTTTTTATGTTAAAGTACAAGATCATTTATTGAAAATTCAAATACTTTTTTCATCATTCAGAAATTTATTTCTTTCGAACTCAAACTAAAGACCATTGTTATCCTTTAATCATGAAACATTATCATTGTCTTCACCCTACAAATTGAGTAAAATCAAAACCATGAAAAGAACAAGTTTAATTGAGCTAACTAATATGTGCAGAATCACTAATGAGCACGGCGAAGTTCTTGTAGAGGACCGTGTTAAACAAGATTGGCCGGGAATTACTTTTCCAGGTGGTCACGTGGAGTCTGGAGAATCTTTAAACGACTCAATGATTCGAGAAATTAAAGAAGAAACCGTACTTACAATTTATGAGCCCAAACTGTGTGGAGTTTGTAACTATCTTCGCGGTGACGAACGCCTAATTGTTTTATTATACGAAACTTCTAAATTTTCTGGTCAAATTAAATCTTCTAGTGAAGGCAAAATCTTTTGGGTTAACGAAGATCAGTTATTAAATCAAAACATCACTCAAGGCTTCAGCCAAATTTATCAAGTTTTCAAAAATCCTGAGCTTTCTGAACTGTTTTGTCTGACAATTGACGGTAATGGTTCTCACTACTAAAAGGAGAAAATATGAGTCGCGCAACACCAATTGAATTAACTAACATGTGTATGATTACTAATGAAAAGGGCGAGGTTCTCGTCGAAGACCGGCTGAACCCAGAATGGCCGGGTATTACTTTTCCGGGGGGTCATGTTGAAATGGGTGAATCCTTAAATGATGCGATGATTCGAGAAATCAAAGAAGAAACCGGACTTACGATTTTTGAACCAAAGCTCTGTGGGGTTAAGGACTGGTTTCAAGGTGATGAGAGATACATTGTTTTACTGTATCGTACTAAGAAGTTTTCTGGTGAGATCAAATCATCAGATGAAGGAAAAATCTTTTGGCTCGAACCTAAAAAACTCCCCCAACAAAAACTAGCCGGTGGCGATTTTATGGATATGTATGAAGTTTTTATAAATCCCAAAGTATCTGAAATGTTTTATCCAGATGATACTTTAAAAAGTATCTTGTACTAAGATTGACTAAAATGGTCAATCTTTTTTGTTTAATTATTAATGCAAAATAAAAACCGATATCCCCTTTTACAAGAATACCGGTCACGCTCAATCTATGATCAACCGCTTAAAAGTTTCCAAGCGGTGATCGCATTGAACGTATCTGACTTTCGTCGTTCAATCGATCACCTCCTTTCCTAATATCTGCCTGTATATTAATCCCATTGTACATAAAAGTCAACAATTTCTTAAATGATTATTTTTGATCGTTTTTGATTGCTTTTGCACTTATTAAATGATAAAATTCTTTCCGGAAAGGAGCGCTAGTGTTAAAAGAAGAACGTCATAAAAAGATTATTTCTTTATTAAAAGAAAAAAAGATTCTTAGCACCATCGAAGTTGCCAATCTTCTTCATTCTAGTGTAGCGACCGTCAGACGTGATTTTTCCTATTTAGAAAATAAAGGAGAAATAGTCCGAGTTCACGGTGGATGCCAGCTTGTAAAAATGAGTAATGAAGAATTTAGTTTTTCTGACAAACTAACGTATAACATTAAAAGTAAGAAAAAAATTGGTCAAATTGCTGCATCATTTGTAGAAAATCAAACTTCGATTTACCTCGATGCCGGGACTACTACCCTGCAGATGATCGATTTTCTACCCAAAAATGTTGAAGTAATTACCAATTCAGTTCACATTGCTCTTAAAAGTCTTGAAGAAAACCTAAAAACAATTTTGTTAGGCGGACACATCAAGAAATCAACTGACGCAATGATTGGTTCAATTACTTTAAACCAAATCAAACAATTTCATTTCAATTTTTCTTTTATTGGAATCAATGGAGTGAGCGAAAAATTTGGTTACACTACGCCTGATCCAGAAGAAAGCAACATTAAACAACAGGTCTTAAAGCAAAGCGAACAGTCTTACTTTTTAGCTGATAAAAGTAAAACCGGTAAATCTTTTTTAATTAAAGTTGCTGAATTATCGTCCTATCCATTAATTACGGAGAATTCCTCCAAGATGAATAAAAAGGAGTAGAAATGATCTACACTATTACAGCTAATCCTTCAATGGATTACGTGTTAAGTCTTGAACAAATAAATTTGGGAGAAATAAATCGCACTGGTAATACTTATATGTTTGCTGGCGGAAAGGGAATCAATGTTTCAAGAATTTTAGGAAATCTTGATTTAGACTCAGTTGCCTTAGGATTTATTGGCGGCCCCGCTGGTGAATTTATTGAAAATCAAATGAACGAATCAGCTCTCAACAATAAATTTACCAGAATCAAAGACGATACCCGGATTAACGTTAAAATTAAAGCCCAACAAGAAACGGAAATTAATGGTCTCGGTCCCAAAATTACTAAAGAAGAAAAAGAAGAATTTATGAGTAATTTTGCAGTGCTGACTTCAGATGACATTGTCGTTGCTGCTGGTTCAGTTCCACCAGCACTAGGCGAAGACTTTTACCAAGAAGTTGTCAAAACGGTCTGTGATCATCAGGCTAAATTTGTTGTTGATACTACTGGACAGGCATTAATCGATATTTTGCCCTACCATCCTCTTCTAGTAAAGCCCAATCGTGAAGAACTCTCAGAAATGTTCAACGTTAAATTAGATAATCTAAATGACATTGTTCATTACGGAAGAGAACTTTTAAACAAAGGTGCTCAACACGTGATTGTCTCAATGGGTGGCGACGGTGCAGTTTTAATTACCCCCGACAAGGTCTACCACTCGATTCCAATCAAAATTACCATTAAAAACTCAGTTGGTGCAGGAGACTCAATGGTCGCCGGTTTTGTAGGTAAATATCATCAAACTAATGATGCTCTTGAATCATTTAGGTTAGGTGTTGCTTGTGGATCTGCAACCGCTGCTTCAGAGGATCTAGCACAGGCTCCGTTGATTAAAGAAATGCTTGAAAAAGCTGAAATAAACGAAATTTAGGAGGAATTCATGAATATTATTGATCTTTTAGATCCGAATGTAATGATTATGGATCTTAAAGCTAAAAATAAATCTGAAGCTATTGACGAAATGGCCGCTTCAATGGAAAAAGGCGGGATTGTCAACAATGTTGAGCAATTTAAGGAAGGAATTTGGAAGCGCGAAAAACAAACATCAACTGGTTTAGGTGAAGGAATTGCAATGCCTCACACCAAAAATTCTGCCGTTAACAAAGCAACTGTGCTTTTTGCCAAAAGTAATGATGGAATTGATTATGAAGCTTTAGACGGTCAGCCTGTTTATGTCTTCTTTATGATTGCAGCTCCTGAGGGTGCTAATGACACTCACTTGCAGGCTTTAGCATCCTTATCACGTTATTTAATGAAAGATGGTTTTGTTAGTGAACTTCGTAAAACTAACACTCCCCAAGACGTGATCGATTTATTTAAAAACACTAAAATCGATGACGAAGAAGAAGAGGAAGAGCCTTCAATTGAAACAAGCAGCGACGAAAATCGTCCTTATCTGGTAGCTGTTACTGCTTGTACTACTGGAATTGCTCACACTTATATGGCAGAAGAAGCTCTGAAAAAAGAAGCTGCCAAAGAAAACATTGATATCAAAGTTGAAACCAATGGTGCAAGTGGTGTTGAACATCGATTAACTCCTGCTGAAATTAAAAAAGCAGTCGGAGTTATTGTCGCAGCTGATAAAAAAGTCGAGATGGATCGTTTCGACGGAAAACATTTGGTTCAAAAACCAGTAGCTGCTGGAATTCGGGAACCCGAAAACCTTATTGCTGAAGCTTTAAGCGGCAATGCTCCAATTTTTCACGGTGCTAATAATAGCGGCAATAATTCAGCTAACGATGGTGAAAAGAAAACAGTCGGAGGTGCATTTTATCAGCATTTAATGAGTGGTGTTTCAGCAATGCTGCCATTCGTTATCGGTGGTGGTATTGCAATTGCTCTTGCTTTTCTAATCGATCAGACCATGGGAGTTCCCCAAAATGCTCTTTCACAATTGGGTACGTATCATCCATTAGCTGCCTTCTTTAAACAAATTGGTAATTCTGCTTTTAACTTTATGTTACCTGTTCTGGCGGGTTATATTGCCTATTCAATTGCAGAAAAGCCTGGGCTAGTAGCCGGATTTGTAGCTGGATCACTAGCGGCTAGCGGTTATAATTTAACAAACGTTGGATTAGATCCAAAACATGCGACGATCCCTTCAGGTTTCTTAGGTGCTTTAGTTGGTGGTTTTATTGCTGGTGGATTAATGATCCTTTTAAAGAAATGGTTCAAAGGCGCACCCCGCTCAATTGAAGGAATTATCTCAATTTTAGTTTACCCAGTTCTTGGTGTAATCCTAACTGGATTTATTATGCTGGTGATTAACATTCCAATGGGCTGGATCAATCAAGGAATAAATGGATTCCTTACAAGCTTAACTGGCGCAAATGCAGCAATTCTTGGCCTAATCGTCGGTGGAATGATGGCAGTCGACATGGGTGGTCCTTTCAACAAAGCTGCATACGTCTTCGGAACCGCTACACTTGCTAGTACCGTTGCCAGTGGTGGAAGTGTTGCAATGGCTTCTGTCATGGCCGGTGGGATGACACCCCCACTTGCAATCTTTGTTGCATCTCTTCTATTTAAAAACAAATTTACTAAACAAGAACGTGAAGCTGGTTTAACAAATATCGTTATGGGACTTTCATTTATTACCGAAGGAGCAATCCCATTTGCCGCTAGTGACCCTGCCAGAGCGATCCCTTCATTTGTTATTGGATCTGCAGTAACTGGTGGGTTAGTCGGAATGTCAGGAATTAAACTTTTGGCTCCGCACGGTGGAATTTTCGTTATTGCTTTAACTACTAATCCACTTCTATACATATTATATATTGCAATTGGTGCTGTTATTTCTGGTGTAATTCTAGGAATGCTGAGAAAACCAGTTACTGAAGAATAATTTTAAAGGGCATTGGAATTTAATTCCTTGCCCTTTTTTGTTGGTTCAAGTATGATCTAGTTAAAAAGGAGGATCAATGATAAGTCTAATTTTAGTCTCTCACGGTGATTTAGCTGCTGGAGTTAAGAATGCTGCTGACATTATTTTCGGCAAAGAAAAAGATGTTGTAACGATAAGTTATACTCCCGAGATTGGTCCATCTGATTTAAAAGAAAAACTTGAACATGAACTTAAAAATTTGATAAATTCAAATGGATTCCTTTTCATGGCCGATATCTTTGGCGGAGCTCCTTATAATGTTGCAGCAGAAATTGTAATTGAAGATCCTAAGAATCGCTCTTTATTATCTGGTTTGAATCTTTCAATGCTGCTTGAAGCGTACTCTGCCCGTTTATCTTATCGAGATCCCAACAAATTAGCTGATTATTTAATTGACATCAGCAAAATGGATATTAAGAAATTTGACCCTTCGATTAGAGCAAGAATATAGTATGAACTATGAATAAAATAAACAACATAAAATTACCAAATACAAAGGAAACATCAAATTATAATGATAAAATGAACGGTTACTCTCAAGAGAACTCGAGCGATAACTCTCAGTTTTATCGTTTCAAAGATACCAGCAGAATAAATACCAAAGCTCATAAAAGATTTTATCTCCATTGGGAATTCTGGATAATTTTAATTTTAGCCATATTAAGCGTTGCTCCTATCGGGTCAAAAACAAATTTAAATTGGAGTTTTGGCAGTTCAAAAACTTCTAAAAGCGATTCTTCTTCAAAAGATGATTCTTCATTGGAAGATGTAATTAAAGAAGTAAAAAATTTTGCTGACGATGGAATGTCCGAACACGAAACCTATAAATTTTTAACCGGAGATTCTTTTAACTATCGTAAGGAAACTGTTAAAAAAGCCATCAAGGAAGCTAATATTGACTGGAATCAAGTAGCATTAAAATCTGCGAATAACTATCTGGGAGATACTTCTGCAAAATCTAAGGATGGAATTTATAAACTACTGACTTTTAAAGATGGATCTAAATTCACGTCATCCCAAGCAAAGTACGCAGTTGAACATATCAAGGCTGATTGGAATAAGATGGCTCTAAAGTGTGCCCAAAATTATGTTAAGCTGGATTCCTTTTCTGATTCAGAAAAAGGGCTCTACAATCTTTTAAGTTCAAAAAAGTATGAAGGATTTACTTCTTCGCAGGCAAATTATGCCATAAAGCATGTTAAAGTGGACTGGAACAAATTAGCTTTACAAAAAGCGCGTGAATATCAAAATATAACTCATTCAGCTAAAGAAACAAAAAAATGGATGATGGATGACAGAGAACCATTTTCAGATCAGCAAATTGAATATGCAATCTCGCATTTAAAATGAGAAGTCGTAGGTCAAAATGCGGCTTTTTTATTTTGCATTACATATTGAATATTTTCCATTAAAAGTGCTATCGTTATTAATATAGTTCTTTTAAATCAAAGATATTGGGGATTATTTAACAATGTATCAACGTCCAAAAAAGAAAAAAAATGATTATTCTTTTATTATTATCACGATTATTGCTGCACTCGCAGTAATTGTTCTTTTACTTGCGATCAAATTGAAAACAGTTCAACATCAAAACGCTGAAGAAGCTTCTAGTTCAAGAACGGCAGAATCTTTAAGCCGAATTAAGTCTTCGTCATCTTCATCTTCAAAGAGCTCATCGAGCAGTTCACAAGCAGCAAGCAGCAGCTCTCAGCCTAAAGAAGAAAAAGTTAATCCAGCTAAAACTCCAACCTCGGTTGAAGTAACTGATCTCTCTCAGTACGATTATATGAACGGTATCTATAAAACAGCAGAAAACGCAGAATGCACTTTAAATTTTGACCAAAAAAGATTCACTTCTGAATCTCCTGGCAAACAACAAGTATATTATTTTGATAAAGTAATGCGTCATCCTGATCAAAGCATCGTAATTAATGTGAGTGGTGATTATCATTACAACGCATATGATGGAAACGGAGACAAGTTCATGAAAATGTATCAAAGCATTTTACTGGCTCCTCCGGGTAATACAATTAGAAAAAATTGGCAAACAGGTGATGAAATAAACGATGTAACTAATAAATCAGTGGCCAGATTTTCAATTGCCGGATCAAATGATAACGGGAAAACATTTAACATGACTCCAGCTTATAAAGATTTTGAAACAAATGGTTATTCCTCACAAAACTATGGTTCTCATATATTCACTTACAATGGTAAAGGCAATTAAAGAAGAACAATAAAATGTACAGAAGACCCGAAAAACAACAGAAAAGAAATTTTACTCCGATTGCAATTATCTCAATTATCGTCCTATTAATTGTGATTATTTTTCTTGTCTTTAAATTGAAAAATGATCATAAACAATTGTCCCAACAAAAGTCCCACATTCAATCTTCCAGTGTCATTAAAAAATCGGCAAAATCAGAAAGTAAACCGGATATTAAGTCATCAACGAGCAGTAAAAGTTCTAGTAATAGCTCTTCATCTCAAAAAATTAATTCTTCGCTGCCAAAAACAACTGTTGAAATTACCAATATCAATCATTATGACTATTTAAGCGGACTTTACACTGACTCGCCTGCCGCTGACAATCCTAATCCAAATGTTTTGGATTTCAAAAAGCAAACATTTACATTCAACATAGCTGGTGGAGGTCCTAAAGAGACCTATAATTTTGATAAGGTTTTACTCCATCCGGATGGCAGTCTGGTAATTAACTTTAGTTCCCCTCAGACGAAAACTCACATCAGTATGCTGATTGCTCCGGCAGGAATTAAAGTAAAGAAGAATTGGCAAACTGATAAAGAAATGACTGACGGTACCGATACAAGTAAAAATCGTTTTGCAGTCGTTTTCTCATCAGACGGAAAGACCTATGACATGGAGACTGCATATAAGTTATTTGAAAATAATCCTTCCTATGTATCTCAAGCAGCTTTGTATTATCCAGCAAAAAATAAGCACTAAACTTAACTATGATAGAATGAAACTATCCTCCGTTAAAATATAAGATCCACCTCAGAAAAAAGTTAGAAATTCAAGGAGGATAGAATGAACAAATTCTTACGTTTTACATTTATCATAGCGATGCTTGGAATTGCCGGGGCCGCTATTATTCAAATTTTTATGCCAAAGTTACTGGGAGAAACTTCTCAATACGGATTATCTATTTACTGGCAAAGAGAAATTGGCTTTTGGAATCTCGCTATTCTACCAATATTAATTGGCGTTAATTATAAATACGATTACTTCTTTATTAAAATCGTTGTTTTATCTTTAATTATCGGCGGAATCGGGTTCGGAACTAATCATTTACTGGGATTTCTTGCGAATAATGCTAACTATAGCAATTTAGTTGGATCCATTGAAAATTACGTCTTAGTAATAATGTGGATAATCGGATTAAAAATTGAACAGGATCAACAGATAAACAACTAAATAAATTACAAAAAAGCATCCCATAATCGTTTATTCCAACGATTACGGGATGCTTTTATTTTTATTCTTCTAAAGCCAATCCATTAGTTTCAATAACGCGTTTCATCCAATTATATGATTTCTTTGGAACCCTTTTTAACGTACCATTTCCTAAGTCGTCCATATCAACATAAACAAGACCATAACGTTTTTTCATTTCACCAGTTGATAGTGATACCAGATCAATTGGACCCCACATAGTATATCCAAGACATGGTACATGATCGATGTTTATTGCATCTGCCATTGCTGATAAATGTTCTTTTAAATAATCAATTCGATAATCATCACAAACATATAAATTATCATCAGGCTGATCTATTGCACCCATTCCATTCTCAACAATAAAAATTGGTTTTTGAATTCGATCATAAATTTCATTCATACAATAACGCAGTCCAAGTGGATCAACAGGCCAGCCCCATGGCGTTTCTTTTAAATAAGGATTAGTGGAACCTCCAACGTTAAACCATTTATCACCATCTTTTACAGTATTAGAACGATAATAACTAAAACTAATAAAATCCAGTTGTCCATCCATGAGATCCTTTTTATCATTAGGAGCCATTTCAATATTTTTTACATTATGATGAGACCAAACTTCTGGTGCATAATTAGGATAATATCCTCTGCCCATTATATCGATAAAATACCAATTTTCCCGATGTTCTTGTAGGTGAAAGAACATGTCTTCTGGCTTACATGTTGCTGGATAAATTTCACTCATCGCGTACATTGCTCCAAATTGACTGTCTTTCATCATTTTATGTCCTAGTTGAACGGCTTTTGCAGAAGCAACAAACATGTTGTGAGCAGCTTGATAACGATCTTGACCATTAGACTTTCTAACACCTGTTGGTCCAAACCCCCTGATTGCATTTATTTCATTAAAAGTTAACCAATATTTACAGCGGTCTCCATACCTTTCAAAAAGCGTTTCTGCATATTTTACATAATAATCAATGACTTTACGTGAAGCCCAACCATTATACTTGAGCACTAATTCCATTGGAAGTTCATCATGACAAATCGTAATTAATGGTTGCATCTTATATTTAGCTAGTTCATCAATTACATCATCATAGAATTTCAAACCTTCTTCATTTGGTTTTTCTTCTTCACCTGTTGGAAAAATACGACTCCAACAGATTGAAAAGCGAAATACGTTGAACCCCATTCCCGCCATTAACTTTATATCTTCTTTATATCGATGAAAAAAATCTACAGCTTGATGACTTGGGTAATATTGGTCATCAATAAATATTGGCATTGCTTCATCCGGCACGTCTTCTGCATCAATAAACGAACTTCTAGGATTAATAAGTGAGCCATCTGGCATTTTCATTGTATGATGGCGAGGATGCTCAATTGAACCATTTGTCTCATAGTCATGTGAAAGAAGACCTCTTCCTCCTTCATTAAAACCTCCTTCATATTGAAAATCAGCGGTCGCTCCGCCCCACATAAAGTCTTTTGGTAATTTTTTATTTAACATTTTTTGTTCCTTCCTAATTTATTTTATCGCCAGATTTAACAAAACCTGTCCTCTTTAATTCAATATTTTTATCTTTGTCATCGGTAATTACTAAAATCGTTGTTAAATCATAATTTTCATTCTCCAACTTATCTCGATCGACTTTAACAACGGGTTGCCCTGCTTTTACTTCATCACCTTGGTTTATCAAAACATTGAACCCATTACCTTGAGCTTTAACCGTATCAATTCCAATATGAACGAGTAATTCTACTCCGTCTTTGGTTACCACGCCAAATGCATGTCCAGTCGGAAAAAGCGTCACCAAGGTTCCATTTGCTGGAGAACAAATAAAGTCGTTAGCTAATTTTAAAGCAACTCCATCGCCTAAAGCCTTACTAGCAAATGCTTCATCAGAAACTTGTGAAATATCCATTAAGCTTCCATCTGAAACTGCGACAATATCATCATCAGAATGATTAATACTAACCGGTTTAGTTACAGATTTTGTTTCTTCATCATCTCGATATAATATAAATGTTACGATTGCAGATACTCCTATCGAAACGATAACTCCTACAACCATCGCCCAAATTGTATTTTCAAAAATTGGTAATGAAAGAACATTTGAATATCCCATTAGGTAAGCTCGTGCTCCTAAAAGACTTGCAACTAGACCGCCGGCAAATCCTCCAGCCATAACCCCGTACATTGGCTTTTTTAATTTTAAATTGACACCATATATAGCCGGTTCAGTGACTCCTGCAACGATACACCCAATAGCTAAAGACCAACATTCACTTTTGAATTCTTTGTTTTTTGAACGTAATGCAACGCCGATGTTAGCGCCACCTTCAGACATATTATGAAGAATAAAAGCTGGTCGAATAATGGGATCGTATCCCGGTTTTGAAATCATTTGGGTCATAAATGGAATCAAGGCTGTATGCATGCCAGCCATTACCATCCATGGCAAAGCTGCTGCTAATAGACCTACTGCCAACGGCCCAACTGTTGCATTAAGGAACATAAATACTGCCGCAATTACCTGACCTAGCATATTACCGATTGGTCCAAGAATTAAGAACCCTAAAGATCCCGCAATAAAAATTGTGCCCATTCCTACGAAAATCGATTTAAAAATACCGGGAATTATTTTGTTTAGCCATTTTTCAACATAATAACAAACTAACGCAATAAGAAGTGCTGGAAGAAGAGTAGAACCATAACTCAACGGACGAACACTAATTCCAAATAAAGTAATTGGTTTTGCAGCACTTACCAATGTTAGAAAATTATTATGCAACAGTGAGGCAGTTGCTACCATTGCATAAACAGGAGTAGCACCAAGTTTTGTAGCAGCACCGTAGGCCACAATTATTGGCATAAAGTAAAAAGGCGCATCTGCAATTGCTGAGATTAACTGATAACCCGAGGTTTTTGAAAATGGCTGATTGATGAATGTAACAATCAGCAGAAGAACAACCTTAAGCATGCCACCAGCAATAAGCCCTGGTATTAAAGGTGTAATAGATGATGATATGAAACCTATAATTTTATTGCCTGCATTTTTCCAAGTTAAAGGTTCTTTCCTTGGATGATCTAAATTCTCATCAATCGGATCCGAAGTTTTTAAATTAAATTCTTTAGTTATTTGTTCATAAACTGGCAGTAAATTTTTACCCAAAATAACCATATACTGTTCTCCGGCATAAACTACTCCTAAAACACCAGGCAAATTTTCTAAATCATTTTTATTTGCAAGTGATACATCTTTTAAATTAAATCTTAACCTCGTCATACAGTGAGTTACGACCTCAATATTATCAACACCACCAACATCGTTAACAACATCTTTAGCTAATTTCTCATAATCCATCAAATACCCCCATCTATTTTATCTTTGATAATTTAATCAAATGTTTTTGATAATTTTCACAAAAAATATTCTATCATTTTTTGAAATCGCTAACAACATTTCTGAAATTTTTTTTTAAAAATTTGATAAAATTATTAGTAATAAAATGAATAGGATTCTATATGAATATCATCGAAAGCATTAAAAATCATCATCAAGATTTCTCTAGATCTGAAGTTAAAGTAGAAAATTATATTATTGAACACCCTGAAAGTGTCGAACTCTTTACAATTACTAAATTAGCTGACGAAGCCCACACTTCTACTGGTGCTGTTTTAAGATTCTGCAAAATTCTGGGATACCAGGGTTATAAAGATTTTCGCTTTAACATGATTAACTACATTCATACAATTGGAAAATCAAAAAGAAATGACGATATTATTGATGAATACTTAAATATTTATGAGCGGATACTTAACCAATTACGAAATTGTGATATTCACATAATGGAACAATTGGCTCATGACCTAATTAATAAAAATGTTAATTATATATTAGGAATTCACTATTCTTCATTACCCGCCAAACTTTTAAGTGATGGATTAATCGACCTTGGATATATTTCTTTATTTGCTGACGATTTTATGAAAGCCGAACATTTAACTACAAACTTGAGTGATTCATCAACAATAGTGTTTTATTCGATTGACGGCGCAAAAAAAAATACAGCTCATTTTTTGTCAGGTGTTATCGATGAGCTGCCCTTAAATTCTTATTTAATTACTTTAAATCCCCAAGCTGAATTATCAAAATATTTTTCAAATACGATCACGCTGCCGGGAAATATAAATTCAAAAAAATCAATAATAGATTTACAATCAATTCCTATTATTTACACTGAAATATTACTTAATTTAATTTATGAAAAATCAAATGCCTAAAAATTATAAAATAGAATTTAAGAAATAAATAAAAGATACTTTTAAATATAATTATGCCTATATCACAATTTAATATAAACCAACATCTAACTTGTTAATTTTTGATTTTTAAAGGTACACATGATTAAGCTATCCTCTTATGAGACTTGCCAGAAAATCTTAATGATACAAATTACATTTAGTAATTGTCAGGCGTCCACTATAGGAAGTGTGGACAGTTAGTGAACTTTAAGGGGTATCAGCAATCAAAGTGAACGTTAAACGTCCTTTATAGTTCCCCACTGCAGGGACAGATCTAGGTGCTGATTGATACATGAGCTTCCAATCATAGTCAGATTGATCCTGATAACCAACTCCAGTGCTCGTCCCTTCGAATAATTTAAATGAAGTGTCTAAATGACGCAAACTGTTATTATCCTGAATATAAAGCGGATCTCCCGCAATTACCATACTAGTATCATTATCTTTTGCTAGGCTGCTGGCAGCCACATCTACCTGCCATCTAGCTCCGGTTCTTATGTTACGGCTATCAGTCACGGTTATTCTTTGATTCGTACTCAAATACTGTTCAATATTTACAGATGGAACGTGGCTGCCAAAATCAATTTCACTTGGCACCGTAAATTCTAACTTACCATTTGGATCCCAAACATAAGTGTGAGTGCCACCATTAATTCTTAAATCATCTAAAAGTTCCTGCGCACTTCTAGATACTCCCGTTGGATCATGGACTGAACCTAGGCCAACAACTTCTTGCCATTTTCCATTTCGACAATAATATTCGCCTAATGGATTATCAATATCATTAATTCTTCTCCCTGGCGTTGGATCAATTAAACCAGAATCAGTTGAAGTATAAGTTTTAAAGCTCTTAGGTCCCACTGTTATCTGCCAAAGTTTCGGAGTATTAGATAACATTCCCGTAGTACTATTATAAATTGCTGAAGCATCGAAACTACTAATGTTTAATTTTGTTAAATTGGTACAAGATTTAAACATTTCGCGCATATTTCCAAATTGAGAACCTGGTAACCTCACCTTTCCAATATTGCTAGTATTGAAATTTGTCAGATCAAGAGCTAAAAGTGATGAACAACCCGAAAACATTGAAGACATGTTTAAAACTTGAGTGGTGTTAAAGTGAGATAAATCAATTGACGGTATTGATGAGCAATTAGCAAACATGGAACTCATATCAATTACTTTGTTGGTGTCAAAACTTGTTACATCGAGATTAGAAAGAGAACTACAACCAGAAAACATACCAGCCATATAAATAACATTGCTGGTATTAAAATTTGTCACATCGAGACTTGGTAACAAACTACAACCAGAAAACATATCACGCATACTGGTAACAGTACTAGTATCAAAATTAGTAACATCAAGACTTGGTAACGATAAACAATAGCCAAACATCTGAGTCATATCGGTAACTTTGCTTGTATTGAAATTTGTCACATCAAGACTTGGCAACAAACTACAACCAGAAAACATTTTTTTCATATTAATAACATTACTTGTATTAAAATGCGATACATCAATACTCGTTAATGCACTACAATTAGAAAATGTTTCTTGCATATTAATAACGTTACTTGTATTAAAGTGAGTAAAATCGAGGCTTGATAGTTTTTCACAATTACTAAACATCGACTCCATCGTAGTAAGACTAGAACTATTATCAAAAGTTGATAAATCTACAGAAGTTAATGATGTACAATAGTTGAACATAAAACTCATATCAGTAACTTTAACTGGATTAAAACTAGTAAGGTCAAGCGTTGATAGCGACGAGTTAGAAAACATATAACTCATATTGATCACGTTACTAGTATCAAAATTACTAATATCAAGACTAGTTAATGACGTACAAGAATCGAACATATGACTCATATCAGTAACCTTACTGGTATCAAAGGTATTTAAAGCTATACTTGGTATTGATGAGCAGCCATAAAACATTTTAGACATATCTATAACACTACTTGTATCAAAATTATTCAGATTCAGAGTTGTCAATTTTCTTTGAAAAGAAAACATCTCACTCATATTTTGAACATTAGCCGTACTAAATTTACCGCCTAAGTTAAGATTAGTTAATGAACCAAATACGTTTTTACTAGGAAGGGTATAGTAAACTAAAAACATTTTGGACATATCCCTTACCTTACTGGTATCCCAGTTACTTAAATCTAAATTTGTTAAATTACCGCAATCTCGAAATAATTCAGTCATATTTTGAACATTACTGACATTCCAATTAGATGGGTCCAAAATAGAAAGATTTCTACAACCGTAAAACATTCTGGTCATATCATAAACATTACTGGTATCAAAATGTGTAACATCTATACTACTCGCCACATAACAATTATAAAACATTTCTTTCATTGTTATTACTCTGCTTGTATCGAAGTGATCCAAACCAATAAAACCACCCCCAATGGTGCACCATAAAACATTTGACTCATATCAGTTACTTTGCTTGTGTCAAAACCACTCAAGTCAAGAGTAGCATTTAATGTTTGACAAAATCTAAACATCCGACTCATATCAGTAACTTGACTTGTATCAAGATTAGTTAATCCTTCAATTGAAGTCATATTTACCAAGTCCCCAAATACATTTTTAATTGAACCAGAACCAGTAACTCCTGGTTCAACTACTAATTTCTTAATACTCGAATTGTTAGTCCATGGCCAATTATAGATATAAGCATCTCTATCAGCATTTAAATCATGTGGATGAATAGTTAGTACTCCACCAACTACTTCCCACCAACTATCACGAGGTTGGAGAATAAATTCTTTCTTTGCTCCGATTTGATCTTGTGCTGTAATCGTAACTGGTTGACTGCTAACTTTCAGATCTGCTGGCAATTGAGCTTGAAATTCAGTTTCATCAATATCACGAGTTCTTAAGCTCTGCTGATTTAAATTGCTTTTTAACTGGATCGTTAAAGGAACATTGTCGTGTTTTTGTCCGTTTTGATCTTGATAAGTTATTGTTAAGTGCTGGGCAGACGGATTTTTAATCGCTCCTGTAATTACTTTTTGGCCGGGATAATAGTTCTTCTGATCAAGACTTATTGCTTGATCTGAGACCCCTTTGCTCTCACTTTGAACTGGAGATGACTTGGCAGTTAAGCTTGTTGAACTAAGATCTGTGCTCGGATTGTCTGCTTTAGTTTTCATATTTTGATGAATTTCAAATAAAGACAGAATAATCATTAAAATTAGAATTTGCCAAAGAAATATTTTCTTAATTCGGCGGTTTCTTTTTTTTGATTTCAAATCCACTTCACAGCTCCTTAACTAAAAAATCATTCATTTAATAAAAATTATCTTCTGAAGAGATTATATCATCACGGCGAAAAAAGATTGTTTTTTTTTTTTTTTCTTGTTACTGTATATTTAAACAGTACGGTATAAATCCAGTAACCACAGGCATTATAAAAAAGCGATTCAATTTTTGTAATAATTCTTTTCAAAAATTGAATCGCTTAATTTATTAAATTTATAAATTTTGAAATATTTTTTTAAGTTTAAGTTACCAATTCGTACCTAAATTACTTGCTTGTGATTTTTCAAAAATCGACTTGGCTGTCATTAAATCTTGTGCGGCAATTCCTACCGTTTCAAAAAAGATGATTTCGTCTTCGGATTCGCGTCCTCTTAAACTGCCGTTAATTACCTGACCTAGTTCACCGGTGAAACGATCTTCTTTAATTTCTTTATTTTTTAAAGGTATCAAGATATCACCTGATTCGGCTAAGACTGCACTTTTTGAATCAAAATAAATTTTGGAAGAGCGCTTTAATAATTCTACTGGCGTCTCTTCCATTTGCGGCTGATATGATCCAACCCCACAAATCGTAGCCCCAGCTTTAATTTTATTGCCATCGTAAACAGGATTTTTGGAAGTAGTAACAGAAATAATCACATCAGCATCTTCAATTGCTTCATTAGGATCTTTTGCTGCAACAATTTTTGAGCCATATTCAGCCAATTGTTCATTCATTTTGGCAGCAAAATCTTTCGCTCGATCATAATTGATATCACTAACTCTGACTTCATCTAATTTTCTGGCGATTAGCATTGCTTCTAATTGCGCGGCAGCCTGTCCACCGGTCCCAATTAATGCTCCAATCTGGCAATTCTCATTGGCTAAGTATTTTAAAGCAACACCGCTTGCAGCTCCTGTTCTTAGCTGGGTGACATAATTACCGTCCATAATACAGTTAATAACCCCTGTATTTGCATCAATATTTAAAACTTGCGCATTAATCGAAGGAAGATTTTGTTTAATATTATCCGGAAACATGTTTAAAATTTTTACACAAGATGCTTCTTTTTTCTCGCAAAAAGCTGGCATGCACAAAAAACTACTTTTTTGATCATGCTTCACTATTTGAGTTCTCAAAGGTACTTCAACTTCACCAGCTGAAAAAAGTTCAAAAGCCTTTTCTACTGCACTCATACATTCTTTAAGGCTATAAAATTTTTGGATATCAGATTTACTAAGCAATAACATTGGTAACTCTCCTTTTCTTATTTAGTTAAATCATATCAAATAAAAAAGCACCAGAAAGTGCTTTTTAATAATGATCGCGAGCTGAATCATTCTTCTTCTAAATCATGAACTTTATAGTTACCTGATTTAAATTGTTCGTCACCACGTTTTATTTTCGAAAACAAATAAGAATTTGTCATCACTCTCAAAGTCTCTTGTAAGGATTCATTATTCTTTGACATCACTAATTCACCATTCCTTTTATTATTAACCATTATCATGCCTTTTCCAGTTTCTTCTCTGTAGACATAATATAAAGCAAAAGTAATAAAGCAAAACCGGCTGCCACGAAAAGTACTGTGATGTTCATCCCCCAGCCAAATTTTTCAACTAAAAAACCAATCATTGCTGTTGCAGCTGTTTCACCAACAATATACTGAAAGAATCCCATAAAACCAGTAGAGGTCCTAACGGCAAATTTTGGTACTACTTCATTGATAATTAAACCAACTAAATTAATTGGCGCCACCATAAAGTTACTTAAAAGGATTAACGTCACTACCAATACAGCGTGATTATTGCTTACCAGATATGAGATTAGGCATAAGATAACACCTACAACACCGACCGCACAGACGGCTGCCCGTCGATTTTTAAAAATGTCGGACAAAAATCCACCTAGTATGATTCCTGGAATTGCTGCTAAATCAAAAATTCCCACTAACCATTTTGCAAATGTTGGACTAAATCCTTTAAATTGAATCAAATAACTAGGAATCCAGCTAATAACCCCATAATGAACCAAATACAAAAACATTGAAGTCAGAGTTACAGCCCAAACTAATTTATCTTTTAAAATATAACGCACTAAAATTTGAACTACATTTAAATCGGTTAACTCTTCGTTAGTTTTTTTACCACTATCAAGTACGACTTCATCCCCCGTGTATTCACTAATACTTGGTAGCCCTACAGCTGCCGGACGATCATTACCAAATATTAAAACAATTACTCCCATAAAAATTCCGATAATTCCTGTAGTAAAAAATACCATCGAAATTGAATGTGAAAAAAGAAAAGCAGCTAACTGGATTGCCGAAACACAAATTAACGATCCAAAACTTTTTGACGTATTCCATACCGCATAAACGAAACCACGCCGTGTCTTACCCCACCATAATTGAATAATTCTTTGACAAGCCGCTGCTCCCATTCCTTGAGCTGCTGCCATTACTATCATTAGAAGACAAATAACGAAAAAGTTACGTGTTGTCCCAAAAAGAAAATTTAAAATTGATGAAACAATTAATCCAGTTGCTAGATAACGATTACTATCGCTTTTATCACTGAATGCACCCATAAATAACTTCGAAATCCCATAACCAATTCCAAAACACGAAAGGATTACCCCAAATTGAGATGTTGAAAAATGATAAACGTGCATTATGTCCTGCTGCTCAACGGTAAAAACCTGTCGTACAACGTAATACCCGCTGTAACCAACAAGAATTGCAATAAAAGCACCAATTTGGTACTTCGTATATGTACTTTTAACCTTATCAGCCGGCACTTTTTCCTTCGCATCAGCAGCCGGCTTTAAAAAAGAAAACATTTTCTACCTCCAAAATAAAATATCCCCCTAAAGGTTCTCATTCATTTTAGGTCAAATATGTTAAAAATACATCCAATAAAACATATTACTAATAATTCGCACAAAAGTAGTAATTTTTAAAATACTATTATTAGCTTCGGTTATCAAATTTTAGTATGCAAAATGATACTTGCCTGCTTCAACTGCAACCTCTACACATTTAGAAGCAGAATTTAATACGCCCATTGAATATTTGTGCATGATTTCTTTTTTCATTTCTTCATTTTTGTAAGGTAAACAAATAATTGCCTTCATTTTTTCAGGCAGACTTACTGTCAGGTCAAATCGATTTTGATAATTGATTTCAACTTTAATTAAACCATTTGGCGAATCAAAGATGCTTTTTAGTTGATCGCAAACTTGAACTTGCGGAAAAATTTTAATTTCTTTAAATCCTGGTTTAGTAGAATTCATGCCAATAACTTTGCGCACAAACCAATCTAAAACACAGCCCATTGAATAATGATTAAACGAAAACTGACCAACTTTTCCATCCGGCTGAATTCCTGACCACGTTTCCCATATTGTGGTTGCTCCCTGATCAACTTCATACATCCATGATGGACATTTTGCCTGTAAAAATAGTTCAGCAGCTAACTCCGTTTCGCCATTGTCAGTTAAAACATCCAACAAGTATGGAGTGGCAAGAAATCCTGTATCAAGACAATCACCATTATCGTGAATTTTTTGCACCAAACGCTCAACCAATTCAGGTTTTTTTTCAGCAGGTACCATATCAAAAGCAAGTGCCAAGACATAGCAGCCCTGATAATCACTTACTAGTCTAGAATCCTCAGTAATGTAATATTTGATAAATGCTGCTTTTACTTTGTCTGCATATTGCCGGTACGCTGTGCTGTCATGTCCCAAAAGATCAGAAATTTCAGCCATTAACTCACTACTATGCTTTAAAAAAGTTGTTGCAACTAACTCTTTCGTCGCTTTTGAAGTCGCCATTGGATTACCGCCGGACTCCATCATCAAACTTGGCAACATCCAATCTCCATAATGAAATTTGGTATCCCATAAATATTTGCGGTCATCGGTTTTATCCCCGGCAGCACTCTCTTTAGAAAAGTTAAACCACTTAACCATTGAATCATAGTTTTCTGCTAAAGCTTCTTTATCGTCAAAACGCTGATAAAGAGTCCAAGGAACCATAATAATTGCATCTCCCCAGCCAGCTGAAGAATATGACCCTGTAAATTCAACGCTTTTAGCAGCATCTTTGGGTGCCGGTGAATAATCGATAATTTCACCGTTTGATCTTTGATCGATTCGAACATTTTTTAACCAGCGTTTAATAAACTGATTAGTATTCAGGTAGAAAGTTGAAGCAGGAGCAAACACCTGCATATCTCCCGTCCATCCAACGCGTTCTCTTTGAGGACAATCAGTCGGAATTGAAAGCATGTTGCCCCTTTGACTCCATTTAATGTTAGATAACAGCTGATTAATTTTAGAATTACTTGTTTCAATCCACCCTGTTTCTGACATATTGGAATAAATTGGGATTGCCTCAATTTTTGTTAAATTGGATCTTTTTAAACCAGAAATTTTAACATAGCGAAATCCGTGGAAGGTAAAATCAGGCTCAACGGTCTCTTCTTTCCCATTCCCAATAAAAATATCAGTTTGATCTTTATTGCGGCCAATAATATTTTGGAAGAATTTTCCATTTTCATCCAAAACTTCACTATGTTTAATGACTACTTCTTTATTTTGTGGAAAAACCGCAGTTAGCCGAACTCGTCCAGCTATAACTTGTCCAAAGTCAACGACTAATTCAGCTTCCTCCTCCCAGATTTTTTGGCTGCTGAGAGCTTGATTACGAAAAACTAACGGACCTTCTTGAGCAGAAAGACGACTATAATCAGCTGTAATTTCAACTGCTGATTCTGAAAAATCTTGATTGTTTTTCAGCCACTCATCATCTAAACGTAAATCTTGCTTTTCTCCAATGTCAATATCTGCATATCGATGTTTTCCATCGCCAGTTGAAAAGGTGTTATCAGTACCGATCACTAATTTACTGCCGTCCTGCAGCTCAATCTTTAAATCAGCTAATAGAGCAAGTTGATTACCAAATTGGCAGCTGCCTCCCTGAACGCTAATTCTTCCTGCATACCAACCATCAGCAACTTCCACACATAAACTATTATTCCCTTCAATCAATTGATCTCTAACATCGAAAGTTTGATACTGTAAAAAGTCATGATAGTCGGTATAATCCGGCGTAAATACTGCTTCAGTCACTTTTCTGCCGTTAATAAAAGCTTGATAAATGCCTTGCGCTGTAATTTCAAGATTTGCTTTTTTCACCGGTTGGGTTAATTCAAATATTTTTTTGAAATAAACAACTGGGTGTAGCCGTTCATCGACAGGCAATTGCGGTTTCAACTGGCCAGAAAACATTTCTTCAAGTGTAAATTCTGGCTCTTCACTTACTATTGCTTTAGGCGAACTAATCCATTTGCCTTGCCATAAATCAGCTTTATTTTTATCCATACTTCAATCCTCTTTAAACACAATGAAGCTATTTTAACACCTGTAAATAGATAATTATAGAAAAAGTACAAAATACTGAACTCTTAAAAATCTCTCAGTTTTAATAAATGGTAAAATTTATTGACTAAAACAAAACTAATATTTAGAATTCATAAAGAAGAGCGGTAGATACTCTACGGAGCCTACTACGGAAATGCCTTTGTTCTCTGATTAGAACAGAGGTATTTTTTTGAAAAAATTTAAAACAACACCATCGGTTAAATTAATTTGCAAAAAAAATCACCAACCCCTAAAAAAGGTTGATGACTTTCTCAAAAATATTTTTTAATCTAAATCAGCTCCGTTTGAAGCGATGACTTTCTTATACCAATCAAAAGATTGTTTCTTATAACGCTTAAATGTTCCTTCGCAATGATCGTCTTCGTCAACATAGATAAATCCATAACGCTTGGACATTTCACCGGTTGAAGCACTAACAAGGTCAATACAGCCCCAAGGAGTATATCCCATTACATCAGCACCATCATCGATAGCTTCACTAATCGCTTTAATATGTTCACGTAAATAATCAATTCGATAATCATCAGCTACATAGTGATTATCATCCGGCTTATCAAAAGCTCCTAAACCATTCTCTACAATAAAGAGTGGTTTTTGATAACGATCTGATAATTCATTTAAAGCAATTCTTAATCCTTCAGGATCAATCTGCCAGCCCCAATCACTTGATTTCAAGAAAGGATTAGTGACACCGCCAATTAAATTTCCCTTAGAACTATTAAGATCATTTCTGGTAACCTCTTCAACTGTCGACATATAATAGCTAAAACCAATGTAATCAACTGGATATTTAGCCAATAAATCTAGCTCTTCCTGCGTGTAGTCGATGTCTTCTGGCTTAATATTATATTTAGCAAGAAGACTCTTTGTGTAAGCTGGATAATGACCGCGAACCTGAACATCGGCACAGAAGAAATTATTTTCTTGATTAGCTTTTAAAGCTGCCATTTGATTGACTGGATTTGAGTCATAGCTGTAAGTTGTTGCATATAAAATCATACAGCCAATTTGTAAGTTTGGATCAATTTCGTGTCCAATTTTAACTGCTTTTGAACTTGCAACAAATTGATTATGCCATGCTTGATAGATATTCTTCTTATCTGCCCCGCCATTAGCATTGGTCAGTCCTTGACTCATGATTGGAAAATGAGCAGCACTATTAATTTCGTTAAATGTCATCCAATATTTAACCCGATCATGATAACGATTAAGAACAACTTGCGCATATCTTTCAAAAAATTCAATTAATTTCTTGCTTTTCCAACTGCCGTATTTAGTAATCAAGTTTAAAGGTAATTCATAATGTGAAATTGTAACAACTGGCTCAATGTGATGTTTGATACATTCATCAATCATCTCATCATAAAATTTCAATCCTGCTTCATTTGGCTGTTCCTCATCACCATTTGGAAAAATTCGAGACCACGCAATTGAAAAGCGATAGCACTTAAATCCCATTTCTGCAAATAATGCGATATCTTCTTTAAAATGATGATAATGATCGATGCCAATATGATTTGGATAAAAATATTTGTCTTCATGAACTTTAAAATCAAAATCAGGACTATTTACGACGTCCATTCTTTCTTTACCGCCAGGCAAAACATCCGGCAAAGATAATCCTTTGCCGCCTTCTTGATAAGCGCCTTCCAACTGATTTGCCGCTGTCGCACCACCCCATAAAAAATCTTTAGGAAATTCTTTTCCCATTATTTACCTCCGTTAGTTATTTAATTGTATACATTAATACTATATCATCTGAGACCGGTTTCTCATCAAGCAGTGTTATTTCACTAAAATCGCCTGTATTTGTGATAACGATTGGTGTAGTGACCTCATAACCTGCTTTTTTAATTGCCTCTAAATCTACATCCATCAATAGCTGACCCTTTTTCACCCGATCTCCATCTTTAATATGAGATGTAAAAGGTTTTCCTTCTAAATTAACTGTATCAAGTCCAATATGGATTAATAACTCAACGCCAGTATCACTTTTTAACCCAATCGCATGTTTCGTAGGAAAAACTGTAACGACTTCACCATCAAAAGGTGCTACGACTTTTCCGTTATTAGGAACTATCGCAACTCCGTCACCTAAAAGTTTCTTTGAAAAAGTTTGGTCAGAAACTTCCGTTAAATTTACTAAATCACCTGTAAGCGGTGCATAAATTTTTGTTGTAGCCGTTGGTAAGGCTTCTTTTTTTGAATCAACCGTCGGAGTTGACGCACTTTCTGGATCATCATCAAAACCAAAAATAAGAGTCAGAACAAATGTGATTATAAATGATGCAACCAGTACAATTATTGCATTAATTAAATTGCTGCTATTAGTTTTACTAACGAACTGTGGCAAGGACACAATCGACGGTACCGCAAAGGCGTAAGATTTTAAATTAACAATTCCCATAAATAGTCCCGTAATACCACCCGAGACCATTGCAGCATATAGCGGCCTTTTGTATTTCAAAGTTATACCGTAAAGAGATGGTTCAGTAACTCCTGCCACAAGTGCCGAAATACTTGCAGCTGTTGCCACTTGTTTTGTATTTTTGTTCTTAGTTTTAAAAGCAACTGCTAAACTAGCTGCCCCTTGAGCAATATTAGCTGCTAACATTGCAGGTAATATTAATGAATCAGGTGTTGCAACGGAAGCTGCTAAGAAAATTGGTGAAAATGCCCAATGCATTCCAGTCATAACGATTAAAGGCATGAATGCTGCCATCAACGGCATTGCGAGCCAACTAGCTTTACTTTGAATGAATAAGATAATATCAGATAAAAGCTTTCCAGCATAAGTTCCAATCGGTCCAACCACAACCAATGCTAAAGTGCCTGAAATGAAAACCATTAATAATGGCTTCAAGATACTCTTCATTGATGCCGGACAAATTTTGTCAATTCCTGCTTCCAGATATTTCATCAGCCAAACCATTAAAAGAATTGGAATAACTGACGAAGAATATGTAGCTAATGTGACTGGCAATCCCATTAAAGATACAGGTTTCCCTGCTGTAACCATTGCTGAAAAATTAGGATGAATCATTATACCTGCAACCGTTACGGCTAACATTGGTGAAACATTAAAATACTTAGCACTGGTGAACGCCAGCATAACCGGTAAAAAGTAGAATGGTGCATCTCCGAAGATATTTAAAAACGCATAGGTCGAACTTTTTTCACTCAGCCATCCCAAAAGCGGTAATAATATTAAGATGACTTTGATCATTCCGCCGCCGATTAAGGCAGGAATTAGCGGTGACATACAAGACGAAATAAAATTAGCAAACCGATTAAACCAGTTTTCTTTTTTCGCCCCCGGGTCCGTTGATGCTTGTTCATCTAAATTAGTCAATTTTTTCAATTCTTTATAGTACTCGGAAACATCATTTCCGATAATAATTTGGTATTGTCCTGACTGATGATTGATCCCAACAACCCCAGGAATTTGTTTTACTTCATCATCTTTAACTTTAGATTCATCTTTTAATCTAAATCTTAATCTTGTCATACAGTGAGTTAACGAACTAATATTGGAATCTTCCCCAACTGCCTTAAAGATTTCTTGTGCTGATTTTTTATAATCCATTTCTTCTCCTATCAACTAAAAAAACCTAAACAGAAATTCTGTTTAGGTCATGCTCTTTTGATAACACCCTAGTATAAATTTTTAACTAATCGATTAATGTGAACAGTCAAGTATAAAACTTCTGTATTATTAATCCGATAACGATATTTGTTACTAATAAACGCCTGAATTTTTTGAGCACAGCTATACGACTTAGCGTACTTCTGCTGGATAATTTCCAGCAATGCCTCATCTTCATCATCATAATGTTGCTTTAATAAACAACGCTGCGCAAAAAATTTTAAGTGAGTAACAAAGCGGTAATAACTTAAAGAATTTTCATCTAGTTCTGTGTGAAAATAATCTTTAACAATCTGTTCAACTTCCCGCACAATTTTAACAATATCATCAGCTAAATCATTACCTGATTCCGCATTAATAAAATGCAACGCAATAAAAGCTGCTTCATCATCAACTAACTTAATCCCTATATCCTTTTGAATAATCTGCAGAGCCTTTTGGCCAACTTCATATTCATCTGGATAAAGACGCGCAATATCCCATTTCAGAGAATTACGTAAAACTAAATTTTCATTGTGGCGTTCGATGGTCGAATGAATATGATCGGTTAGATCAACGTAAATTACTTCGCTTAATTTCTTACCCAACTTAATTTTGGCAAAATTAATAACTTTTTCGGAAACAGTGATTTCCGCTTCCGGAACTTTAATTACTAGATCAGTAAATCGATTAAAAGTATCAGGATCGTGAATTTCTAGCACTTTTTCAACTAGATTATCATCTACTTCTTCACCGATACTCTTTCTGTAACCGGTTCCAGCTCCTAAAACCAACACAATCTGATTGTGTGGCTTCTGGGCAATCACTGCATTATTATTCAATATTCTTTGAATTAGCATCATTTAGCCCATCATTTCAAAATATCCGGGCAGTCATGCTCAAAATAGATAACACCTGCTTAAGACGTATTTCACTATAACAAACCCTGAATGCGCTGTCAAATAGAGCTTTTCTTTTAATTAACGACGATTTCCTGGAAGATAAACGGAAATACTTTCTTTATCAAATCGATGATGAGTTTCTGAAAACTCAAACGGAATGTTGGATTCTAACGAAACAATTTGATTTACTTTTAGGACAGGATCATCAGATTTACATGATAAATACTTTTTGTCATCTTCAGTTGGTTTAGCTGCACTAATTCGACGATAAGCTGATCCGATTTTTTGCCGTAAAACCTCTTCAATATAAGCATAAACCGAACCTCCTAAAATTGTTTTATCAATTTTAGGAATAATATTAACTGGCATAATGGTGTATTCAAGTGCATAAGGATCATGATCTACGATTCTTAACCGCTTAATATCGTAAATTAGATCTCCAGTTTCGATTGTCAAAGCTGCAATTTCTTTTTCAGAAGGATAACGAATTTCAAAATTGATAACTTTACTTTCAACAAGGTGTTTATCTCCCAAGAGTTTGGTAGTTCCAATATATTGATCCACATCTGTTTCAAAATGGGAAAGTTCATTAGCCGTAGAGCGCACAAAAGTACCCGCTCCTCTTTGAGGATAAATTAAACCGATTTGAATTAAATGATCCAGCGCTTTACGGATGGTCACGCGGCTAGTGTTAAACTCTTTAGCCAAATCATTTTGTTTTGGAAAAAGGGATCCTGCTGGATAAGTCTCATTTTGAATCCGTTTCTTTAAAATATTTTCGATTTCGCGATATTTCAACATTTTTATAATCACTTTTAATTTAATTTACATCTATTATAAAAGAAATTTCGTTTGTTTTCTTTTAAATGTATTTACTTTTTATTATAAATGTATATTCTTTTATATGTAAATTGAACAAGGAGAAAATTATGACTGTTTTGAATCCAAATTTTTTTTGGGGGAATTCTACTTCCAGTATGCAAACTGAAGGAGCTTATAATGAAGGCGGAAAGGGGCCTTCCGTTTATGATAATCGTCCTGCTGAAAAAAATTCTTCAGATTGGAAAGTAGCAATTGACGAATATCATCGCTATCCAGAAGATATCTCGTTAATGAAAGACTTAGGAATGAACTTTTATCGTTTTCAAATTTCATGGAGTCGTGTCCAGCCAAAAGGTGAAGGGGAATTTAATCCTGAAGGGATCCAATTTTATCACGATCTAATAAACGAACTCTTGAAAAGTAAAATTCAGCCTATGATTTGTTTATATCACTTTGATATGCCGCTTTATCAAGCTGAGCACTACAACGGTTTTATTAACAAAGATGTTGTCGAACACTTTGTTGATTTCAGTAAAAAAATGGTCGAAGAATTTGGTAATCAAGTTAAATATTGGATCACGTTTAATGAACAGAATCTTTACAGCATTAATGAAGCCTTTAAATGCAGCGGTTATCTAAACGGAAAACAAACCATTCGCGATTTATACCAAATTCAACATAATATTGCTTTAGCACATGCAAAAGTTGCTAATTATATTCATGAAAATTACTCTGATTTGTTGATTGGGGGTATGCTGGCATTTCAAGAAGTTTACCCAGCTAGTCCTAATCCTCAAGATCTTGAAGCTGTTAGAAGATATAAAGAATTTACCAATTATAATCTTTTAAGAATTTTTACAAAGGGAAAATATTCTA